>NZ_JACHML010000001.1:3372009-3696012 GCF_014208045.1 Microbacterium thalassium
TCGGCGAACCCGCCCCACAGGCTCGGGCTGACCTCGATGCCGGTCACGCCGTGGCCGTACTTGCGGAAGCGGCACGCCTGGTAGTTGCCGGTCAGGCAGTCCTCGCACGCGCGGCACGGCACGATCACCTCGAGCGCAACGCGGTCGCCGACCTGGACGCCCCACCGCTCGGCGGCGCGCTCCCCCAGCTCCTCGATGATGCCCATCGGCTCGTGCCCGGGGATGAACGGGTTCGGGTTCATGCCCATGTGACCGCGGTAGATCTCGACGTCGCTGCCGCAGATGCCGTTGGCCTCCACGCGCATGAGACCGTCGTCGGGGCCGATCACGGGCCGCGGGAACTCTCGCATCTCGATCTGCCGGGGGCCGGTCTGCACGGCCGCGCGCACCATCTCCACCATGTGTGTCTCGTCTCTTCGTCGGGTCTGTCAGACCGTGGCCGGAATGCTCTTGGGGACCGAGGTGATGGGCGGTCCCGGCGGGAAGTAGCTGGGCGGCCCGCCGTCGACGGCGAGGATCTGGCCGGTGATCCAGCGGGCCCGGTCGCTCAGCAGGAACAGGGTGGCGTGGGCGATGTCCCACGCCGAGCCCTCGGTCTTGAGCGTCGTGGACTGGCGACGCGGTTCCCGCATGCTCTCGTCCATGTTCGCCGCGGCGAATGCGCCCCAGATCGCACCTACCTCGACGCAGTTGACGCGGATGCCCTGGGGTCCGAGCGTCGTGGCGGCGCCCTCGGTGAAATTCTCGATCCCCGCCTTCGCGACGCAGTAGGGCATGCCCGGCCCGCGGGCGCGGACGCCCACCGACGAGATGTTGACGATGGCGCTGCCGCGCGGCAGCACGGGCACGGCATGCCGCGTGATGTGCCACGCGGACTTCAGGTTGATGTCGATGAGCTCCTCGAAGCGCTCGGGCGTGACCTCGAAGATGCCCGCGCGGTCGCCGCTGGCGACGTTGTTGACGAGCGTGTCGAGGGCGCCGAAGCGGTCGATCACCTCGGCGATCGCACGCTCGCACGCCACGTCGTCTGTGACGTCGGCCACCAGCGGGATCGCCACGCCGCCGGCGGCCCGGATGCGCGCGACCGTCCGGTCGGCGGCCTCGGCCGACCGGTCCAGGACCGCGACGCGCGCGCCGTGGGCGGCGAGCAGCCGCGCGATGGCGTAGCCGACGCCGGGAAGATCGCCGTTCTGGCCCGCTCCCGTGACGAGTGCGGTGCGCCCGGCCATCCACTCCTCGCCGACGCCGGCGAGCGGGTCCTCCAGCGCCGGGTTCGGCGTGAGCGGGCTCACGCTCCGGCTCCCTCGATCGGGACCGAGGTGCCCGACCAGTCGGCGAAGTACCGCACGACCATCGAGATGCCGGCCGTCCGCGCGCCCGCGACCGCGACGATGACGCCGCGCTCGGCGCCCTCGGGGATGGTCCTCTGGAACACGTCCGAGCCCTCGCCGTCGCCGGGACGCCGCACGCCCTCCTCGGCGAGGTCCTTGCCCGCGCGCGCGAGTGCGTCGGTGGTGCGACCGGAGTGCTCGGCCAGCCAGTTCTGCACGTCCTCGCGGCTGTAGCCGGCGCCGGCGAGCAGGTTGGCGTGCTCCGGGCACAGGATGACCCCCGCGCCCGCGTGCTTGAAGATCCACGAGCCCGACCGGCCGATCGTGTCGGCGAAGTCCGCCAGCAGCTGCTCCGGGTCGGTGGTGTGCCGGTTGTCGACGTACTCGCACGTGCGCAGGAGCGTCGTGGTGACGGCGTTGCCGGGAGTGCCGAGGCTCGCCGCCAGCGGCTCCCACGGGCTCTCCTCCTCGTTCTCGCCGAAGCAGATCGACCATCGGCCGGGAAGGCCCTGCGTCGCCTGCTCGAGCTCGTGCGGGACGACGCCGAAGGCGTTGCGGACGATGAGCCCGATGGCGCGCGCCACCGTCGCGTTCGGCCGGAAGCCCGGACCGAAGACGCCGCCGGTGCTGTTGAAGCCGAGCTCCTCGCGGATCGGCCCGTTGACGATGATGAGCGGTGCCGGGCCGCTGGTGGACTGCCACCCGCCGCCCTTCGCCGCGCGCTCGCGCATGAGCGCGTCCCACGCGGCCAGCACGACCGGGAAGTACTCGGGCTTGCAGCCGGCCATCGCGGCGTTGATCGCGGCGAGCTCGACCGTCACCTCGCGGTCGACCTGGGGCATGTGCCCGATGACCTCGTCCGCGGCGCGGCTCGTGGTCGCGAGGAACCGGTCCACGAGCGGCCGCGTGGCCGGCACCAGGGGCAGGCCGTCCGACCATCCCTGCTCGTAGCAGTGCTCGATCGCGGCCTGCGCGACGTCCGGGTCGAGTTCGACGGCGGTGCCCGCGGCGCTCATCCGGCCACCGCCACACGCTGCTCGACCAGGGCGCCGACGATCTCGGGCAGCACCTGGGCGGCGCGCTCGCGCACCTCGTCCTCGGTGAGGCTCGCCATCGGGTGCGCCGTCGTGATCCATTCGTAGTCGGGCGCACCCTGGACGCCGGCCATCATGCGGCCCGTCGTCGTGAAGGCGTCCGTCAGCACGACCGCGGCCGGCATCCCCGCCTTCTCGAAGTTGATGCCGTCCGCCACCGCCGCGGCGCTGCACGAGCCGCAGTCGCCGACGCCGGTGAGCACGACGTCGCACTGCCCCTGGTACCGCGCGACGATCTCGTCGTCGACCGGCACCGAGAAGCTCTGCTTCGTCTCGACGATGCTGACGTCGCGAGCACCGTGCTCCGAGATCAGCAGGCGGCCGAGCTCCTGCAGGAAGAGCATCGCGTTGTGCTTGGTGTTGTCGAGCAGTCCGATGCGCAGCCCCGCGAGGGACTCGGGACGCTGCGCGTAGACGGTCTCGGCCGCGGCCGACTCCGCCTGCGCACGCCCTGTCGGATCGAGGATGGCGTTGGGCATGTCTTCCTCTCGTCGTCAGCTGTCGTGGACGATGACGCCGCGGATGTTGCGGCCCTCGACCAGGTCGCGGTACGCGTCGTTGACCTCGTCGAGCGCGTACCGGCGGGTGATGAGCTCGTCGATCTTCAGATCGCCCGACATGTACAGACGCATCAGCTTCGGGATGTCGTACAGCGGGTTGCAGTCGCCGAACAGCGCACCGCGGATCTGCCGCTGGAAGCCGATCAGCATCCCCGCGTGGACGTGGACGGCCTTCTCGGTGAGGTGGCCGACCGCGGTGATGGTGACCTTGCCCCCCTTGCCGGTCATCATGACGCCGGAGTTGACCATCTCCTCGGTGACGGCGTTGGGAGTCATGATGACGTGGTCGGCCATCTGGCCCCACGTGTCCGCCGCGACGAACTCGTGGGCCTCCTCGGCGGTCGCGAACGCGGCCGTGGCGCCGAAGGTCTTCGCGTTCTCACGCTTGAAATCGACCGGGTCGACGACGACGACGTTCTTCGCACCGGCGTAGCGCGCGCCCTGCACGGCGTTGCTGCCGACACCGCCGGCGCCGAAGATGACGACGGTGTCGCCGGCGCGGACGCCGGCGGCGTACACCGACGACCCCCAGCCGGTGGGCACGCCGCAGCCGATGAGCGAGGCGACCTCGAACGGGATCTCGTCGTAGAGCGGGACGACCGCCCACTCGGACACGACCGCGTACTGCGAGAACGTGCCCAGCGAGCAGAACCCGCCGAAGTCCTCGCCGTCCTTGTGGAAGCGGTAGGTGCCGTCGAGGAACATGCCCGTGCCGGCGTTGAGGCCCTTGACGCACATGTTCTGGTGACCGGTCGAACAGGGGCGGCACGATCCGCACGCGGGGATGTACGAACAGACCACGCGGTCGCCCGGCTTGACGCGGCGGACGTTCGGGCCGACCGACTCGACGATGCCGGCGCCCTCGTGGCCGCCCACCATCGGGAAGCGCACGGGCGCGTCGCCCTCGGTGATGTGGTGGTCGGAGTGGCAGAGACCCGAGGCGGCGAACTTGATCCGCACCTCGTGCTCCTTCGGCGCGTCCAGCTGGAGCTCGGTGATCTCCCAGTCCTGGTGCGGGCCGCGCGAGATCGCCGCACGCGTGGTGATCTGCGTGCCTTCGGTCGTGCTCTGCCGGTCGGCGGTGTCCTGTGTCAGCATGTCGTGGGCTTCCTTCTGCAGCGTCATCGCATCGAGACGGTCTTGACCTGGGTCCAGTCGAGCACCGAGTCGGCGCCCATGGTGCGGCCGAAGCCGCTGTTCTTGTAGCCGCCGAACGGGCCGCCGATGACGCCGGCGCCGAGCGGGGAGTTGACGCCGACCTGACCGGCCTCGAGGCTGCGGCTCATGCGCACCGCGGTGCCGAGATCACGCGTCCACACCGACGCGACCAGGCCGTACTCGGTGCCGTTGGCGACCTCGATCGCCTCCTGCTCGTCGTCGACGGCGATCACCGACAGGACGGGGCCGAAGATCTCCTCGCGGGCGATCCGCATGCTCGGATCGACCTTGTCGAACAGCGTCGGCTGCACGAAGAAGCCGTTGCCGAAGTCGCCGCCGGTCGGGGCGGCGCCGCCGGTGACCACCTCGGCGCCGGCCTCGCGGCCGATGTCGATGTAGCCGAGGACGCGCTCGTGCTGCTTCTGGTTGATGAGCGGCCCCATGTTCACCGGCTGGTGCCACGGCCCGTAGGTGATCTTCTCCATCTGCGCCGCGAGGCGGTCGACGAGCTCGTCGTGGATGCTGCGCAGCACGACGACGCGCGAGCCCGCCGCGCAGATCTGGCCGGTGTTCATCGTGATGCCCGCCGTCATCGCGGGGACGGCGAGGTCCAGATCGGCGTCGGGGAAGACGACCTGGGGCGACTTGCCGCCGAGCTCGAGGTGCAGAGGGGTGAGGTTCTTCGCGCACGCCTCCATCACGAGGGCGCCGGTCTGCGGCGACCCCGTGAAGCCCATGCGGCGGATGCGGGGATGGGCGGGGACGGCGGCGCCGGCCTCGTGTCCGTACCCGGTGACGACGTTGATGACGCCGGCGGGGATGCCCGCCTCGAGGGCGAGCTTGGCCAGCGCCAGCGGCGTCAGCGGTGCGTCCTCGGCGGGCTTCATGACCATCGTGTTGCCGGCGGCGATCGCGGCGCCGACCTCGGTGACGAACATCGGCCCGGGGGCGTTCCAGGGGATGATGCCGCCGACGACGCCGTACGGCTCGCGCAGCGTGAAGCCGAGCTGGTCGGGCGAGTAGGTGGGCAGCGACACGCCCTGCACCTTGTCGGCCTGACCGGCGATGAACCGCAGCTGGCCGGGCGTGCCCAGCGGGCCCCAGCTCGGGCGGCCGACCTCCTGCCGCTCGATCTCGTCGATCGCTTCGGCGTTCTGCTCGATGAGGTCCGCCCAGCGGAACAGCAGCCGTCCGCGTGCGGTCGCGTTCATGTCGCGCCAGGCCGGCAGCGCCGCCTCGGCGGCCTGGACGGCGAGCTCGACGTCCTCGGCGGTGCCGCGCGGGATGCGTGCGAGCAGCGCCCGGTTGGCGGGGTTGATGACGTCGATGGTCTCGCCGGATGCGGCGGGCACCCACTCGCCGCCGATGAGCTGCGCGCCGTCGACGACGAGGTCGCTGTCGAGGGATGCGGGGTGGTCGGAGATGATGGTCATTCTCGGTGTCCTCTGCTGTCGGTCCGGGTCACTCGGAGGCGATCTTGACCACGCCGCGGATGTTCTTTCCGTCGAGCATGTCCTGATAGCCCTCGTTGATCTGGTCGAGCGTGTAGTAGTTGGTGATCAGCTCGTCGAGCTTGAGGTGGCCCGTCTTGTACAGGCTCAGCAGGCGCGGAACATCGAACAGCGGGTTGCACATGCCGTAGATGGCGCCCTGGATGCGGCGCTGGAAGCCGATGAGCATGCCGGGGTTCTCGTCGATCCAGCCGTTGCCGACCGCGGTGACGGTGACCTGCCCGGTCTTGCCGACGATGTTGATCGCGTCGTGGATGACCTTGTCGTGCAGCACGCCCACCGTGATGATGGCGTGGTCGGCGAGCTCGCCCCACGTGGCGTCGACGACGAACTCCGCCGCCTCCTCGGCGGTCGCGAAGGTGTGCGTCGCGCCGAACTCCATCGCCTTCTCGCGCTTGAACTCGACCGGGTCGACCACGACGACGCGCTGCGCTCCCGCGTAGGCGGCGCCCTGCACGGCGTTGGTGCCGACGCCGCCGGCGCCGAAGACGACGACCGTCTGGCCGGCGCGCACGCCCGCGGCGTGCACCGCCGATCCCCAGCCCGTGGGGACGCCGCAGCCGACGAGCGCGGCGACCTCGAACGGGATGTCGTCGGGGATCGGGATGCAGGAGAACTCCGACACGACCGAGTACTCCGAGAAGGTGCCGAGCACGCACAGGCCGCCGAACTCGACGGCGCCCTGGTGGAAGCGGAAGCTGCCGTCGGGGAATTCGCCGGTCGAGGCGTTCTTGCCGGCGTCGCAGAGGTTCTGGCGCCCGGTGGAGCAGTAGCGGCACTCGCCGCACGCGGGGATGAAGGAGAGGACGACGTGGTCGCCTTCCTTCACGCGCGTGACGCCGGGGCCCACCGCGTCGACGATGCCGGCGCCCTCGTGGCCGCCGACCACCGGCATCCGCATCGGGGCGTCGCCCTTCTGGATGTGGTCGTCGGAGTGGCAGAGCCCGGCGGCGATCATGCGGACGCGCACCTCGTTCGCGCGGGGCTCGTCCAGTTCGAGTTCGGTGACCTCCCACGGCTGTCCGGGCGCACGGCACACGACCGCCTTGGTGGTGATGCGCGTGGTGTCGGAGTCGTCCGCTTCCGGCTCGCGGCCCGTCACCGCGTCTGTGGTCATGCTCATGCGACCTTCTCTTCCCGTGGTGCGTGGTGGTGCGAAGCACCGGTCGCGCAGAACGCCGGGGGCGCCGCGGGCCGATCGCTGCTTCGCGAACGTTCCTCCACGGTGCGCGTCGGCGGCCCGCGCCGACCAGGAGTCTCCCGCCTTGCGGAAGGAAATGTGGCGGAGCCGGAGGCACCCCCGACGAAGCCGCCCGATCGCCCCCGGCATCCCTTCCACATCGTGGAAAACCGGGTTCGCCGACACGCGGGGGCGCTGTTGACTGACCGCAGCAATCTCGCCAGCAACACGAAGGATGCACCGTGATCGACAAGTACTGCGCCGACCTGACCCAGGCCCTGAGCGTCGTGCAGTCCGGCGCGTCGATCGCCGTCGGCGGCTTCGGCAGCTCGGGACGGCCCGACGCCCTGCTGAACGCCCTGTGCGACCTCGACCTCCGCGACCTCCACGTCATCGTCAACAACGTCGGAGACGACTTCACCGGCATCGGGCGCCTGGTCATGGAGGGACGCGTGCGACGCTTCACGGGATCGTTCCCCATCCTCCAGGAGTTCTACGACCGCTACTTCGCCGGCAAGGTCGAGCTGGAGCTGATCCCGCAGGGCACGCTCGCCGAGCGCATGCGCGCCGGCGGCTCGGGCATCGCCGCCTTCTACACGCCCTCGAGCGCGGGCACGATGCTCTCGGACGGCACGTTCCCGCTGTCGTACGCGGACGGCCAGGTCTCGGACCGCGTCCCGGCCAAGGAGGTGCGCGAGTTCGGCGGGCGTCCGCACGTGCTCGAGCACGGCATCGTCGCCGACGTCGCGCTGGTCAAGGCGCAGCAGGGCGATCGCAAGGGCAACCTGCGGTTCCACCTGTCGGCGCGCAACTTCAACCCGCCCGCCGCGATGTGCGGGCGCATCACGTTCGCCGAGGTGGAGGAGCTCGTCGAGGTCGGGCGGCTCGGCGCCGACGACATCCACCTCCCGGGCGTGTTCATCGACCACATCGGCATGACCGCGGAGCCGATCCCGGCCACCGCGGAGAGCATCGCCAAGGAGGGCGCCGCATGACCGTTGCAGACACATCCCGCCCGATCGTCGCGGGCCGCACGCGCGAGGAGATCGCCGCGCGCGTCGCCGCCGACCTTCAGGACGGGTACACCGTGAACCTCGGCGTCGGCATCCCGCTGTCGGTGCCGCTGTACATCCCCGAGGACCGCGAGGTGTTCCTGCAGTCCGAGAACGGTGTCCTCGGCATGGGCCCGCACCCGGGCGAGGGCAACGAGGACCCCGATCTGACGGATGCCGGCAAGCGCCCCGCGAGCCTCATCGAAGGCGCCGCCATCGTCGACTCGGCGACGTCGTTCGCGATCATCCGCGGCGGCCACCTCGACGTCACGATCCTCGGGGCCCTGCAGGTCTCGGAGCACGGCGACCTCGCCAACTGGTACGTCCCGGGCCGCAACCCCGCCGTCGGCGGCGCGATGGATCTCGTCGCGGGCACCAAGCAGGTGTGGGTGTGCATGGAGCACGTCGACCGCGCCGGTCGGTCCAAGCTCGTGACGGAGTGCACCTTCCCGCTCACCGGCACCGGCGTCGTCACGCGCGTGTACACCGACCTCGCCGTCTTCCACGTGGTGGACGGGGGGCTCGTCCTGACCGAGTGCGCACCGGGCGTGACACCGGACGACGTCCGAGCCCGCACGGCCGCCGCCTACACGGAAGCGCCGGCGTCGTGAGCGCGGCCCGCCTCTCGCGCATCGATCCCGACCGGCTGGTCGCCATCGACGTGCACACCCACGCGCATCGCTCCGTCGACCGGGTCGACCAGCAGCACCTGGGCAACGAGGCCATGGGCGAGTACTTCGGCGTCGGGACGATGCCCACGTACACCGTCCCGGAGCTGGCCGACTACTACCGCGAGCGCCGGATGGCGGCGGTGGTCTTCACCGTCGACAGCATCTCGCAGACGGGTGTCGAGCCCGAACCGTCGAACTTCGAGATCGCTCAGCTGGCCGCCGAGCACAGCGACGTGCTGATCCCGTTCGCGAGCATCGACCCGCGGCGCGGCCGCGCGGGCATCGACCTCGCGCGGAGCCTCATCCTGGAGTACGGCGTACGCGGGTTCAAGTTCCACCCGAGCGTCCAGGCGTTCTACCCCAACGACCGCGAGGCGTACCCGCTCTACGAGCTCATCGAGGAGCACGAGCTGATCGCGCTGTTCCACTCCGGCCAGACCGGGGTCGGCGCGGGGCAGCCCGGCGGCGGCGGCGTCCGCCTGAAGTACGCCAACCCGCTTCACCTCGACGACGTCGCGGCGGACTTCCCCGGCATGGACATCATCATCGCCCACCCGTCCTTCCCCTGGCAGGACGAGGCGCTGTCGGTGGCGACCCACAAGCCGCGCGTCTACATCGACCTGTCGGGGTGGTCCCCGAAGTACTTCCCGCCGCAGCTCGTGCAGTACGCGAACACGATCCTCAAGCACAAGATGCTGTTCGGATCGGACTTCCCCGTGATCACGCCCGACCGGTGGATGCGCGACTTCGAGCAGCTGGACATCAAGGACGAGGTGCGGCCCCTCATCCTCAAGGAGAACGCGGTCCGGCTGTTCGGGCTGCAGTCGCAGACGTCTGAATCGGAGCACGAAGGAGAGCACACCAATGCAGGACGTGATCGGTAAGGTCGCCGTCGTCACCGGCGGATCCAGCGGCATCGGCCGCGGCATCGCGCTCGCCTTCGCACGCGCGGGCATGAAGGTCGTCGTCACCGGGCGCCGCCAGGAGCACCTCGACGAGACCGCGGAGGTCTTCGCCGGGCTCGGGCTGGACGTGCACCCGATGCGGGTCGATGTCACCGACCTCGCCGCGATGCGGGCGGCGGCCGACGACATCGAGCAGCGGTTCGGGCGCATCGACGTGCTCGTCAACAATGCCGGCATCGGCCTCACCGGTCCCGTCGCCGACGCCGTGCCCGAGGACTGGGACTGGGTCATCGACGTCAACATCAAGGGCGTCGGCAACGGCATCCAGGCTTTCCTGCCCAAGATCCGCAGTCATGGCGAGGGCGGACACATCGTCAACACGTCGTCCATGGCGGCGCTCATGCCGATCGTGGCGGGCCTGTACTCGATGACGAAGGCGGCCGTGGTCGCGCTGTCGGAGGCGCTCCACATCGAGCTGCTCGATGAGGGCATCGCGGTGTCGGCGTACTGCCCGGGGCCCGTGCACAGCAACATCGCCACCGCCGTGGCCGCGCGCCCCGAGAAGTACGGCGAGTCGGGATACGCACCGCCGGACCCGAGCTTCGCCGAGTTCGCGAAGTCGCAGCCGTATCAGTCGGCCGAGGAGGCGGGCGAACGCGTGCTGCAGGGCGTCCGCCGAGGCGACATGTTCATCCTCACGCACGCCGAGTTCAAGGCCGGCGTGGTCGATCGTCACCGCACGATCGAGGATGCCTTCCCCGACGAGCCGGTGAACGAGGAGCGCGCCCGGGCGATCCCGTTCCTGCTCTCCTCCCCCGTCTACGACGAGGATCACCGGCTGGCGCCGCCGCACGCACCGGCATCCGTCCCGGCGACCTGATCGCCGGCGGGGCCTCGCATCCGGGCGCGCCGCACAGTCTCTGGGGACACTGTGCGGCGCGCCCTTGTGCGCCCGTCCGTGAGGCTGGACGCGGCACGCAGCGACAGAGCGCGAGGACATCGGCCGCCCGGCGACGGCGACGCCCCCCGCCCGCGAGGTGCGCGGCGAGGGGCGGGACGTTCAGGTCAGCGGATGCCGATCAGGCCGGAGCCTCTTCGCCGCTGTGGACGTCGACCGGGTAGCTCAGCTCGATGCGCTCGGCGTCGACGCCGATCATGGGAGCGAGCATCATCTTCATGAGCTTCTTGGGGACCAGGCACTCGGCGCACGCGTCGGGGCCGGCGACGATCGTCGCGACGGCCGCCTCGCCGTCGACATCGACCGTCAGGTGGTAGTCGTCGGCCTCGAGGCTCTGACGGAGTCCCTGGAGCTGGTCCTGATCGATGCTCATGCGCGTGTGTCCCTCCTCGCGCCCCACGAATTCGTGGAGGCCGGTGGGTCGATGCTAGGCGTCGGGGTCGGTACGCGGACATCCTCATTCCACCGGATGGAAAACGTCTGCGGCTTCCGCGTGGCGGAAGCCGCAGAACCGCGGGATTCCGCGATCCGCAGGGAATTCGCAGAACTCACCCCTTTCGGGAGGCGGAAGAAAGAGTATGGTTTGCCTACGGACATAGGGGTCCGGTACCCATCCCCCAGGAGGCTGGTCGACGATGACCATCAGCGAGATGCCCACCACCGAGAGAATGACCGCCGCGCAGCGCGTTCTGGCCGTGCTGGAGGCGTTCGATCAGGATCACCTGATGCTCACGCTCAGCGAGATCAGCCGCCGTGTCGGCCTGAGCCTGAGCACGACGCACCGCCTCGTCGGCGAGCTGCGGGACTGGGGAGCGCTCGAGCGCTCCACGGACGGCCGCTACGCGATCGGGATGCGCATCCTCGAGCTCGGCTCGCTCGAGCCGCAGGGCATGCGCCTGCGCGACGTCGCGCTGCCGTTCCTCGGCGACCTCCAGGCCGCGACCGACGCGAACGTGCACCTGGCCGTCCGCGACGGCCACGACGTCGTCTACGTCGAGTCGCTGCGCGCCCGCAACGGCGCGCGCGTGCTCAGCCGCCTGGGCGGACGCTGGCCCCTCCACGCCACCGGCACGGGCCTGATCCTGCTGGCCTTCGCGCCGAGCGAGTTCCGCGAAGAGGTCCTCGCCAGCCCCCTGCAGCGCTTCACGCCCAGCACCGTGACCGACCCCGAGGAGCTGCGCCGCATGCTCGCCGAGGTGCGGCGCACCGGCGTGGCGTTCGTGAAGGACTCGATCACCACAGAGGCAAGTGCGGTCGCCGTGCCGGTGCGCGGCCCCCGCGATCGGCTCATCGCCGCTGTCGGCGTCACGATCAAGGCCCCGGGCGTCTCGCCTCACGCGGTGCTCCCGGCCCTGTCGGCCACGGCCCGCGCGATCTCGCGGGGTCTGGGCGCGCCGTCGGCCGCGGGGCGTCCGCCGTCGGCCGCCTGATCCTGCCGCCGGGCGCCTGATCCTGCCGCCGGGCGAAAGACCGCATTGCCTGTGGCACCGGGTGCCACTACCGTCGTCGAAGACGAGGAACTGAGGCGACGAGGAGGTCGATCCCGGTGAGCAGCGACTGGTTCGAGACGGTGGCGGAGGCGCAGCGACGCGCGAAGAAGAGACTGCCCGCGAGCGTGTACGGCGCTCTGCTGGCCGGCTCCGAGCGCGGGGTCACCTACGAGGACAACCTGGCGGCGTTCGCGCAGCTCGGGTGGGCCCCGCACGTGGCCGGGATGTCGGGCACCCGCGATCTGTCGACGAGCGTCATGGGGGTCGACGTGTCGCTCCCGGTGATCATCTCCCCCACCGGCGTGCAGGCCGTCCACCCCGAGGGCGAGGTCGCGGTCGCCCGTGCCGCGGCGGCTCGCGGCACGATCATGAGCCTGAGCTCCTTCGCGAGCAAGCCGATCGAAGAGGTCACCGCCACCGGAGCCCCGACGTTCTACCAGGTGTACTGGATGGGATCGCGCGAGACGATGCTCCAGCGCCTGGAGCGGGCGCGCGCCGCCGGTGCGAAGGGCATCATCGCGACGCTGGACTGGACGTTCTCGAACGGCCGCGACTGGGGCAGCCCCTGGATCCCGGAGAAGCTCACGCTCGGCGCCGCGATGCGCTTCGCCCCGCAGGCGCTGCGTCGTCCCGGATGGCTGTGGGAGTTCGCCAAGACCGGACGCGTGCCCGACCTCTCGACGCCGAACCTCGCCGCTCCCGGCGAGCAGGCACCGACGTTCTTCGGCGCCTACGGCGAGTGGATGGGAACGGCCCTTCCGACGTGGGAGGACATCGCGTGGCTGCGCGAGCAGTGGGGCGGCCCGTTCCTGCTCAAGGGCGTCTCGCGGCTCGACGACGCGCGCCGCGCGGTCGACGCCGGCGTCACGGCCATCTCGGTGTCCAACCACGGCGGCAACAACCTCGACTCGACGCCGGCGGCCATCCGCATGCTCCCGGCGATCGCCGACGCCGTCGGCGACGAGATCGAGGTGCTGCTCGACGGCGGCATCCGGCGCGGCGGCGACGTCGCCAAGGCGCTCGCGCTGGGTGCGCGCGCCGTGCTCATCGGCCGCGCCTACCTGTGGGGCCTCGCCGCGAACGGCCAGACCGGCGTCGAGAACGTGCTCGACATCCTCCGCGGCGGCCTCGACTCCGCCGTCCTCGGGCTCGGCCACTCCTCGGTGCACGAGCTGTCGCGCGACGACCTGTGGATCCCGCAGGACTTCACGCGGGAGTTCGGGGCGCCCGCGCCGGCCGTGCCCGACTCGCTCGAGTCGCTGGAGATGGGCGCCGGGCTGGCGTGACCGACGCCTCGACGCCCGCCGCCGCGCTGCCGCTCGGCTTCACGGTGCGGCTGGCCCGCCGCACGCGGGTGCTCGAGGGCGGCCGCGTGCTCGTCGGCGGCTCGCCCACGCGCGTCGCGCGGCTGTCGGGGCGCGGCGCCGGCGCGTTCCGCGGGCGCGACCTGACGGTGGCGGACGCCACCACGCGACGCCTCGCGGAGCATCTGCTCGAGACGGGCCTGGGCAACCCCGTCGCGCACACCCTCCCCGAGATCGCGCTGGACCAGGTCACCGCCGTGATCCCCGTCAAGGAGCGTGCGCAGCCGCTGTCGCGCCTGCTCGCGAGCCTGCCGGGAGGGCTCGCACGGGTCATCGTCGTCGACGATGGATCGGATCGCGCCGCCGAGATCGCCTTCGTGGTCCGCCGCGCGGGAGCGGAGCTGCTGCGACTCGACGTCAACCAGGGTCCGGCGGCGGCGCGCAACGCGGGTCTCGCGCGCGTGGAGACGCCCTTCGTCGCGTTCCTCGACTCGGACGTGACGGTCGAACCCGACGCGATCGGACTCCTGCTGCGGCACTTCGCCGACCCCCGCCTGGCTCTGGCGGCGCCGCGCGTGCTTTCGACGCGCGTCGAGAACCCCTCCTGGGTCGCGCGATACGAGGATGCGCGCTCATCCCTCGACCTCGGCGCCGACGCGGCGCTCGTGCGCCCGCGCAGCCCCGTGACGTGGGTGTCGAGCACGTGCCTCGTGGGGCGCGTATCCGACCTCGGAGCCGGCTTCGACGACGCGATGCGCGTCGGCGAAGACGTCGACCTCGTGTGGCGCCTGGTCGACGCGGGCCGCCGCGTGCGCTTCGAGCCGTCCGCCGTCGTCCGACACGAGCCGCGTGAGACCGCGCGCGCGTGGCTCGCGCGCAAATTCTTCTACGGCACCGGAGCGCATCCCCTCGCCACACGTCACCCGAAGGACATCGCCCCCGCCGTGCTCCCGCCGTGGGGAGCCGCCGTCCTCGCCCTCGTCGCGCTCCAGCGCCGGTGGGCGACGGCTGCGGCGATCGCCGTGACCGCGGGCGCGCTCATCCAGGTGGCGCGGCGACTGCGCAACGTCGAGCATCCGTGGCGTCTGGCGACCGAGCTGACCGGCACGAGCCTGGTCGCGGCGGGCGGGCAGGGCATGGCCCTGCTCGTGCGTCACTGGTGGCCGGCGGCCGCCGCGGCGGCGGTCGTGTTCCCGCGCGCGCGGCGCCTCCTGGCGGTCGCCGCGGTGGTCGACGCCGCCGTGGAGTACGTGCGGCTCCGTCCGCGCCTGGACCCCCTGCGCTTCGCGGTCGCACGGCGGCTGGACGATCTCGCCTACGGCGCGGGCGTGTGGACGAGCGCGTGGCGCGGGCGGAGCCTCGGCGCGCTCCTGCCGGCGATCATCCGCACGTCGCGCGCGGAGCGCGCACCCCGGCGCGGCGACTCCGCTCGCGGATCAGCCCGCCGCGACGGCGACCAGCCGGCCGCCTGACCCCACGCGACCCTCGCGGACGAGCGCCCACGCCCGCTCGCACATGCCGGAGAACAGACGCTCGCCCGCCTCGGCTGTCGCACCGGTCGGGTCGCCGAGGATGCCGTTCGGCGACACCGCCGCGACACCGCCCGCCCGCATCGCCGGCATCAGCTCCGCCAGCGGCGCCGTCGCCCCCGGCTCGATTCTGTCCACCCGCACGCGACGCGGATCCAGGTGCAGCATGATCGCGGTCTCGACGAAGCCCGCATGCGCGTCGCCGGCCGGCACCTCGCCCACCGGCGCACACGGCACCCACGCGGCATCCCGCGCCTCGGAGCGCGCCCGCGGCACCGCCGCCGACAGCGCCTCGACGTTGCCGCCGTGACCGTTGACGAACACGATGCGGTCGAGCCACTGCGTCGCCGACCGGCACAGCTCCAGCAGCACGGCCGACAGCGCCTCGCTGCCGATCGACAGCGTCCCCGGGAAGGACTGGTGCTCACCGCTCGCGCCGATCGCGATCGGCGGCGTCACGACGGCGTCGCCGCCGTCCTCCCTCATGCGCCCCGCGAGATCGTGCGCGACGGCGACGGCGATCGCGGTGTCGGTGTCCAGCGGCAGGTGCGGACCGTGCTGTTCGATCGAGCCGACCGGCACGAGCAGCACGGGGCGCCCGGCGGACGGCCAGGTGCGTCCGCCGAGCGCCCCGGGCGCGTCGTGCCCCACGTCAGCCCGCGGGCGGCGTGAACCCCGTGAGCGGGTCTTCCGCGCAGGCGTGCACGGGCTGCTGGGACACCTGCTTCTTGCGGGAGATGGTGACCTTGACCGGGCCCATGCCGGATCGGACGGGAGGGCTGGTGCGGTGGGAGTGGTCACCCATGGGCTTGGGCGGCGTGAGCTTGTCCTTGTCCTTGAGCATCTGCTCGCCGTAGCCCTGGACGCACTCGGGGTCGGGTCCGTCCAGCGGCAGTCCCGTGAAGAACTTCGCGGCCATGCATCCGCCCTTGCACGTGTCGTAGAACTGACACGACGAGCACGCGCCGCCGGACTGCGGCTGCCGCAGCTTCGTGAACAGGTCGGACTCGCGCCACACCGACGCGAACCCGCCGGTGTCGCGGACGTTCCCGGCGAGGAACTCGTCGTGGATCGCGAACGGGCACGCGTACACGTCCCCGACCGGGTCGATGAGGCACACCACCCGTCCCGCGCCGCACAGGTTCAGCCCCGGCAGGGCCTGCCCGTACGCGGACAGGTGGAAGAACGAGTCGCCGGTGAGGACCTGGTCGCCGTGCGCGACGAGCCAGTCGTACAGCTCCCGCTGCTGCTCGGGCAGCGGGTGCAGTTCGTCCCACACGTCCGCGCCGCGGCCCGACGGGCGCAGGCGCGTCAGCCGCAGCTGCGCACCGTACTCGTCCGCGAGCGCCTTGAAGTCGTCCAGCTGCCCGATGTTGGTGCGGGTGCACACCACCGACAGCTTGAAGTTCTTCATGCCGGCGTCGCGCAGGTTCGCCATCGCACGGATCGCGGTGTCGTACGAGCGGCCGCCGCGGATCGCGTCGTTGACCTCGGCGGTCGCTCCGTCGAGCGAGATCTGCACGTCCACGTAGTCGTTCGCCGCGAGCTGCGCGGCCCGCTCCGGCGTGATCTTCACCCCGTTCGTGGAGAACTTCACCCCCACGTGGTGCGCGGTGGCGTAGTCCAGCAGCTCCCAGAAGTCCGACCGCACCGTCGGCTCGCCGCCGCCGATGTTCACGTAGAACACCTGCATCCGCTCGAGCTCGTCGATGACGGCCTTGCACTCCTCGGTCGACAGCTCCCGCGGGTCCCGTCGACCCGACGAGGACAGGCAGTGCACGCACGACAGGTTGCACGCGTACGTCAGCTCCCACGTCAGACAGATCGGCGCATCCAGCCCCGACTCGAAGTGGTCCACGAGCCGCCCCGGCTTCACCGGGGCCTGGTGCTCTGCGATCAGCTCCATGGTCATGCTGCACGCTCCTGAAGCATCTTCGAATCCGCCAGCGTCGACAGCGCCGACACGTACATGTCACGGGATGCCGCAGGCACCCCGGCCTTCTCCATCGCCACCCGCGCGGACGGGGCATCCGCGAGGCCCTCCACGACCGCCAGCAGCGTGCGGTCCTTCAGGAACGACAGCTTCCGCGTGCCGAAGTGATACAGCAGCGCGCCGAACGGCTCGGGACGGACCGACACCTGCGGATGCAGCCGCCACGCGGCATCGGCATCCAGCACGATCAGTACACGCCGCACATGCCGTCGATCGACACCTCTTCGACGAGGGCGTCCTCGGCGACGGCGTCGGTGTCCACGGTGTTCTCTTCCGGGGTCATCTCATGCTCCTTTGCGTGATCGGCATCGTTGGCGCTCATCGCGCTTGTCGGGATAATAGTGACACTCAGTGCCTGAATGGAAGCACTCCTTCGGTGTCATGGAAGACGAGGAGGTTCGGCATGGGCGATGACGCCGCGCCGGGACGCATGCCCGGTCGTGCGCGCGCGACGACGCACGGTCATCTCAGCCACGTCGCGCTCGAGCTGTTCGTCTCGCACGGCTTCGACGACACCACCATGGACGACGTCGCCGATGCCGCCGGTGTGTCGCGGCGGACGCTCTTCCGCTACTACCCCTCGAAGAACGACCTGCCGTGGGGCGACTTCGACGGCATGCTGACCTCGATGCGGGAGCACCTGGCGTCGATGCCGTCCGACCTGCCGCTGACCGACGCGCTACGGCAGGCCGTCCTCACGTTCAACGAGTTCCCCGCCGAGGAGCGGGATCTCCATCGCGAGCGGATGCGGCTGCTGCTGACGGTGCCGGCGCTGCTGGCCCACTCGACCCTGCGCTTCACCGCGTGGCGGCAGGTCGTGGCCGACTTCGCCGCCGAGCGCATGGAGCGCCCCGCCGAGGCGCTGGAGCCGCAGGCGCTGGCATGGGCGTGCCTGGGCGTGTGCATCGCCGCGTACGAGCAATGGCTCGCGGACGACGACGGGGATCTGCTGCGGCTTCTCGACGCCGCCTTCTCCTGGGTGGGAACCGGCGCGACCGTCGCGGCGACCGGCGGAGAGGATCGAGTGTGACCCGAACTCTCATCGTCGGCGCCGGCGGCTCCGGCATCCCGCTCGCCGTCCGCCTGAGCGAGGACCCGGACCGCGAGGTCATCCTCCTCGAGGCCGGCGAGGCCGACGGGCCGACCCCGCCGGAGCTGCTCGACGCGTCCACGGTGCAGGGCGCGATGCCCGGACACGCGGCCAACTGGGCCTACCCCGGCAACCTCACGCCCGACCTTCCGTACATGATCGCGCGCGGGCGCATCCTCGGCGGCTCGAGCGCCCTCAACGGCGCCTACTTCGTGCGACCGCGTCCCGTCGACTGCGCGGCGTGGGCGGCGCAGGCGGGGCCGGAGTGGTCGTACGACGCCCTGCTCCCGGCGATGCGGGCGATGGAGGCGGATGCCGACCACCCGGATGCCGCCGCGCACGGCGCCTCGGGCCCGATGCCCATCAGCCGGCCGCCGCAGACCGGCCGCGCCGCACGCGCGTTCACGGCGGCGGCGGTCGAACTCGGGTTCGCCCGCGAACCCGACAAGAACGACTCCGACGCCCCCGGCGTCGGCCCCGTACCGGCGAACATCGTCGACGGATGCCGCATGAGCACGGCGCTGACCTACCTCGACGACGACGCCCGCGCGCGCATCGACATCCGCGGCGGGACGCGCGTCACGCGCGTGCTCATCGAGGGCGGTCGCGCGATCGGCGTCGAGACCGCCGACGGCGTCATCCGCGCCGACGAGGTCGTGCTGTCGGCCGGCGCCATCGGCTCGGCGCACCTGCTGCTCAGCAGCGGCATCGGCCCGCGAGCGCAGCTCGAGGCGTTCGGCGTCGACGTCGTCGCCGACCTCCCCGTCGGGGCGGCGTTCAGCGACCATCCCGACATCGCCGTGGGCTGGCAGGCGAAGCGGGCGGTGTTCGACCCCCGCGAGGCGTTCGCCTTCCCCACGGCGCTCAACCTCGACTCGGGCGCCGGCGACGCCGCCGACGGCGACCTCGAGGTCCTGTTGTCGGTCAAGCCCCTCGGCTACCTGCTGACCGGGTCCACCCACGGCCTCGCGGCCGGGATCGGCCACGGCCTGCGGCATCCGATCCGCACCCTGCGCTCGCTGCTGGGCGCGTCCGTGCGACG
Source organism: Microbacterium thalassium (assembly GCF_014208045.1). Classification (NCBI taxonomy): domain Bacteria; kingdom Bacillati; phylum Actinomycetota; class Actinomycetes; order Micrococcales; family Microbacteriaceae; genus Microbacterium; species Microbacterium thalassium. Next base: position 3,390,878 of record NZ_JACHML010000001.1, read on the forward strand.
GATGGCCGAGCAGATCCACCACTTCCACGACCTGCAGCTGATCGTGGGGCTGCAGCTGCCCGCAGGCCGCGGGACGATCACGCTGGCCTCGGCCGATCCGCTGCATCCGCCCCGGATCGACTACCGCTATCTCGAGGACCCGGGAGACCTGGCGCGCATGCGGGTCGGCATCCGCACCGCCGTCGCGCTGCTGCGGTCGCGGGCGTTCGCCGGGCTCTTCGACCACCTCACCGAGCTCGACGACGATGTCCTGGACGACGACGACCGCCTCGACGCCTGGATGCGGGGGCACCTCGGCACCGCGATCCACATGTGCGGCACGGCGCCGATGGGCGCCGTCGTCGACGGGCACGGGCGCGTGCACGGAATCGCGGGCCTCCGGGTCGCCGACACGTCGATCCTGCCGCGCGTGCCGTCGCGAGGGCCCTTCGCGTCGGCGGTGCTCGTCGGCGAGCGGATCGCCGAGCTCATGCGGGACGAGCCGGCAGGCGACGCGGCGGATGGGGCGGTGCCGGGCGGCGCCCGCGGGCGCAGCCGTTCCTAGAGGCGCATGGCGAGCGCCTGCACGCCGTCGTGGGACCGCACGCGCGTGAACCCGATCCGCTCGTAGAAGGCGATCGCGGCCTCGTTGCGCGCGTCGGCGACCAGGTGCAGGCCCGTCACGCCGGCCTCGCGCAGCGCGGCGGCGAGCGTGTCGATGAGGCGCCTGCCCCAGCCCTGGCCCTGCACCTCGGGCAGCAGGTCGATGTGCAGGTGCGCGGGATGCGCGTCGCCGTACGGCTCGGCGCCGCCGCGGCGCCCGTAGGCGTAGATCAGCGTGCCGTCCTGACGGGTCCGCTCGACCTCGGGCCTCGGCCAGCGGTCCGCGAAGCGCGGCCACCAGGAGCCGGCGAACCAGTCCTCGAACGCGCGCGTGTCGGGGGCGCCCACGACGTATCCCGCGACCCGGCCGTCGTCGGTCTCGACGACGAAGGCGAACTCCGGGTGCCGCGCGACGTACGGCAGCACGAACACCTCGCCCCACAGGTCGTCGTCGGCGAAGATCCCGGTCGCGTCGGCGCCGGCATCCGCCGTCTTGAGGCAGATGTCGGCGAGCGCGGGCTCGTCGCCCGGGCGGAAGGGTCGGATGCGGGGCACCGGCCGAGTCTACGACCCGCCGGTCGTCGCGAACGGCGGGGATCCCCGTCACGAGCGGCGGGGATCCCGGCGGACACGCCGAGCCGCTGACACCGTCGACGGCGGGTCGCTTCGGATCCCCGCCGTTCGTGACCGCGGGGTCGGGAGCGCCGCGCAGGACCGTCAGTCGTGTTCCTCCGAGGCGGCGGCTTCGGGCCCCGGCACCAGCCGCACGGCGGCCGGGTCGACGCGCAGCCGCACCGGCGTTCCCGGTGCGAGCCGCAGGGCGGCGGCGGCATCGGCGGGGAGGTCGGCCGCCACGTCCGGCTCGCCGGTGCGCACGCGCACGCCGGCGGGCGTCGGCTCGAGCCGCGACACACGCGCGAGCCATTCACCCGGCTCGGTTCCCAGCCGCAGCGCGGCGGTCCACGAATCGGCCGCGACAGCGTCGACGGTCACCGCCGAGGGCCGGAACACCGCCGCCGCGGCGCGGCCGTCGAGGCCGGATGCCGCCGCCTCGGTCACCGGGATCCCCACGCGCCGGGTCTCGAGGCTCCCGCCGCGCACGACGCCCTCGACGCGGTTCATGCCCGCGACGGCCGCGGCGAACGGCGTCGCTGGTTCGGCCAGCACAGCGCGCACCGGGCCGGACTGCGTCACGCGTCCGTGCTCGAGCACCGCGAGGTGCGCGGCCAGCGCGACGGCGTCGACCGCGTCGTGCGTCGCGACCACGGCGGTCGTGCGGGTCGCGGCCAGCTGGGCGGCGAGCAGGGCCCGGATGTCGGCCGCCGTGTCGATGTCGAGCGAGGTGAGCGGCTCGTCCAGCAGCAGCACGGCGGGTTCGGTCGCGAGCGCGCGGGCGAGCGCGACGCGCTGCTGCTGGCCGCCCGAGAGCTGGGCGGGGCGCCGGGACCCGAGCCCGGCCAGCCCGACGCGGTACAGCCAGTCATCGGCGTCGCGCTCGGCACGCTCGCGCGGCACGCCGTGCGCGCGTGGTCCGAAGACGATGTTCTCGCGCACCGTCATGTGCGGGAACAGCTGGGCGTCCTGACCCAGCAGCACGACCCCGCGCCGTGACGGGGGCGTGCGCACGCGCGGCCGGGCGGAGTCCAGCATCCGCTCCCCCACCCGCACGTGGCCGTCGCGCGGTGCGACGAGCCCCGCGAGCACCGCGAGCAGCGTCGACTTGCCCGCGCCGCTCGGCCCCATCACCGCGAGCGTCTCCCCGGCGGGGACCGCGATCCGGGCGTCCAGCGCGAACCCGCCGCGGGCGAGCACGACGTGCGCGTCGAGGGCCGACGCCGTCATCGCGGTGTCTCCGCCCGCCAGGCCCGCACCAGCACCAGGACGGCGATCGTCGTCACCAGCAGCAGCAGCGAGAGCGCGACCGCGGTGCCCTGCGACACCCCGGCGCCGTTGAACGCCGTGTAGATCGCGAGGGGCATCGTGCGCGTGACGCCCGGCGCGTTGCCGGCGAACAGCGCCGTCGCCCCGAACTCGCCCACGGCGCGCGCGAAGCACAGCACGATGCCCGCGACCAGCCCGGGGCCGGCCAGCGGCAGCGTCACGCGGCGCAGGATCGTCCAGCGTCCGGCGCCGAGCGCGGCCGCGGTCTGCTCGTAGCCGACGCCGGTCGCCCGCAGCGACCCCTCGACGGCGAGCACGAGGAACGGCAGCGCGACGAACGCCTGCGCGATCACGACCGCCGTCGTCGTGAACGGCAGGCGGATGCCGGCGTCGGCCAGCAGCTGGCCCGCCCACCCGTTGCGGCCGAACAGGAACAGCAGCGCGACGCCGCCGACCATCGGCGGCAGCACGAGCGGAACCGTCACGAGCGCCCGCAGCACGGCGGCGCCGCGCGGGTTCATGCGCGCGATGGCGAGCGCGAGCGGCACGCCGAGCACGACGCACACCGCGGTGGCGACGAGGCCGGTCGACAGCGACAGACCGAGCGCCGACAGCGCCTCGGGCGAGGTGACGTCCTGCCACAGCGTCGACCACTCGACGCGCGCGACGAGCGCCGCGAGCGGCACGATCAGCAGCGCGAGCCCGAGGACGGCGGGGACGGCCAGCACGCGCGGGACGAAGCCGCGCGCGCCGACGGCGACCGGTTCGCGCGTGCTCACGGCGCCCCGAAGCCCTGCTCGGCCAGCACCCGCTGCCCCTCGGCGCCGAGGACGAAGTCCACGAACGCGCCGGCGGCCGCGGGGTGGGCGGCGCCGGCGAGGGCGACGATCGGATACCGGTTGACGACGTCGGTCGCGCCCTCGGCCTCGACCGCCTCGACGCCGTCCGCGCGGGCGATGTCGGTCGCGTACACGAGACCCGCGTCGGCTTCGGCGGCGGCGACCTTGGTGAGGACGGCCGTGACGTTCTGCTCCTCGCTCGCCGGGGTCACGTCGACGCCCGCGTTCGCGAGGAGGACGGCGGATGCCGCACCGCACGGCACCGCGGCGGCGCACAGGACGACGGCGGCGCCGGGATCGGCCAGATCCTCGAGGCCTGCGATGCCCCGGGGATCGCCTGCCGGCACCGCGATGACGAGCGTGTTGGTCGCGAACACGCGCGGGTCGGTCGCCAGGCCCGCGTCCGCCACCGCCTGCATGTTCGCCTCGTCCGCCGACGCGAACACGTCGGCCGGAGCGCCCTCGATCAGCTGCGTGGCCAGCGTGCTGGATCCGTCGTAGACGATGGGGCGCACATCGATCCCCGGGTGGAGGCGCTCGAAGGCGGCGGCGAGCTCGTCGAACGCCGCCCCCAGCGAAGCGGCGGCGTACACGGTCACCTCGGCGTCGGCCGGATCGGCCGCGGAGGCCGCCGACGAGGCGCCCGCGCACCCGCTCAGCGCGAGTGCGGCGACCACGGTCGCGGCGGCGATCAGGACGGCTCGGCGCATGTCACCGCTTCGGCGTCTCGACGATGACGTTCGTGGCCTTCACGACGGCGACGGCGAGTCCGCCGACCTCGAGTCCGAGCTCGGAGACCGCCTCGGCCGACAGCAGCGAGACGACGCGGTGCGGCCCCGACTGGATGTCGACCTGCGCCATCACGCCGTCGACCTGCACGCGCGTCACGAGCCCGACGAACCGGTTCCGCGCGCTCGAGAGCACGTCGGTCGGGTCGGCCTGCTCGGCGGCCATCTCGGCGGCGCGCGCCGCGAGCGCGTCGCCCGGGATCTCGGCCGGCGTGGCGTCGGTGACGGGGAGGATGCCCGCATCCGCCCATCGCCGCACGGTGTCGTCGCTGACGCCCAGCAGCCGGGCGGCCTGCGCGATCTTGTAGCTCGGCATGGTCGCCACGCTAGCACCCGCATCTGCGGATCGAGGCCCTCTGATCCTCCGCATCCGCGGATCGTAAGGTCTCCGAGGGAGCCGATGCGCCGTCCGCCGCCCACCGGTGACGAGACGGGGACGCATGCGGCACGCCGGGCCACGGCGACCGGCCGCGCATTAGCCTGGGGGCATGCCCCTCCCTCCGCTCGTGGAGCCGGTCGCGGCGCTGTCGCCCGCCGAACGCGCCCGCACCGCGCGGCACCGCGCTCTCGCGCAGCTCGGCGAGCTCGGGCAGCGGCGCCTCGCCGCCGCGCACGTCGCGGTCGTCGGCGCCGGCGGACTCGGCTCGCCGGTGATCCTCGCCCTCGCCGCCGCCGGCGTCGGCACCCTCACGGTCATCGACAACGACGACGTCGAGGCCTCCAATCTGCAGCGCCAGGTGATCCACCGCCGCGAGGACGTCGGCGCGGCCAAGGTCGACAGCGCCGCCCGCGCCGCCGCGTCGCTGTCCGACACCGCCGTGACCGGCGTCCGCGAGCGCCTCACCGCCGGCAACGCGACGCGGCACCTCACCGGCGCCGATCTCGTCATCGACGGGTCCGACACGTTCGACACGCGCGAGGCGGTCGCGGCGGCGTGCGAGGCGCTCGGCGTGCCGCTCGTGTGGGGCACGGTGCAGGAGTTCGACGGGCAGGTCACGGTGTTCTGGGCGAAGCCGCCCGCGGGCGTCCCGGGCGTCCGACTGGGCGACCTGTACCCGCCGGGGTCCACCGGCGACGTGCCCACGTGCGCGGATGTCGGCGTGCTCGGCGCGCTGTGCCTGCAGGTCGGATCGCTCATGGCGCTGGAGGCCGTCAAGCTCATCGCCGGCATCGGCGATCCGCTGCTCGGCCGCGTCCTCGTGGTCGACGCGCTGCGCGCACGGCAGCGCGAGGTCCCGCTGCGGGCCGCGCGCACGGATGCCGTCCCGCCCCCGGCATCGGCGGGCGAGGCGACGGGCGCCGAGCCGGTCATGCCGTCAGCGCCGCCGCTCGTCCAGCCGAACGACCTCGACCCGGATGCCGCGACCGTCGTCGACGTTCGCGAGTCCGGCGAAGTCGCCCAGGGCATGATCCGCGGCGCGCTGCACATGCCCCTCGCCCGGCTGCTCGCCGACCCGCGCGCCCTCGACGGAGCCGCCGACCTCGTGATCGTGTGCCAGGCCGGGGTCCGCGCGCGACGCGCGGCCGAGGCGCTGCAGGACGCCGGCATCCCGGCATCCGTCCTCGCCGGCGGCATGGACGCGTGGACCGCGCATCACGGAGCGCGCGCATGAGCGGCGCGCGGCTGATCGAGGTCGAGGCGCACCGCGCCGCCGTCCTCGCGGCCGTGCGCCCCGTCGACGACGTGGAGCTCGCGGTGCGCGACGCCGACGGGCTCACGCTGCGGGAGCCCGTGCGGGCGGCCGTCGACATCCCGGTCTTCGACAACTCCGCCATGGACGGCTTCGCGGTGCGCTTCGCGGACGTGGCGGGCGCCGCCCCGGAGACCCCGGTGACGCTGCGCGTCGTCGCAGACCTCCCCGCCGGCACCGACCTGGATCCGCCTCTTGGCGCCGGCGAGGCCGCGCGCATCATGACCGGATCGCCGATGCCCGCCGACGCCGACGCGGTCGTGCCGTTCGAGGACACCGCGGGCGGGCTGGCCGACTCCCTCGGCGACGTCATCGTGCAGCGGGCGCCGGCCCGGCGCGGCGCGCACGTGCGGCTGCACGGCGACGACGCGTCCGCCGGCGACGAGGTCCTGCCCGCCGGCGCCGTGCTCGGACCGCTCCAGCGCGCCGCGGCGGCGGCGGCCGGCGTCGACCGCGTCGTCGTCGCGCGGCGGCCGCGCGTCGCCGTCGTCTCGACCGGGTCCGAACTCGTCCCTCCCGGCGAGCCGCTGCGGCGCGGGCAGATCCCCGAGTCCAACAGCGAGCTGCTCACCGGCCTCGCGCGCGACGCGGGAGCCGAGGTCGTGCTGCGCCTCACCGTCCACGACGACGGCGACGGCCCGGTGCGCGCCGTCGCCGAGGCGCGCGCGCTCGGCGCCGACGCGATCGTCTTCTCGGGCGGCGTGAGCGCCGGCGCCTACGAAGTGGTCAAGACGACGCTCGCGGACGCCATGGCGTTCACGAAGGTCGCGATGCAGCCGGGCAAGCCGCAGGGCTTCGGAGCCCTCGACGACGGCACGCTGCTGTTCGGGCTCCCGGGGAACCCCGTCAGCTCCGCCGTATCGTTCGAGGTGTTCGTGCGCCCGGCGCTGCTGTCGATGCAGGGCCGCGCCGAGCTCGCGCGCCCGGTGCTGCGTCTTCCCGCGGCGCGCGGGTGGCGCACCCCGCCCGGACGCCGCCAGTACCTTCCCGTCACGATCGACCGCAGCGACCCGGCCGCGTGGCGCGCCGTGCCGGCGACCGGCGGCGGCTCGCACCTGGCGGGCGGGCTCGGCGGCGCCGAGGCGTACGCCGTCGTGCCGGCCGAGACCGAGCGCGTCGACGCCGGCGACCTCGTCGATGTCATGCTGATCTCATGAGCTTCACCCACCTGGATGCCGCCGGCCACGCGCGCATGGTCGACGTGACGGACAAGCAGCCCACCGTGCGATCGGCCACCGCGCGCGGGTTCGTGCGCTGCTCGCCCGACGTCGTCGCGGCGCTGCGCGACGGATCCGTCCCCAAGGGCGATGTCCTCGCGGTCGCCCGCATCGCCGGCATCCAGGCCGCCAAGCGCACGCCCGAGCTCCTTCCGCTCGCCCACGTCATCGGCGTGCACGGCGCCGTCGTCGACCTCGACATCGTCGACGACGGCATCGAGGTCGAGGCGACCGTGCGCACCGCCGACCGCACGGGCGTCGAGATGGAGGCCCTCACGGCCGTGTCGGTCGCCGGGCTCGCCGTCGTCGACATGGTCAAGGCGCTCGACAAGGGCACCTCGATCGAAGGCGTCCGGATCGTCGCGAAGACCGGCGGCAAGAGCGGGGACTGGGTGCGCCCCGGCGAACAGCCGTGAGCTTCGGCGCGATCCTGCTCGCCGGCGGCCGCGCGTCGCGGCTCGGCGGAGCCGACAAGCCGCTGCTGCGGATCGGCGACGAGACGCTGCTCGACGCCGCGATCGCCGCCGTCCGCGACGCCGGAGCATCCGACGTCGTCGCCGTCGGGCCCGACCGCGGGCGCGACGTGACGTGGGTGCGCGAGGATCCGCCGTTCGCCGGTCCCGCCGCGGCGGTCGTCGCGGGCCTGGACGCACTCGCGACCGAGCCCGAATGGGTCTACGTCCTCGCGTGCGACCTGCCGAACGTGCGCGCCGCCGTGCCCTTCCTCGCCGAGGCCGCAGCCCTCGTCCCCGCCGACACCGACGGCGTGTGCCTGGCCGACGCCACGTCGCGGCCGCAGTGGCTCACCGGCGTCTACCGCACGCGGGCGCTGCGGGCGGCGGCATCCGCTCTTCCCGGCGCCGGGCGGGACGCGCCCGTGCGCGCGCTCACCGCCGACCTCGCCGTGGCGGCGCTCGCCGACCCGGGTGCGCTGTCGGCGGACGTGGACACGTGGGACGACGCCGCGCGCCACGGCGCGACGCACGAGGGCGTGCCGGCCCTCGCGACTCGTGCCAGGATCGAGACATCGGCAGCCGACGAACGCGTGCCGAACGAGGAGGTCACCATGAGCGATCAGTCCCAGACCCTTCCGCCCGAAGCGCTCGACGAGTGGGCCGAAGCGCTGTGCTCGACACTCGGCCTCACCGCCGACCAGCTGCCCGTGGCGGCTGTCCTCGACCTCGCCCGCGACGCCGCACACGGCGTGGCACGCCCCGCGGCGCCCGTCGGAGCCTTCGCGGCCGGCGTGGCCGCAGGCCTGGCAGGCGGAGACCCGGATGCCGTCGCCCGCGCGATCGGCGAGGTCGTCAAGCTCGCGCGCGGCACCGCCCACATCGACGAGGACGCCGAAGCGGAAGAGAGCGCCGACACCGGCGTGATCGGGATCGCCTAGTGCCCCGCGTCCGCTACTTCGCGGCGGCCGAGGAGGCCGCCGGCCGTGATGAGGAGACGCGCTCCGAGACGACGCTCGGCGCGCTGCGCGTCGCCGTCGCGCGGCAGTACCCGGGACTCGGGGGCATCCTCCCCCGCTGCGCCGTGCTCGTCGGCGGCGAGCGCGTGGGCGACGACGCGGTGCTCGGCGACGCCGACGTCGTCGACGTCCTGCCGCCGTTCGCCGGCGGCTGAGACCCGGCGACGGAGGCGGCTCAGCCGCCCAGACCCTTCCAGGCCGTCGTGCCGTCGGCCTCGACCTGACGCTTCCACACCGGCAGATCGGTCTTGATCGTCTCGATCACGGCGCGGCACACCTCGAACGCCTCGGCGCGGTGCGGGGCGGCGACGGCGATGACCACCGCGGCCTCCCCCACGGCGAGCCGCCCGACGCGGTGGCTGACGGCGACGAGGGCGCCGGTCTCGCCGATCGCGGACACGGCGATCTCACGCAGCTTCTGCTCGGCATCCGGGTGCGCGCTGTACTCCAGCGCCACGACCTCGCCGCCGGCGTCCGGGTCGTGATCGCGCACGATGCCGACGAACGACGTCACGGCGCCGTGCTCGGCGTCGGTCACGGCGCCGACGTGGGCGCCGACGTCGAGCGTTTCGGCGCTCATGCGGGCGATGCGCACCGCGTCCATCAGTGGTCTCCTCCGTCGAGCTGATCGAGGATGTGACCGGCAAGGGCGACGATCACCGGCATCCCGTCGCGGACGCCGCCGGTCGAACCCGGCAGGTTCACCACGAGCGCACCGCCGGCCGAGCCGTCCGCCACGCCGGCGACGCCGCGGGTGAGCAGGGCGGCCGGCACCTGCTCGGCGCCACGCCGGCGCAGCTCCTCGGCGATCCCGGGGATGATGCGGGTCAGCACGCGCGTCGTCCCCTCGGGCGTCTCGTCGCGCGCGGCGACGCCCGTGCCGCCGGTGGTCACCACCACGCGTGCCCCCGAGGAGAGCGCGGCGCGCAGCGCACGCTCGACGCTGTCGGCGCCGTCGGGCACGACGGCCGCGTCGGGGCACGCGTACCCGGCGGCCCGCAGCGCCTCGACCGCCAGCGGTCCGCTGCGGTCGGGCCGCTCGCCGCGGGACGAGCGGTCGGACACCGTGATCACGGCGGCGGGCGTGGGCATGGCACCAGCCTACGAGCCCGGCGGCGCGGGTCGGCGTCGCGATGGGCCCGCGTCAGGCGCCGGCGATGTCAGCGGATGCCGGGACGACGGCCTCCGATGCCGCCGGCTCGTCGGCGAGCTGCTCGGCGGCCGCGGTGATGCGGGCCGCCATGCCGGCGAAGATGAAGCCGTGGAAGGGCAGCACCGCCAGCCAGTACAGACGCCCGGCGAGGCCCTGCGGGAAGAACACCGCCCGCTGGTCGTAGCGCGACCCCTCGCCCTCCGGCGAGGCCCGCAGCTCCAGCCAGGCCAGGCCCGGCACCTTCATCTCGGCCCGGAGGCGCAGGAACGACCCCGGCTCGAGCGCCTCGACCCGCCAGAAGTCCAGGGCGTCGCCCACGGCCAGACGATCCCGGCTGCGCCTGCCGCGGGCGAGGCCGATGCCGCCGATGAGGCGGTCCATCCAGCCGCGGATCGCCCACAGCAGCGGGGACGAATACCACCCGTTCTCGCCGCCGATGCCCTCGATGACGCGCCACAGGGCGTCCGGCGGCGCCGTGGTGGTGGCGGTGCGGGCGTCGGTGAACACCACCCGTCCGGCCCAGTCGGGGTCGTTCGGGAGCGGGTCGCTGGGGACGCCGAGCACCTCGGCATCCGCCCAGCTCGTCTCCACCGCGTCCTCGCGCTCTCGGCCGAGCGCCAGGGCCACGGCCTTGCGGTAGGGCGTGAGACCGTCCAGCGGCGGCCGGATGAGTTCGTCGACGTCGTGGTCCTTCATGATGCACTCGTTCTGCAGCGACGCCACGAGCGGCCGCGCGATCGAGCGCGGGATCGGCGTGACGAGATTCACCCAGTGCGAGGCGAGGTTGGGGGTGAACACCGGCAGCGCCGCGATCGGACGCTGATGCAGCCCCGCCTCGACGGCGTAGCCGTTCATCATCTGTCCGTAGCGCAGCACGTCGGGCCCGCCGATGTCGACGGCGCGGTTGACCCCGGGGTCGACCCGCGCGGCCCCGAGCAGGTAGTGCATGACGTCGCGCACCGCGATCGGCTGGATGCGGTTGCGCACCCACTTGGGCGCGGGCATGTACGGCAGCACGTCGGTGAGGTGCCGCACCATCTCGAACGACGCCGAACCCGAGCCGATCACGACGCCCGCCTGCAGCACGAGCGTCGGCACGCCGCTGGCCAGGAACACCTCGCCCACCTCGACACGCGAGCGCAGGTGCGGCGAGAGCGGCACACCCTCGGGATGCAGACCCCCGAGGTACACGATGCGCCCGACACCGGCATCCACGGCCGCGGCGGCGACCGTGCGGGCCGCGATCAGATCGGCGTCGGCGAAGCCGCGACCGGCGGCCATCGAATGCACGAGGTAGTAGAGGACGTCGGCGCCGGACGCGGCGGCGGCCATGGCATCCGCGTCCTCGGCGGCGCCCGAGACGACCTCGACCTCGTCCCCCCACGCGAAGGCGGCCACGCGCGCGGCGTCCCGCGCGAGCACGCGCACGCGGTACCCGGCCGCCAGCAGCCGCGGTACGAGCCGCCCGCCGATGTAGCCGGTCGCACCCAGCACGAGTGCGCGGGGCGCCGTGCCGTCGGCTCGCGCGTGCGCGCGCAGGGCCTCCTCGCGGCCGGTCGGGGCGCTCAGGTCGGTCATGATCGTGACGCTAGCGGGCGCAACGGGCTCGGTTCAACGCCTTGACACGGCGTCCCGCGATCCTGGGCAAACCCCGCGATCCCTGGCCGATCGCCCCGGGATTCGGGGACAATGGCCGCATGAGTCGCACGAATCCGGCCAACGAGTACGAGGCGTTGGCGTATGTCATCGAGCGCCTCGTCACCCGTTTTCCGGGCGTGGACGAGGACGAGATCACCGTCATGGCCGCCGAGGAGCTCGAGAGCTTCGACGCCGCCCGCCTGCGGGACTACATCCCGCTCCTGATCGAGCACGGTGTGCGTCAGCGCATCCAGGTGCATCTGGCCGCCTGATCCCCGATCAGTCGTCGGCGCGGCGCTCGAGCCGCACGATCACCGACTTCGACGTCGGCGTGCCGCTGACGTCCGCCACCGAGTCCAATGGAACCAGCACGTTCGTCTCGGGGTAGTACGCCGCGGCGTTCCCGCGCGGCGTGCGGTAGGCGACGATGCGGAACTCGGACGCGCGACGCTCCTGGAACGCCCCGTCCGGGCCCGCCCACTCCGATACCAGATCGACCACGTCTCCCTCGGCGAACCCGAGTTCGGCGATGTCGTGCTGGTTGACGAGCACGACGCGACGGCCGTGGCGGATGCCGCGGTAGCGGTCGTCCTCGCCGTAGACGGTGGTGTTGTACTGGTCGTGCGAGCGCAGCGTCTGCAGCAGCAGCCGCCCGCGCGGGATGCGGGGGTACTCCAGCGGATTCGCGGTGAACCGGGCCTTGCCCGACGCCGTCGCGAACCGGCGGGCGTCGCGCGGGCCGTTGGGCAGGTGCAGCGTGCGGCCCTTGTCGATGCGCTGCTCGAAGTCGTCGAAGCCGGGCACGACGTTCTGGATGTGCGTGCGGATGAGGGCGTAGTCGGTCTCAAGCGCCTCCCAGTCGGCGTGCGGCACCCCGCGCGCCTCGGCGGCGTCGGCCGCCTCGCCCGCGGGACGCTCGGCCTGCCCGCGCTCGGGGTGGCCGTCGTGGCTCGGCGCCTCGACCGGTTCGGCGCCCGGGGCGAACAGCATCCCGCACAGCCGCGCGAGGATCGCGACCTCGCTCAGCATGTCCTCGCTCGGCGGAGCGAGACGGCCGCGCGAGGAGTGCACGGCGCCCATCGAGTCCTCGACGGTGACGCGCTGCTCGCGGCCGCCGCGCCGGTCGCGGTCGGTGCGGCCGAGGACGGGCAGGATGATCGCGCGCTTGCCCGTGACCACGTGCGAGCGGTTCAGCTTGGTGGAGACCTGGACGGTGAGGTCGACGCGGCGCATCGCGTCCTCGACGACCTCGGTGTCGGGGGTGGCGCTGACGAAGTTGCCGCCCATCCCCATGAAGAACCGGGTCTTCCCGTCGCGCATGGCGCGGATCGCCTCGACGGTGTCGTAGCCCTGCTCGCGCGGGGCCGTGAACGAGAACTCCTCGTCGAGGGCGGCGAGGAACGCCTCGGCGGGCTTCTCGTAGATGCCCATCGTACGATCGCCCTGCACGTTCGAGTGTCCGCGCACGGGGCACACACCCGCTCCCGCGCGACCGATGTTGCCCTGGAGCAGCAGGACGTTCACGACGTCGCGGAGCGTCGGCACGGAGTGCTTGTGCTGGGTGAGCCCCATGGCCCAGCACACGATGGTGGCCTTCGCCCGGACGACCTCGTCGGCGATCGCGCGCAGCTTCTTCTCGGGGATGCCGGTCGCCGCGACCAGTTCGCGCCACGGGACGTCGGCCATCGCCTGCCGGTAGGCGTCGAAGCCGTCGGTGTGCTCGGCGATGAAGTCGTGGTCGACGATGCCGGCGCCGGCCGCATCCTGCTCGAGGATGTGCTTGCCGATCGCCTGGAACAGCGCCTGATCGCCCCCGAGGCGGATCTGCACGAACCGGTCGGCGAGCTTCGTGCCTCCCAGCAGAACGCCCTTGACCGTCTGCGGGTTCTCGAAGCGCACAAGGCCGGCTTCAGGCAGCGGGTTGACCGCGATGATGCGGGCGCCGCGCGACTTCGCCTTCTCGAGGGCGCTCAGCATCCGCGGGTGGTTCGTGCCGGGGTTCTGGCCGGCGACGATCAGCAGGTCGGCCTCGTGGATGTCGTCGATCGAGACGGTCCCCTTGCCGATGCCGAGCGTCTCGTTCAGCGCCGATCCGCTGGACTCGTGGCACATGTTCGAGCAGTCGGGCAGGTTGTTCGTGCCGAACCCGCGCACGAGCAGCTGGTACAGGAACGCCGCCTCGTTGGACGTGCGTCCCGACGTGTAGAACGTCGCCTCGTCGGGGTCGTCCAGAGCCTGGAGGTGATCGGCGATCTCGCTCAGCGCGTCGTCCCACGAGATGGGGCGGTAGTGCGTCGCCCCTTCGTCGAGCACCATCGGATGCGTCAGACGCCCCTGCTGCCCGAGCCAGTAGTCGTCGTGCCCGTTCAGGTCCTCGATCGAGTGCTCGGCGAAGAACTCCGGCCCGACCCGGCGCAGCGTCGCCTCCTCGGCGACGGCCTTCGCGCCGTTCTCGCAGAACTCCGCGAGGTGGCGCTTGTCCTCTTCGGGCCACGCGCAGCCCGGACAGTCGAAGCCGTCCTTCTGGTTCACGCGCAGCAGCGTCTGGACGCTGCGGGCCACGCCCATCTGCTCGTACGAGATCTCGAGGGCGTGCATCACCGCGGGAACGCCCACCGCGACGCGCTTGGGGTGCGAGACGCGCAGGCGCGCCTCGTCGATGTCGGATGCCGGGGGCTTCGTCGCCATCCCCCCAGGCTATGCCCGCGGGAGCCGGCGCGGGCCGCCACTTCCACCCAGCGGGTCTCCGCCGATGCCCGCACGCCGCGCATCGGCCACCGCCGGCGTGCGCACCGAGACTCCGGATTGCCGGCGAGACCCGGGTTTCGCACCGAGACACCGGCCGAACGCGCTGTGTCTCGGGCGGATGCGTGTGCCTCGCGCGGATGCGCGTGTCTCGGGCAGATGCGTGCGTCTCGGGCGGATGCGCGTGTCTCGCCGGAACCAGCGGCGCGGCGGCGGCGCCGCCGGCATCACGGCAGGAGCGTCGCGAGCACCGCGTCTTCGCTCTCGGCCTGCGCGATCGCGTCGCTGGCGGCATCGGTCACCCAGGCGTTCGGGTCGTACTCCAGCACCAGCTCGGCGAACGCGGTCACGCCGGCGTTCTGCGCGATCATGAGCTCGGCGAAGCCCTGCTCCGCCTCGGTGCCGCTGGATTCGCTGTAGCGGCGCAGATCCGACCAGCCGGGCAGGCCCACCATCGCCGAGTGGTCGTCGTGGCCGGCGCACGGACCGACCTCCGTGCGCTCGAGCGGCCTCGCGGACTTCCACTCCAGGTACACCTCGCGCAGCTCCGCGAGCTGCTCGGACTGCTGGTCGTAGACGTCCTGGGCGATCGCGGTGGCCTCCACCGAGACCCCCTCGGCGTTGAGCAGGATGTCGGCGAGGTCCACCGCCTCGGCCCGGTAGTAGATCATCGCCTCGACGTAGCAGTACTCGGTCTCGCCGAAGTCCTGCTCCGCCGCGCCCGCGGTCGGCTCGGGGCTCGGCGCCGGGTCGCCCACGGCGGACAGCGCGATCGCGATCCCGGCGCCCGCGACCGCGACGGCGACGACCAGCGCGACGACGACCGGGGCCTTCCTTCGCATCGGATGTCCCGCCGCGTCAGCGGCGTCCCGTTCCGAACACGCCGCGGATCACGCCGTCGAGGATCGTCTCCGTGGACGGGGACGACAGCAGCTGCTCCAGCGGAGAGCGCCGAGCGCGGCTGGAGCGCGAGCGGGACGTGCGGGTCTTGCCCGAGGTCTGGCGCAGCAGCCGCTCGTACTCCTTCTGCGCCTTGCGCTCGGCATCCGCCTGGGCCTTGTCGATCGCCGCCTGCTGCTTGGCGAACTCGGCATCGATGCGCGCCTTCTCGAGCGCGGCCTCCTCGGCGGCCTCGGCGTCGCCCGCGGCCTTCAGCTTCGCCGTGAGGATCTCGCGCGCCGATTCGCGGTCGATCTCGGTGCCGTACTTCGCCAGCAGCGGGGATGCCGCCACGGCGGCCTCGACCGCGGCGCGGGGGGTCGGCGACATCAGGCCCTGCGGGGCGCGCAGCCGCGTCCACGCGACCGGAGTGGGCGCGCCCTTCTCGCTCATGACGGTGACGATCGCCTCACCGGTGCCGAGCTCCTGCAGCACGCGCTCGAGGTCGTACCCCGAGCGGGGATACGTCCCGACCGTCGCCCGCAGCGCCTTCGCGTCGTCGGGCGTGAACGCGCGCAGCTGGTGCTGCACGCGCGAGCCGAGCTGGGCGAGCACGTCACCGGGCACGTCCTTCGGGGTCTGGGTCACGAAGAACACGCCCACGCCCTTGGAGCGGATCAGCCGCACCGTCTGCACGATCGCGGCGATGAAGTCCTTCGACGCGTCGCGGAAGAGCAGGTGGGCCTCGTCGAAGAAGAACACCAGCTTCGGCTTGTCGAGGTCGCCGACCTCGGGGAGCAGCTCGAACAGCTCGGCGAGCAGGTACATCAGGAACGTCGAGAACAGCGCCGGCTGGTCGGCGACCCCCGGCACCTCGAGCAGGCTGATGATCCCCCGGCCGTCCTCGACGGTGCGCAGGAAGTCGGAAACCTCGAACTCGGGTTCGCCGAAGAAGACGTCGGCGCCGGCGTCGGCGAACACGATGAGCTCGCGCAGGATGACGCCCGCGGTCGAAGCCGACAGCCCGCCGAGATCCTTCAGCTCGTCCTTGCCGGCGTCGCTCGTGAGATAGGCGAGCACCGATCGCAGATCCGACAGGTCCACCAGGGCGAGCCCGTGCTGGTCGGCGTAGTGGAAGACGAGCTTGAGGCTCGACTCCTGCGTCTCGTTCAGGCCGAGCACCTTGCTCAGCAGCAGCGGGCCGAAGCCGCTGACGGTCGCGCGCACCGGCACGCCGGTGCCGATGCCGCCCAGCGCGAAGTACTCGGTGACCGATGCCGCAGGCGCCCAGTCCTGGCCGATGCCCGCGGTGCGCGCCAGCAGCTTGTCGCTGGGCGTCCCGGGCGTCGCGACGCCCGACAGGTCGCCCTTGATGTCGGCGGCGAAGACCGGCACGCCGTGCGCCGCCAGCTGCTCGGCGAGCCCCTGCAGCGTGCGGGTCTTGCCCGTGCCGGTGGCGCCGGCGATGAGCCCGTGCCGGTTCGTCATCGCGAGCGGGATGCGCACCGGGACATCGGGCAGCGGCTCGGTGTTCACGAGAGCGCCCATCTCGATCGCGGCGGCGGCGAACGCGTAGCCGTCGCGCACCGCGGCGACCTCGTCCGCGTCGAGCGGCCCGGCTCCCGGCCCGGCGGGCACCGCCGCCTCCGCGGCCGCGGACGCCGATTCGACGGCGTCGGGCGCGGGCTGGGCGGCGGCGGGAGCGGATGCGGCCGCTCCGGCATCCGCAGCGCCCCCGGTCAGCCGCGCCTTCGCGAGCTCCGCCTCGGCCGCGGCGAGCGCGGCCTTCGCCTGCGCGGCCTGGAGCGCCGCCTCGGCGGCGGCGGCCTCGGCGCGCAGGCGCTGGAGTTCGGCTTCGGCCGCGGCGAGGGCGGGATCGGACTCGGGCAGCGCGCTCATGCGCTTCAGCCTAGCCAGGTGCGGGGTCGTGACCCGGCGCCTTCTCGGGCGCGCGCACGGCGCCGTGCCGTTCGGCCTCGGTCGCGAGCGGCTTCGCGAACGCGGCGGCCACCAGCAGGGCGGCGCCGGCGCCGATGATGGCCCCGCCGACGGTGTCGCTGAGCCAGTGCGCACCGAGGTACGTGCGGCTGAAGGCCATCGCAACGGTCCACACGAGGCCGGCGAGAGCCACCCACACGCCGGGGAAGATCACGAACAGAGCCGTGGCGATCGTGGCGGCGTTGGCGACGTGCCCGGAGGGGAACGAGCCGAAGTCGCTCGTGACGATGATGTCCTCGGGCCGCGCCCGCCCCACGGCGTGCTTGAGGATCTGCACGATCGCGACGCTCACGATCTCGGCCGCGACGAAGTACCCCGCCGCCCACGGCCGCCGCATCACCAGCAGCACGACCACGATCAGCGCGGGCAGCGCGAAGACGCCGAACCACCCGCCGCCGAGCCAGTCCATCGCGTACGAGAACGTCAGCAGCACCGGTCCGCGGGAGGCGGCGAGGAAGTCCTGCCACGCCTGATCGAACCCGAACGGGGCATCGCCGATCCCGACGACGATGCCGATCGCGAGCAGGATTCCGGCAGCGACGAGCCCCGCCCCGATCCACAGCGGACGGCGGTAGGCGACGCGCACATCGGTCTCGGCCATCCCGTCATCCTGCCATCGCGCGGGATGATGAGGGGGTGCCTGGCCTCAAGGACGTCGTCCGCGCTATCATCGCGCCCCTCACCCGCACCCGCTGGTTCCGTCGGGTCGGCCCGGTGTTCCTGCCGCCGTTCGAGCGCTTCATGAAGGGCATCACGGGCGGCCGCCTGCAGGTGAGCGGCATCCTGGTGCCGTCGCTGGTGCTGCGCACGACCGGCGCGCGCAGCGGCGAGCCCCGCGAGGCCGAGCTGATGTACACACCCGACGGCCGGGGCCGCGCGATCGTGGCGGGCACGAGCTTCGCCCGCAGCCGCCACCCCGCGTGGTCGACGAACCTCCTCGCGCACCCGGACGCCGAGATCACCGTGCGCGGCAGACGGATGCCGGTGCACGCGAGTCTCATCCCGGACGACGAGCGGGATGCCGCGTGGGCGCGCATCGAAGCGCAATGGCCCGGCTACCGCGCCTATGAGAGGGAGTCGGGGCGCACCGTGCGCCTGTTCCGGCTGCAGCCGGTGCGGCGCGACGGCTGAGCCCTGCTACGGGGCCAGCTGGGCGACGGTGCGCGGCCGGATCACGAACAGCACGGTGGCGACGGCGATCAGCAGGCAGCCGACCATGACCGAGGCCATCGTGGTCGCGGTGATGCCGGCATCCTTCGCGATCCAGCCGACGAGCGGCGAGATCACGCCGGCGACGCCGAAGTTCGACGCGCCGATCAGCGACTGCGCCGTGCCCGCGGCCTTGCCGTGCCGGTCGAGCGCGAGCACCTGCACGGTCGGGAACGTGAAGCCGACGCCGGTCATGAACAGGAACAGCGGGATCACGGTCCCCCACAGCCCGAGGCCGAGCTGGTCGTTGACGATGATGACGGATGCGGCGAGCGCGGCGGCGGCGGTCGAGAAGAGCATGACCCACTGCGGGCCGAACCGCGCCGCCAGCCGCGCGGAGACCTGCACGCCGAGGACGATGCCGACGGAGTTCGCCGCGAACAGGAGCCCGTACTGCTGCGGATCGAAGCCGTAGGTCTCCTGGAACAGGAAGGGCGACGCCGACAGGTACGAGAACAGGCCGCTGAAGTTCATGCCGCCGACGATGAGCACGCCGATGAAGACGCGGTCGCCGAGGACGCTCCGGTAGCGCTGCCACACGGTCGTCGCGCCCTTGTCGTGCCGACGCGCGGGCGGCAGGGTCTCGGGCACGAACACGGCGGCCGCGACGAGCATGACGGCGCTGTAGAGGGCGAGGACGACGAACACGCCGCGCCACGGCATGACCAGCAGCAGCGCCGAGCCGAGCAGGGGCGCGATCACGGGCGCGGCGCCCGAGACGAGCGCGAGGCGCGACAGCATGACGACCAGGCGCTTGCCGCCGAACAGGTCGCGGACGATCGCGGCGGCGACGACGGCGCCGGCCGCGGCCCCCGCGCCCATCAGCACGCGGGCGACGAACAGCAGCTCGAGCGTGGGGGCGAGCGCCGCGGCGATGCTCGAGAGCACGTGGATCGCCGTGACCACCAGCAGCGGGACGCGGCGCCCCACCTTGTCGCTGAGGGGGCCGACGATCAGCTGTCCCAGCGCGAAGCCGATCATGGTGCCGGTGAGGGTGAGCTGGATCGCGGCCGACGTCGTCTGGAAGTCGGCCTCGAGCACCGGGAACGCCGGCAGGTAGAGGTCGACCGTGAACGGTCCGAGTGCCGTCAGCGCGCCCAGCAGGATGACGTAGAGGACGCGGCGGCGCGTCGAGATCGAATCGCCCGGGTGGAGGACGATCGGCGCGGTCGCCGGGTCTGATCCGAGCGTGCGGATCGCGCCCGTCGGCGAGCCATGGCGGGGGTGCGGCTCGGGGCTGCGACCGGCGTGAGGAGGCTGATCGGGGGCGTCCGGGCGGATGACCGGATTGGCGGCGGTGTCGAACATGGCGAGTCTTCGTTTCGGCGGCGCGGGCGTCGACACCGGGGATCCCGGTTCAGGCGCGTGGAGGAGGGCAGAGCGGATTCGAATCGATTCGAAGAGTCCATGTTACCGGATACAGCGACCGCGTGGATCTTCCCGCGGCCCGTAGGGTGAGAGCCATGACGTCCGAGACCGCACCGACGCGCCGCCGCCCCGTCGCCGTCACGGTCGCGGTCGTCCTCATCTACCTCAGCGGTCTGCTGGCGACGGCCATCGGCATCCTGATCCTCCTCAGCCGCTACGACGTGCCCGAGAGCGAGG
This sequence comes from Microbacterium thalassium, assembly GCF_014208045.1. Classification (NCBI taxonomy): domain Bacteria; kingdom Bacillati; phylum Actinomycetota; class Actinomycetes; order Micrococcales; family Microbacteriaceae; genus Microbacterium; species Microbacterium thalassium. The sequence goes on from NZ_JACHML010000001.1 coordinate 3,410,574, forward strand.
TGCTGACGGTGTCGCTGCTCGGGTCGGCGGTGATCCTGTTCGGGCTCCTCACCGTGTCGGCGGGCGCCAGCATCGCGCGCGGGAGCGCGCTGGCGCGGCTGCTCGTGACGATCTACCTCGGCCTGCAGCTCGTGCTGCACGCGGTCACGATCGTCGCGACGAGCGACTGGGACTGGGCGGGCTTCGTCCAGCCGGCGCTCATGATCTTCATCCTCGTCGTGCTGTGGCTGCCCCCGATGGCGCGCTACTTCGTGCGGGGCCCTGCCACCGCGGCCTCCTGAGCGGGCAGCGCCGCCTCGGAGCGCGCCACCACGCGACGGTGGACGAACCGCACGACCTCGATCGCTCCGATCGACAGCACCGTCGTGATCGCGACGAGCCACGCCGCGTCGCGGCCGGGATCGACGAACTCGAAGAACTCGGTGGCCAGCGGAACGGTGAAGATCACCACGAGCGCGACGAACATCGCGCCGATCACGAGCACCTTGTAGCGGGTCACGGGTCGCGACAGCACCGTCAGCACCCAGATCCCGACGATCGCCAGGATGACGGTGGCCCCGGTTCGCAGCTCGGCTTCGTCGACCCCGAGCGCCAGGGCGCCCTGCGTGTACAGCGTCAGGGCGATCGCGATGATCACACCCGCCGGGATCGCGAAGATCAGCGACCGGCGCAGGAACCCGGGGACGTACCGCTGCGCGTTCGGCATGAGCGCGAGGAAGAACGCCGGGATGCCGATCGTGAGGCCGTCCGTGATCGACAGCTGCCGCGGCAGGAACGGGAACTCGAGGATGAGGATGCCGAAGAGGATCGCGAGCCCCGTCGCGTAGACGGTCTTGGTGAGGAACAGCATCGAGACCCGCTCGATGTTCGCGATGACCTGGCGGCCCTCGGCGACGACGTCGGGCAGGTGCGAGAACTTCCCGTCGAGCAGCACCAGGCGCGCGACGGCCTTGGTCGCCGCCGCGCCGGAGTTCATGGCGATGCCCATGTCGGCGGTCTTGATCGCGAGCGCGTCGTTGACGCCGTCGCCGGTCATGGCGACCGTGTGGCCGCGGCCCTGCAGCGCGACGACCATCCGCTTCTTCTGCTCGGGCGTGACCCGGCCGAAGACCCGGTGCATCTCGAGCACCTCGCCGAGCGCCTCGTCGTCCTCGGGCAGGTGCCTCGCGTCGAACCCCTCGTCGACGTCGAGACCCACCTCGCGCGCGATCGCGGCGACGGTGCGCGGATTGTCGCCCGAGATGACGCGCACCCCGACGCCCTGGCGGGCGAAGTACTCCAGCGTCTCGGCGGCATCCGGCCTCACCTGCTCGCGGAAGGTGAGCACCGCCACCGCTTCGACCGCCCCGGGCAGGCGCTCCGCCTCGACGTCCGCGTCGGTGAGCGCCGCGTCCGAGCGGGCGAGGACCAGCGTGCGGCGGCCGGTCGACGCGAGCTCGACGACCGTGCCTCCGAGCGGGGTCGCCGGGTCTGCGGCGGCATCGCCGAACACCATCTCGGGCGCGCCCATGACCCACGTGCCGACCGGCCCCGCCGCGAACGACACCGCGCTCCACTTGCGCGCCGACGAGAAGGGGACGGATGCCGCGACCTCGAGGGGCGCCGCAACCGGGTACGGCTCCCGCAGGCACCGCGCCGTCGCGTTCGCGTCGGGCGCCGCGCCGTACCAGGCGAGCACCTGCTCGGCATCCGTCGTCGCGTCGTCGCCGGCGAGCGGATGCATCCCGTCGAACGCGATCTCGCCGGCGGTGAGCGTGCCGGTCTTGTCGAGGCAGATGACGTCGATGCGCGCGAGGCCCTCGACCGCGGGCAGTTCGTTGACGAGCACCCGGCGGCCGGCGAGCTTGGCGGCGCCCACCGCGAACGCGATCGAGGTCATGAGCACCAGGCCGAGGGGGATCATGGCGGTCAGCGCCGCGATCGTGTTGACCACCGGCTGCACCCAGCCGCCGTCCGTCCACACCGCTTCCCAGCCGCCGGCCACCATCACCTGGGCGTTGAGCACGAGCACGCCGACGGGCCCGATCAGCCACGCCATCCACGTGAGGACCTTGTTGATCGAGGTGCGCAGCTCGCTCGAGACCAGCGAGAACTTCTTCGCCTCGCCGGCGAACCGATTCGCGTACGAGTCCGCACCCACGCGCACGACCTGTGCGTCGCCCTCGCCGGCGACGACGATCGATCCCGAGAGCGCCTCGTCGCCCGGGCGCTTGTCGACGGCATCCGATTCTCCGGTCAGCATCGACTCGTCGATCTGCAGGGCGCGCGAATCCACGACGACGGCGTCGGCCGGAACCTGATCGCCCGCACGCAGCACGAGGATGTCGTCCTGGACGACCTCGCCCGGCATGATCTCGGCCTCGGCGCCGTCGCGCCGGACCCGCGCGTGGGGCGCGTTCAGCAGGGCGAGGCGGTCCAGCGCCGCCTTCGCCTTGAACTCCTGGTAGCTGCCGATGATCGAGTTCGCGAAGGCGGCGAGCCCGAACAGCCCGTCCTGCCAGCGACCGAGGACCAGCAGGATGCCGAAGCACGCGAACACGATGCCGTTGAACAGCGTGAAGACGTTGGCGCGGATGATCGTCCACGCGCTGCGGCTGGTGTCGGCCTCGAACGCGTTCGCGCGCCCCTGCGCGATCCGCTCGGCGACCTCGGGGGCGGTCAGCCCCGTCGACGGGTCTGTCGGGACGAGGTCGGAGGCGACGGGGGCGGCATCCATGTGTCACACCCTAGAGGCGGACCCGCGCGTGCGAAGCGGCCGAGCGGGATTCCGCGCGCGCTCGCGGGTTCGCGCGGTGCGGGGACGCAGAAGACCCCGGATGCCGAGGCACCCGGGGTCTTCAGGAAAGTGAAGCGAGATTACTTGAGGGTAACCGTCGCGCCAGCCTCCTCGAGCTTGGCCTTCGCCTTCTCGGCGTCGTCCTTGTTCGCGCCCTCGAGAACGGGCTTCGGGGCACCGTCGACGACGGCCTTGGCCTCGCCGAGGCCGAGCGAGGTGAGCTCGCGGACGGCCTTGATGACCTGGATCTTCTTGTCGCCGGCGGCCTCGAGGATGACGTCGAACGCGTCCTTCTCCTCCTCGGCGGCGGCGTCGGCACCCGCACCGCCGGCGGCGGGGGCGGCACCGGCAACGGCGACCGGGGCGGCGGCGGTGACGTCGAAGGTCTCCTCGAACGCCTTGACGAACTCGCTGAGCTCGATGAGGGTGAGCTCCTTGAACGCGTCGAGCAGCTCCTCAGTGCTGAGCTTTGCCATGATGATTCTCCTTGATTGGGGTTTCTATCGCCGCTGGCCGGTTCAGGCCGCGGACTCCTGCTTCTCGCGCAGCGCGTCGACCGTGCGAACGGCCTTCGACGGGAGCGCGTTGAAGACGAATGCCGCCTTGGTCATCGAGGCCTTCATCGCACCGGCGAGCTTCGCCAGCAGGACTTCACGGCTCTCGAGGTCGGCGAGCTTGTTGACCTCGTCCGCGGTCAGAGGGTTGCCATCGAAGTAGCCGCCCTTGATCACGAGAAGAGGGTGTGCCTTGGCGAAGGCACGCAGACCCTTCGCGACGGCGACCGGGTCACCGTGCACGAACGCGACCGCCGACGGACCCTTGAGGCCCTCGTCCAGTCCCGTGACCCCCGCGTTGTTCGCGGCGATCTTGGTCAGCGTGTTCTTCACCACGGCGTACTCCGCGTCCTGACGGATGCTGTTGCGGAGCTCCTTGAGCTCGGCAACCGTCAGACCGCGGTACTCGGTGAGCAGAACGGCGGTCGAGTCCTCGAAATTCTTCGTGAGCTCGGCGACCGATGCTTCCTTCTGCGCCATGGCCACTCCTTGTGTGTACGTCACGCTCCGCGGAGGCGGGGCGTCGACCTGGACCACCGTGCTCCGGGCATGAAAAAAGCTCCGGCGCAAGCGCACGGAGCGGGAATCCCGAGGGAGAATCGTTCGTGACACCTGCGCGGGCCCCTGCATTCACAGAGCTTCGATCGGACCGCGCTTGCGCGCACTCCGATGACCGGCGGTCTTCGGCTCCCTCAAGTGTACGGCCTCCGCCGCCCCCCGCCAAATCCGCGCGTTGACTCATCGAAGATGCCCGCGTAGCTGCATTCGTTGACTCATCGAGGAATGCCCGCTCGGTCCTCCCTCCCCACCCCGCTCATTCCTCGCGCGCTCCGGCGAGTGCATGTGCACTCGCCGAGACGACAGCTTCTGGTCGGGAAGCGACGTATGCACTCGACGACTGCATGTGCACTCGCCGCGTGGCCCGCGGTCACGCGGGCCGGCGGGAGGAGGACGCGATGGGTGGGGTGATGCCGAACGCGGCCAGACGGCGCGCGAGCGTCGCGGCGTCGGCGATGTGAGGGTCCTCGACACGACCGAAGCGCTCCTGCCGCGTTCCGCGGATCCAGTCCTCGCGCCGCTTCTCTGCCAGGATGACGTCCTCGATGGTTTTGCCGTGTCGCAGCGCAGCGTCCCGGTACTTGCCTTCGCCGTCGAACTCCAGGAGTGCCCGGGCTTCCGCGATCCCGATGTCGACCTCGTAGTCGTGGCCGGCCGGCCCCGGCACCGGGACCTGGAGCTCGAAGCACCGGAACCCCAGCTCGTGCAGCCGGACGCGGGTCACACTCTCGCCGGGGAGTTCCGCACGCCCGTCGGCGAAGGCGATCACCTCACGAGCCTGACGGATGCCGCGCGCACCCTTCGCGCCGGCCGCGCGCTCGGCCAGGCGGGCGCGCATCGCCTCGGCGCGTTCGGTGTCGTACCGGCGGTCCGTCATCGCAACACGACGCAGCGCCGCATCCGCCGCCGAAACAGCCGCGGCAAAGGACAGCGTGCGGGCCAGATCGAACACCGTCCGCTCCAGCGACGTGCACCTGACACCGCCGATCACGGCGATGTCGTCATCGCTCAGCTCTTCGGCATGCCGCGCGAGCCCCGGCCGGCTCGGCGCCCGGGCTCCCGGCGGCAGCGCCACATGCACGGCATCCGGGACGTGCCGATAGAGCGGAAGTGCCCACACCGCCGCCGCCGAGTCGCGCACCGCGACGGCGACCGCCCTGTCCATCTCGGCGAAGGCGGCGCTGACCTCGAGGCGGTGCCGAGACTCCGGCCACAAGTCGGCCCACAGGGCGCCGTCGACATATCGGTTGCGCTGCAGGCGCCGAAGGCGTCCGCCCGCAACCGCGGCGCCGATCTGGCGGGCCGTCCTCCCCTCCGCCCGGAGCTGCTGGTGCGTGAGCACGCATGAAGCCGCCTCGTCGAGTCCGATGTGGCGTCGCGGCATCCACTCATGGTGCACCCCGCGACACGCCCGTCACGGACTTGTCCCCACCCCTCCCCCTGTGGAGGAGCCCCCACCAGATGTCGCGTGCATGTGTTCTCGCCGAGGTGATAGCTCGTAGACGGTCGGGGACGTACCACCTCGGCGACAGCATATGCACTCGCCGGATGGGCGACCCGCGGGAGCGGATGCGCGCGGGCAGCGGATGCAGGCGGGGGCGGGTGTCGCGAGGAAACCTGGGGGTGGGGGTGAGTAGGGTCGAGGCGTGACTCCGGAGCTCGCCGCGCGCATCGTCGCGGATTCGCGCGACCGGGTGGCGTGGGTGCGGGCGCGCTCGCGCGGCATCACGGCGACGGATGTCGCGACCCTCACGTCCGAGCGGGCGATCGCGCGTGCCGCCGACGCCAAGCTTCTGGGCTCGGGCTTCTCGGGCAACGCGTACACCGCGCACGGGCGGGCCCGCGAGCCCGAGATCGCGGCGTGGGTCGCGGCGACCCACGGCATCCAGCCGTCGTCGGCGCTCTTCCACGCCGTCGTCGAGAAACGGCACCTGGCGACCCCCGACGGTATCGCGGTCGACGAGGGCGGCCGGGTGACCCTCGCCGAGATCAAGACCACCAACAAGGCGTGGAAGTCCATCCCCCGCTCGTACCTGCGCCAGGTGTGGTGGCAGCAGCACGTGCTCGGGGCCGAGCGCACGCTCGTCGCGTGGGAGCAGCACGACGACTTCGTGCCGGTCGGCGACGAGCCGCGCTGCGCCTGGGTGGATCGCGACGACGCCGAGATCGCGAAGCTCGTGGGCCTCGCGACGACCCTCATCGACGAGCTGTACCGTCGCACCACCGGGCGCGCCGTGCCGGCACGACCCGACGAGCGGATGCCGCAGCCCGCGACGCCGCGCCAGGCCTACCGGGCCCTCGCGCTCGCCGACTGACACCGGCGCGCGCAGCGCGCGGGCTCCGTTCACGCGTTGCGCCTCACCCCACGTCACCCCATCCCGCGTTTCTTCGCGCGAGCCGCGGGCACCTGCGCCCACCGCCCCGGCGCAACCCCCGCGATGCTCGTGCCCCCGCGTGGACCCTGTAGTTGACCCACGTCAAGCATCCCCTTATAGTTGACCAATCTCAAACATTGACCTGAATCAACCAGAGCGCCGACGGCGTCGCTCCCCCATCGCTCCGAAGGACCCCATGTCTGACACCGCCGCCGCCGCCCGGCCCGCCATGTCGCACCGCGAGGTGCTCCAGGCGCTCTCGGGCCTCCTCCTGGGCATGTTCGTGTCGATGCTCGCGTCGACCGTCGTCTCGACCTCGCTCCCCGTCATCGTCCACGACCTCGAGGGAGACCAGGCCGCGTTCACGTGGGTGGTCACCGCGACCCTGCTGACCACGGCGATCTCGACCCCGGTCTGGGGCAAGCTCGCCGACCTGTACGACCGCAAGCTGCTGTTCCAGCTCGCCATCGCGATCTTCGTGCTCGCCTCGGCGTCCGCCGGATTCGCCCAGGACCCCGGAATGCTGATCGCGTCGCGCGCCGTTCAGGGCCTCGGCGCCGGCGGCCTCGCCGCGCTCAGCCAGGTGCTCATGGCCGACATCATCAGCCCGCGCGAGCGCGGCCGGTACATGGGCCTGTTCGGCGCCGTCATGGCCGTCGCGACCGTCGGCGGTCCGCTGCTCGGCGGCGTCATCACGGATGCGTGGGGCTGGCGCTGGAACTTCTTCGTCGCGCTTCCGGTCGCCGTCGCCGCGCTCATCATCGTCCAGAAGACGCTCCATGTCCCACGCCACTCGCGCAGGGTCTCGATCGACTACGTCGGCATCGTGCTGCTGTCGGCCGCCGTGTCGCTGCTGCTGATCTGGGTGACGAACGCCGGCACCGACTACGACTGGTGGAGCCTCACGACCCTGCTGATGGTCGGCGGCGCGGTGCTGGCGACGGCGCTGTTCATCGTCGTCGAACTGCGGGTGAAGGAGCCGCTGGTCCCATTGTCGCTGTTCCGCAACCGGACCTTCACGCTGGCCGTGCTGGCCTCGATCGCCACGGGCATCGCGATGTTCGGCGCATCGGTGTTCCTGAGCCAGTACATGCAGCTCGCGCGCGGCGCGACCCCCACCGAAGCGGGCATCATGACGATCCCGATGATCGCCGGGCTCCTCGTCGCCTCCATGACCATCGGCGCGCTCATCACGAAGTTCGGGCACTGGAAGCCGTACCTGATCGGCGGCGCCGTGATGCTGATCGCCGGCGCTTCGCTGCTGTCGACGATCGAGTACGACACGAACTTCGCCCTCGTATCGCTCTACATGGCCCTCCTCGGGGCGGGCGTGGGCTCGACCATGCAGAACCTCGTCCTGATCGTCCAGAACACCTCCCAGCCCACCGAGATCGGCGTCGCCAGCTCGGGTGTCACGTTCTTCCGCAGCCTCGGCGGCACGGTCGGCGTCTCGCTCATGGGCGCGGCTCTGGCGTCTCGCGTGACGGATCTGCTCGCCGGTCGTCAGGCCGATCTCGCGGCGGCGCTCGCCGGCCTCGGCGACCAGGGCTCCGCGGTCGCCGAGAGCCTGCAGTCCGACACCCTTCCGGCGGTATCGAGCATGCCCGACGCCATCCGCGTGATCTTCGAGGACGTCTACGCGCAGGGCATCTCGCACTCGTTCCTCATCGCCGTGCCGTTCGCGGTGATCAGCCTCATCGCGATCCTGTTCCTGCCGAACACGCCGCTGACGCGCATGACGACCTCCGAGCGCATGCACGCCGCCGAGGCGGATCTCGCGACGGTCTCGACGAGCGAGGGGATGCAGACCCTCACCGCCACCGCCGCCATCCGCGTCCAGGGCCGGGAGCGCCGCGACGTCGAGGCCGCACGCCGTGCCGAAGCCCGCGACTAGGCTCGGCGTCATGTCAGGCGAGGCTCCCGACCCGCGCACCGCCGCGGTGCGCGCGCTCGAGCTCGAGTTCGGGTCGCTCATGGGCATGTTCCGGAGGATCATCGCCGAGAACGCCGATCGGCTGAGCCCCGGGATGCTGCCCGGCGTCTACAAGGTCTTCACCGTCATCGCCCGTCGCGAGTCCATCACGCTGTCGACCCTCGCCGACGTCCTGGCCGCCGACAAGGGGCAGACCAGCCGCGCCGTGCGCGAGCTCGAGGAGCTCGGGCTCGTCCAGCGCACCCCCGACCCCGCCGATCGCCGGTCGCAGCTGATCTCCCCCACGCCGATGGGCCTCGAGCGGCTCGCCGCGGCGCGCGCCCCGCAGGAGAGGTCGCTCCTGGCCGCACTCGAGGACTGGTCGGTCGACGACATCGACGACCTCGCGCGGATGCTGCGCGCCCTCGCCGCGGGCGAGTCGCCCTGACAGCCTCGCGCTGACGGCGCCCGCGACCTTCGCCATCGTTTTCACCGGTGTAACACGGCCGAGACAATCGGGATGTTGACTGATCGCAGAGCAAGCAACGAGTGCTGCCGACGTCGACATGCACTGGAAGGAGCGACCGCATGAGATTCCGGCCGCTGCGGACATCCCGGAACACACCCGACCCGACGGTTCCGATCAGCGATCCCCCCGAGTCGATGACGGCTGTCGTCTTCGACGAGCCAGGTGGACCCGAGGTGCTGCACACCGCATCCGTCCCCGTCCCGACCCCCGTGCTGAGCGAAGTGCTCGTGCGCGTCGTGGGCGCGGGCATCAACCCGATCGACGCCAAGACGCGTGCCGGCAAGGGGCTCGCGGGCGCTGTGTCCCACTTCCCGACCGTCCCGGGCTTCGATTTCAGCGGCGTGGTCGTCCAGGCGCCCTATGAGGCGCATCCGTTCCCGCCGGGCACGGAGGTCTTCGGCATGGCCGCCTACCCGCGCTCGGGCGGCTCGTACGCCGAGTACGTGGTCGTGCCGACGCTGTCTCTCGCCCGCAAGCCCGCAGCCCTCTCGCACGTCGAGGCGGCCGGCGTCCCCCTCGCCGCGCTGACGGCGTGGGGACTCATCGTCGAGACGGCGCGGGCGCACGAGGGTCAGCGCATCCTGATCCATGCCGGCAGCGGCGGCGTCGGTCACTTCGCCGTCCAGTTCGCGGCGTACTTCGGCGCGCACGTGACGGCGACGGCCTCGGGCCGCAACGCGTCGTGGCTGCGCGAGCTCGGCGCGAATGTGGTGATCGACTACACCACGACGAAGTTCGACGAGGTGCTCTCGGGCATGGACGTCGTCATCGACCTCGTCGGCAACGCCATCGACGACACCGGCACGCGCTCGCTGTCGGTGCTCCGGCCGGGCGGCATCTACGTGCTCGTCCCCACGGGCTCGTGGCCCGAGTACGCCGAAGCCGCCGATGCCGCCGGGGTCCGGGCGACATCGTTCAAGGTCATTCCCGACGGCAACGCCCTGGCCACGATCGGGCGCCTGCTCGACTCGGGGGCGGTTCAGGTCTACGTCGAGAAGGTGCTCGATCTGCCGGATGCCGCCCAGGCGCACACGGCACTCGAGGACGGCCACACGCGCGGCAAGATCGTGCTGCGCGTCAGCGACGACTGACGGCGGGACCCCGGCGGAGGCGCTAGGTCTCGGCTCGGCCGACGATCTGCGACGACGATTCGGCGCTGCCCGCCGACGCGGTCGTCGCTCCGACGTCCGCCTCGAGCCCATCGGTGCGTATTCGGATCTCGTCGACGCTGAGCTCTCCCTCGGCCGCCAGCACCCCCATCGCGCCGTCGGCGATCGCGCTGTTGAAGGAGTAGCTGGCGACGAATGCGCCGTCGACCGTCACCGAGACCGACGCGCCCTTCATGACCAGCTGCAGCCGATACGTGGTGCCGGCCGACAGCGACCACGGCACGGCGACATCGACGACCCACCCGCGACCGGGCTCCATGTGCCCGATCTGGATCTGCTGGGTGGCGACATCCAGCACGACGAACTTGACATCGCTGTCTCCGTAGGCGTCGAAGAACACCCCGCCGACGCCGTCCTCGCCGAGGCTCAGGTCCACGGTGAACTCGACGTAGGCGTTCGCCTCGACGCGGCCGCCGAGATCGACCTCGGCCATCGCGGGCGCCGCGGCGGGATCGGCCGAGGCCTGAAGTGCGCCATCGGCGACGCTCCAGTCACCGGAGCGCGCCGGCTGCTCGACGATCCCCGCTCCGTCGTCGAACGTCTCGGTGACGTCGACGGCGAGTGTCGGCGGGAGCACCTGCACCGAGATGCTGTCGAACCTGCCGCGTGCGTTGTCGGAGCCGACGCCGATGAGGCCCTTGTTCAGGCCGACGGCCTCGCCCTCGAACAGGCGCGGCGCGAAGGTGTACGTGAAGGCGGTCTTGCCCGCGACCTCCACCCAGACCGTCGTCCCGTTGACGTAGACCACCAGGTCGTACCACTTGCCGGTCTTGATCCCGCCCTTCACCGACGCCTGGACGACCACGTGCCATCCGGACGCGTCGCGATAGCCCATGACGAGCTTGCTGGTCGAGCCGTCGACTCCCGCGAACTTGAAGTCGGTCGGCGAGAAGTAGTCGAAGATCGTGTACGCGTTCGCCTTCCAGCCGGCGGTCGGCTTTTCCATGTACACGCGGGAGTGGATCTCGTAGTAGATCGGCAGGTACGCGTCGATGTAGTAGACCGCCGAGGCGTCGCCGCCGAGGGACTCCGCCGACACCTCGAGCGCGCCTCCCGAGACCGCGAACGAGCCGCTGTCGGTGAAGAAGGCCTGCATCGACCCGTCGTTGAAGTCGGCCGACCGCAGCACGTCGCGACGTCCGCCCGGGATGTTGCCCGGCTGCGGGTCCGAGGGCCCGCCGGTCTGCTCCTGCCACAGTCCGTGGTCCTGCTGGACGACGAGGCCCAGCTCGCCGTACGGCTCGCCGTTGCGCTCGGCATCCGAGTTCACATCCGCGGCGATCGTCGGATCGGCGCCCTGGCTCGCCGACAGCGCATAGAGGAACTCGAACAGCCACGGCGGCACCTGCCGCGACACCGTCGCAATGCCGAACGGGGCGAACGGCACGATGTACGAGTTGAACTCGCCCACCCAGTCGATCAGGCGGTCGCCGCCGGTGTTGCCGATCAGGATGTCGAGGCCCGCGCCGCCGTACGCACGGTCCTGGTAGAGGGGGTGCGTGTCGGGGGTGTCGTTGGGCGACGGCTGCAGCTTGCTCGCCATGCCGCTGCCGTAGCTGCCGTCGGCGGCGATCGTCATGACGTCGTCGGCGTTGAGCAGGTCGTTGCCCCAGCCGCCGTACATCGTGTCCTGCCCGGTGCCGCCCACGAGCCAGTCGTTGCCGAGGTCGCCGAAGATCGCGTCGGCGCCGTCGCTGTGCGCGTCGCCCCAGCCGATGCACGAGCTGTTGGGCGCGGTCTCGACGCACCCGTTGAGCGTCGGCCCTTCGTCGCTGGCGCCGCTCAGGAACCACGTCAGTCCGGTGCCGTCCTTGTTCACCGAGCCGTCGGCGTTCAGCTCGATCGTGCGGCGCGGGTCGAACTCGTCGTAGAGGGCGAACTCGCCGAGGCGGTCCACGACGTTGTTGTTGTCGTGCCACGCGTCGCTGTCCTCGCCGAAGTGCAGCAGGTCACCGGGGTTGTAGGGGCGCGTCCAGTCGGAACGGTAGGCGTTCGGCAGCAGCGAGCCGTTCTCGTAGACCTGCGTGTACGCGTTCCACACGGCCTCGCCGCCGAGGATCGCATCGTCGCCGGCCCCTCCGTGCAGGAAGTCGCCCGCGACGCCACGCACGCCGGTCGGCTGGTCCTGGTTGTTCTTGAGCCCGAAGATCTCTTCCGGGAAGTACTGCACGGCGCCGCCGAGCCCGCCGAAGATGACGTCGTCGGAGTTGTTGGCGTCGAACAGCTGCTGGTCGCCGCCCGAGGCGTTGGGCGTGAGGTTGAACGGCGTCAGATCGACCGTCTTCTTCAGGTCGCCCTCGACATTGATGAGCGCCGTCTGCACGTCACCGGGCGAGGCGATCCACTGGTTCAGCTGCGTCGCGCACAGCGACGTGTGGTTCTCGGTGCAGGTGCCGGCCGGATCCAGCGGCGCGATGCCGTGCAGCGGCTCGCCGACGGTGTCGTTGTTGCGGCTGGTGAGGATGCGGCCGTCATCGCCCAGGATGCCGTCCTGCCCGACGCCGCCCGACAGCCAGTCGTTGCCCCAGCCGCCGATGATGTCGTCGTCGTCCGCGTCGCCGAACGCCACGTCGGAGCCGCCGCCGAGGTAGACGATGTCGTCGCCCAGGCCGCCGTGGACCTCGTCGTTGCCGAAGATCTCCCACCAGAAGACGCCCTGCTCGATCTCGGTGACCTCGCTGTTGCGGCCTGACGGGTCGGTGATGACGTACCGTTCGCTGCAGTCGGCCATCGTGTCGCTGCCGGCGTCCGTGCACTGCTCCCCCGTCAGCGGGCCGAACAGGTCGGGGCGGAAGTCGGGTCCGCCGGGCGTGTAGTCGAGCAGGTGGACGCCGCGGACGACGAGCTCGGCGCCGTAGGGGTCGTCGTAGACGAAGCCGACGTAGAGGCCGACCGGTTCGCCCGACTCGGCGTCGACGAGCGCCGGGTCGCCGGCCGGGCTGATGTCCACGCCGTCGATGCCGACGATGCGGATGATGCGTCCGTTGTCGCCGATGATGACGTCGGCGTCGTCGACGTGGCGGGCGCCGGGGACCTCGAGGCCGGGGTCGATCCCGCCGTTGTCGTTGCGGGCGATGTGCTGACCGGATCCGCCGAACAGCAGGTCGGCGCCGTCGGGTCGCTCGAACGGCGTGTCCAGCGAGTTGGCGTCGCTCGAGCCGCCGATGATGTCGTCCTGCCCGAGTCCGCCGAAGACGATGTCGTTGCCGCCGCCGCCCTCGATGTAGTCCTCTCCGTCGGTCTCGGCGTTCTCCTCGGAGGCGACCACGTCGAGGTCGCCGACGACGTCGCAGGCTCCGGCGGCCGTCGTGGTCGAACCGTCGGCGGGGCAGCCGTCGGGTGTGCGCGAGGCGCCGACGTGGGCGATGCCGGCGACGGCATCCGCGATCGAGCCGTCGCCCTGGATGACGTCGTCGCCGAGCTGACCGAAGATCATGTCGTGGTCGGGACCGCCGGCGATGTAGTCGTTGCCGAAGCTGCCGAGGCCCCGGTCCCCGTTCTCGACCTCGAACGTGTGGAGTCCCAGCATGTCGTAGTCGAACTCGGCCCACCACGGCGCGCCGTCGGGGTCGCGGTAGTGGCGCTGCTCGCCGTCTGCCAGCAGCGCGCCGCTCGTGTCGGCGGTGACGCCGGCGTCGAGACCCGGCAGCGAGTAGAGGTGGTCGCCCGACAGCGTCTGGAACCGTTCGCTGAGGAAGTCGGTGCGGGTCAGGCACGCGTTGTCGCCGAAGAGCAGGTCATCGCCTCCGAGCCCGTCGATCATGTCGTGCCCGGCGCCGCCGATCAGGACGTCCTGGCTGGCGCTGCCGAAGAGGATGTCGTCGCCGCCGTCCTGCCACTGCGCGGTGCAGAACCGCAGCACCGTGTCGAAGGACGTCGTCTGGATCTTCTGCAGGCGCGGGTCGGGCAGGTTCGGGTCGATGACGTCCTGCCACACGAAGCCGTAGTCGCCGAACACGATGTCGATGTACGCCTCGGGCGGCCCTCCGAGCTTCGTCCCGTCGCCGCTGCCGAACAGCGTGTCGACGCCGGGGTCGAGCAGCGGGTCGGCGACCGCCGACGGCACGGGGTCGATCGTGGTGCCGGTGCCGACGAACCCGGTGCGGCTGAGGGTGGGCGACGGGCTCGCGTTGCTGTTCGCGACGGTGAGCGACCGGTCGAGCACGCCGACGTTGAACCCGGAGTCGCCGTAGATGTGGTCGACGCCGCGCAGGCCGAGGATCCTGTCGTCCCCGCTGCCGCCGGCGAGGTGGTCGCCGGCCTGGCTGCCGATGATGAGGTCGTCGCCCTCGCCGCCGTAGGCGGTGAACCCGATCGTCGGCAGGTCGCAGGCGTCGAGGGTGCACTCGATGTGCTCGAAGAGCCCGGACGCATCGATGATGTCATTGCCGGCGCGGCCCGCAGCCCACGGGTTCGCGAGCGGGAAGACCCACTCGTCGTCTTCCTTGTCGCCGTCGGGCAGCAGCGGGAACGGGTCGAACGGCTTCTCGCCGAACTCGGCGCCGCGGGTGTCGGACGGGCTGCCGAGGTACCACGCGCCGTCCTGCGACGTGTCGCCGTAGACCACGAGCGGCGAGCCGGGGCCGGCGACGGCATCCTTCTCGCAGGTGATCTCGGCGTCGTCGGCGAGGTTGCAGACCACGATGTGGTCGCCGCCCATGCGGACGCCGCCGTCGTAGCGGACGTCGAGGCCGGTGACGGTCACCGTCACGCCCGTGCGCGGGGTGAAGGCGGCGCCCTGGATGGTGAGCACGGCGCCGTCGATCTCGAGGATGGCCCATGGCCCCGCCATGCCCGAGATCGTCACGATCTGGCCCTCGTCGAAGTCGGCCCACGCGGTGGGGTCGCTGCTGATGAGCTGGTTCGTCGTGATGTCGACGGTCCCGGAGAAGACATCGTCGCGCGGCTCGGCGACGTGCACCGTGAGCAGGGCACCTGGGACCTCGGTGTCGAGGGCGCTGTCGAGGAGGAGGGTGCTGCCCTCACCGCAGCCCTCGAAGGTCGTCTCACCCGCGGGTGCAGGCGGGCACGTCCAGTCCTCGAAGCCGACGATCCGGCGCGCCTGGGCCTCGGCGCCGACCTGCACGTACTGGCCGACCTCGAACCCGGCCTCCTCCCAGCTCAGTCCGTCGAGGCGGGTGACCTCGGCGCCGCTGACCGTCGTGCGTCCGGTGACCGCGAGCTCGCGGTTGCCGCCGCCGTGCACGACGGTCAATGCGCCATGGGCGCCGGCGACGTAGACCTTGCGCTCGTCGGACGAGTCTGTGACCACGATGCCGCGCAGCCGCATCAGAGTGCCCTCGATCACGACGACACGCCACTGGGCGGGCTCGTGGCCCTCGATGTAGACGAGCTGGCCGACGACGAATCCGGCGCCCGCCCAGTCGACGCCGGTGACATCCACGCCGACCGCGGACGCCGTGATCGTCACGGGCGCGTCGACGAGGATCTGCGGGTCGGTCGCGGTGATGACGGCGAGGCTGGACGGCGGGGTGGGGGGCGCCGTCGTGAGCTCGAGGAACTCGTTGCTGTCGCCCGAGATCGCGTCGATGACCCACTCCCCCTCGACGCCCTCGATGCGGATCGTCTGGCCCTTCAGGAACCCGAGGGCCCGCCAGTCGATGCCCTCGCGGGTGAGCTTCCCGTCGACGACGGTGAACACGCCGCGGGCGACGACCGCGGGGGCGGGCTGGAGCGTGCCCTGGATGTCGAGGCGGTCGTTGCCGACGCCCAGCAGCAGGTTCAGCACCTCGATCGTGCTCACCGTGGTGCCCGTGGTGATGATCTGGCCCGGCGTCTGGTCGATCACGCCGAAGCTGATGCCGCCGGGGATCGCGAGAGGCTCGCCGAACGGGTTCTCGCCCTCGAAAGTGAGGTCGGCGGCGGTGCCGAACCCGCGGAGGGTCGTCGAGGTCATCGTGCCGACCCCGTCCTCCTGGCTGCCGTCGTTGTAGAGGTTCAGCACGTCGATCTGGCGGCTCTCTGCCGGCTGCGCGCCGATGCGGAACAGCGGCCCGTCGATCTCGCCCGGCAGCTTCACACCGTTGCGCAGTGACCGGTCGGCGCCGGTGACGCCACCCTCGACCGAGAGCGGTCCGCGCAGCTTCGACAGGCGGTGCACGGAAGCCGGGTAGACCTTCACGCCCTCGCGCGTGGGCGGCACGGTGTAATAGGTGTCGGCCACCAGCCCGACTGTCTGCGGCAGGTACCAGTCCGTCGAGTCGAACGTGACCTGCGCGGCCAGGCGCATGATCCGCAGCGACAGCGACGCGCCGTCGGTCCACTCGAGCGGGAAGTCGAACTCGGCGGTGAACTCCAGCGTGGTGTCGAACGTGTCGTTGAGACCGCGGATGAGGGCGATCTTCACGTCGACGTACCGCACGACCTCCCCTGCGGCGTTCAGCTCGGAGATCCGCACGCGCTGACCCTCGAGGAACCCGTCGGCGAGCCAGCCGGCCTCGTCGTCGGGGATGCTGCGCACCAGGCGCGGGGTCGCGCCGCTGGTGAGATCGATCGTCGCGGTGCCCTCCCAGGCGCCGAGCGGGACGAGGACGGCGACGGTCGCGCCCTCGTAGGTGCCGGCGGGCAGGGATGCTGTGCCCGTACCGAACGCGGCGACGGTGAGCGCGGCATCCGTCATGGCGGTGATCACCCGCGTGTACGAGGCGCCGCCCAGGATGAGTTCGATGACCTGCCCGGCCTGGAAGCCCTCCTCGGCGAAGCTGCCGAGGTCGCTGCCGTTCGCGCGGGTGACGGTGGTGCCCGAGACCGTCAGGTTGCCGGCGAACAGGGTCACCGGGCGGTAGCCGCCGATCTCGACGAGGTCGACCGGGTTGCCGCCGATCGTGGCGACATCGGTGGTGCCGTCGGTGAGGATGCTGACGGTGACCTCGTCGGTCGGGCGCTGCGTGAGGCGCAGGTCGTAGTCGTCTCCCGCGCCGCCGAGTTCGACGAGGGTGCCGGTGCCGGACTCGATCGCGACGACGCCCGGGGTGTCGTCGTCGATGACCTCGACGTCGACGAGGCCGGTGCCCGAGCGCAGGTTCGGGAACACGTAGTCGTCGTCGTCGACACCCTCACCCTGGCGGAATCCGATGACCGCGATCTGCGGGTCTTCGGGGCGGGCGTCGTCGCGGGCGAGGATGCCGATGCGGACGGGGATGTACCAGTTCGTGTGGTCGAAGGTGATCGTGCGGGCTGCTGCATCGAACCGGTCGTCCGTCTCGTCGAGGTTCTTGAGGATGAGCGCCTGGTCGGCGTCGTCGAGGAAGTAGACCTCGACGACCACCGTCGTGCCTGCGGCGACCTCCTTGGCGAGCGAGACCAGGATCTCGTCGGCCATGCCGGTGTCGACGCCCGGCAGGTCATCGTATTCGGTGCCCTCGATCACGACGGTGCGGCGGTCCTCGGTCGTCGTGTCGGGCTCGACCTCGACGACGTAGATGCCGGGGGTGTCGTTGTCGCGCAGTGAGACCTCGACGTTGCGAACGGCCACCCCGTCGAGTTCGGGGTCGGCGGGCGCCAGCACCGAGTGCTGCACGACCACGACCCGGTCGCCCTCGGCGCGGGCGTCGTCGATCGCGAGCACGTACACGGTCTGCGGCACGGTGTAGGCACCCGCCGCGAAGGTGAGGACGATCGAGCGCTGCGGGACGGGCACGTTCGCGCCGTCGATCACGATGTGCCGCTGGTAGTGCGCGAACTCGGTGCAGTCGATGCCGGCCGCGAGGTCCGGGGCGCACAGCCACAGCGTTTCGGCCTCGCCGCCGGCGAGATCGCCGTTGTCGAGTTCGTCGTCGGCTTCCTCCTGCGGCGAGCGCGCAGCCGACACCGTGATGTAGACCGTGCCGGTCAAGTCCTCGGCCGCGGCCGCGGAGATCTGCACCGTGTACGAGTCGGCGGTGGGCGAGTCTCCACCGGTGACCACCGCCGAGCCGCCCTCTCGGACGGTCGTGCCCGCGCCGCTCTCGGTGATGATGATCTGACCCGAGTCGCCCGTCGCGACATTGGTCTCGATGCCGTCCGTCGGCAGGCCGTCGTAGTCGGGGTCGTCGGAGGAGACGAGGTGGTCGATCGCGCCGCTGATGCCCTCGAGCTCCTGGGTCACGATGTCTTCGACCACGTCGCCGGTGACGTTGATGGTGTCGCTGCCGAGCCCGCCGATGACGCGGTAGGCGACGCCGTACGCGGTGGACTGCACGAAGAACTCGTCGTCGCCCTCGAGTCCGTCGACCTCGACGTACTCGAGGTTGTCGTAGCGGACGTTCAGGCCCGCCCCGACGATGCCGGTGGCGCTGATCACGATGTCGTCGGCGAACTCGGTGCCGAGCACGACCATCTTGTCGATGCCGGTGCCGCCGTCGACCGAGACCGGGGCGTTGACGTTGTACTGCACCTCGTCGTCGCCGCCGCCGGTGCGGATGTCGAGCGGCTTCGCGGTCGAGAACCCGGAGCCGATGACCGGAACCGCGACCTGGTCGTCGTCGAGCGGGATGATGTCGTCGGTCCACTGCCCGTAGCCGGTCGTCATGTGGGCGTCGGCGTTGTTGCACGTGCCGTCGCCGTTGTTGTCGAGGCGGATGCCCGATCCGACGACGCAATAGGCGACGCTGTGGTCGGGGTGGAGCACGGGATCGCCGGTGGTCGCGTCGCGTTCTACGAGCGGGTACTGCCCCGTCACCAGGTCGGGGGCGAGCGTGACATCCGACAGCCCGCACACACCGTCGCCGTCAGCATCCGTGTCGCACACTGCGGCGATCGCGAAGGCGCGGATGACGAACAGGTCGCTGTCGTCGTCGCCCTCGAGCCGCAGCTCCGCCTGGTTCGCGTACACCGTGAAGGTGTCTTCGCCGGTGCCGCCCTGCGCGATCAGCGGCGCCGAGTTGCCCGGGCTCAGCCAACCGCGGGTGGTGGAGATCAGGTGCGGGAACGTGTCGTGCGGGGCGACCGCGCCGTCGGTGCCGTCACGCTTGGTGCCGAAGATCTGACCGATCTGGAAGACGTCGTTCCCGGCCCCGCCGTCGAGGGTGATCGTGGTGGTGGTGTCGTCGACGTAGAACGCGTCGTTGCCTGCGAGCCCGAAGACGGTGAGGCGACCGTTGACGGCGGTGTCGTAGTTGATGCGCTGCACCGCGTCGATCTGGCCCGGGTCGGTGTCGCCGGCGCCGTCGTACCGGTAGTCGGCGACATCCCCGTGCAGCATGGCCACGAACGCGGGCCGGTGCGCGGTCTCGGTGCTCTCGCACCCCGGCTCGGTCGTGCTCGGGGGTCCGAAGGGAATGCACGACGCGGTGCGCAGGAGGAAGATGTCGTCTCCCGATGCCTCGGCCGCATCGAGGCCGAAGATCTCGACCTCGTCGACCCCGTCGTCGGGCGCCCCGGTGTCGAGCACGCTGATGACGTAGTCGCGGGGCGATCCACCGTTGCTGCCGGTCGTCCAGATGCGGTACATGTCGGTGCCGGCCTGGCCGTCGAGGGTGAGGGTGTGCCCGGCGTCGACGTCCATCGTCTGCAGGTAGTGCACCGCGAAGCTGTCTTCGCCGTCGGCGGCGGGGGCGGATGCCGTGGGCACCGCCGCGCTGCCATAGACCCGTGTCATCGCACCGAGGTGCACGTACCCGGCGTCGCCGAGGGTCTCCCCGAAGCTGATGCCGCTCTCGTCGCCGAACTGGAAGTGATCGACGTCGGTGTTCCCGAAGATGCGGGTCATGTCGGACGGGCTGTTCGTGCCCGACGCGCGGTAGCCGCTGGTCACGGATCCGCGGATCACGACCGTCGCCCCGAACCCGGCGTCGCCGTTGGTGTGGTCGGCGTAGAGGTCGATGTCGGCACCGGCGACGATGAAGCTGTTCTGGTGCAGGTCGACGTCGTCGCCGATCCGCAGCAGCACGTCGCCGACCGTCTCGGTCCGCGCCGCGATGTAGCCGTTCGCGACCGCCCGCGATGCGTCCGCGCCGGATTCGGTGAAGCGCGCGTCGCCCGAGGCGAGGAGGTACAGGTCCTCGTCGAGCGTGTCGTCCGTGGGCGAGGTGTCGGCGGCGGTCTCGCGGACGGTGAGACGGATGCCGCCCGTCTCGGCGTGTGCCATGACCAGGCGCAGCCACGAGTCGACCTCGGTGAGGAAGATCGAGCCGCCCGCTTCGAGCGAGACGTCCGCAACCGTCGGTGTGAGGCGTCCCGAGTCGATCTCGAGGTCGTTGGCACCGGCACCGATGTCGCAGGACGTGCCGGTCAGGCAGTTCGCGTCGATGTCGACGGTGTCGCCGAGGACGTTCGCATCGGCATCCCCCGCGCCGGCGTCGCGTCCGTCGAGGATCGACCCGTCGCGGGTCGCGAGCGTGATGTCGTCGTTCAGCGACCACACCGTGTCGACGTGCAGGTCGCCGGTCGTCTCGGTGAGGCGGATCGTCTGCGGTGCCTGCGCGTTGACGACGCCGAAGCCTGCGACCGACGAATCGATCTCGAGGAAGTTGACGTCCGATCCGATCGTGGCCGTGGGGGCACCGGTCGCCGCGCACGACGCGACCGCACCGCCGAGGACGTCCGCCAGGACCGCCGTTCCCGCACACAGGGTGATGTTCACGCCCAGCACATCGGCCGCGGTGTCGCCGATCGCGGCCGGCAGGTCGCCGTCGGTCGGCGCGTCGACGATCGACCCTGGCGCGGCGAGCGTCACATCGTCGAGCCGGGAGCGGATCTCACCGACCCGCATGTCGAGGCTCTGCTCGGTGAGGACGATGAACCCGTTGGTGTCGACGTCGATGTGACCGGTGCCGATGATCTCGGTGATGCCGGTGACGTTCACGCGCTGCGTCGCGGGGATCGGATCGAGGACGACCACGATGTCGCCGACGCCCTCGGCCCGCAGGCCCGCGGGTTCGGTGTCGGGCCAGCGGAAGTCGTAGGTGGCGTCGATGGCGACCGAGGTTCCGGTGCCGCCGTAGAACCCGGCGTCGCGCGGCGGAATGACCAGGGTGTACCCGGCGGCCTTCTCGCCGTCGAACCGCACGTAGAAGTTCTCGTTGGTCCACACACCGTGCGGGGTCTCGTTCGCCGTGACCTCGACCGCCCCGGACGTGCCGCCGTTCGTCTCGGCGACGGCGGTGCGCAGGACGACGTCGAGGGCGCCCTCCCCGTCGGTGCCGGCGCGGAGCAGTTCGACGCTGAAGACGTGGGGGCGCAGGGTCGCCGCGGCATCCCGCAGTCTGCCCTTGAGGTCGATGTGGATGTCGTCGGCCGCGACGATCTCGAGCCACGTGCCGTCGGTGACGGTGAGCACCTGGCTGCCGTGCGTGAGCGTGTGGAGGCCGTCGGCGAGACCGTCGGGGTTGACGTCGAGGGCGGCGCCGCCCGGCGTCGCCGACAGCCGGAACCGCAGGTCGTCGAGGCGGATCACGTAGTAGGTCGCGCCATGGACCAGTGCCGGTCCGCCGGTCACGGTCAGCGGGGCTCCGCCGGCCACGCCGTAGACGACCGCGTCGCCGGTGCGCAGCCCGTGCGGCTCGCGGAACCAGAAAAGCGCGCTCTGGACGAGGTCGATCGAGAGCCCTGTCGTCGCCGTGCCCACGGAGCCGTTCGGGGTCGTGATCGTGAGGTCACGCGACTGCACGAGGGTCGTATGCGAGTGCGATGCGGTCGTGGTGCACGACCCGCTGCTCGCGTAGGCGGCGCACTCATGGTCGTCGGCGACCGACACGTCGCGCGCGGTGCGGGCGAGCACGGCGCCGGTCTCGGCGTGGATCACGGTGACGCCGATCGGGTTGACGATCGAGCCGTGCAGCTCGATGTCGGCATCGCCGAGGATGCTGTCGTTGATGATCTCGACATGTGTCGGACCGACGGTGCGCGCGAGCGTGAAGGTGAGGTTCTGGCTGTTGTCGACCTCGGCGAAGAGGTTCACCCACGGCTCGCGCGTGGTCGCGACGAGGATGTCGTGGATCCAGAGGTCGAGCGTCGAGTGGTTGATGATCGACACCGCGCCCCACGTGTTGTGGAACTGGAAGTGCGCGCGATAGTCGCTCGTGTCGGCGATGGTGCCGGCCCGGAACGCGACGCCGCCGGTGCCGGTGTTGACGATGTCGTCCACGATGACGGTGGTGCCCACGACGCGGGCGGTGAGGCCGATGGCGAGGGTGATCGTACCGTCGGCGGCGATCACCAGCTGCGGTGCGGGACCCGGGAGGATGACGACGTCGGAATCCCACACGATCGTGTCGTGGGCATCGGAACGGTGGTCGCGGTCGGAACTGCCGTCGCACGCGTCGAAGACGCCGCAGCTCTTCTTGTAGTGGTCGGGGGTGCCACCGTCGGCGGTGGTGGTGACCGCGTCGGAGTCGGCCTCGACCCAGAGGGCCAGGTCGCCGAATCCGGACCCGGTGTACAGCGGTGTGCCGGGCAGCCGCGGCGAGGCGGTGACGCGCGCCTCGTCGGCGGCGACCACCTGGGCGAGCACCCCGGTGTTGCTGCCGCTGCCGTCGGTGCGGGCGGTGCCGCGGACCCGGGTGTAGGCGAAGAGCGCGTCAGTGTCGCCGTCGGCGAACGATTCGACCGCGAACGTGCCGTACACGGCGCGGATGTCGACGCCCCGCACGCCGACGATCTCCGCCAGGGTCTCGATCCAGACGCGAGTGACGTGGTCGGCGGTGGCCTCGGCGTCGTTGTAGTTGCCGGTGCCCAGGCCCCCGGCATCCGTCTCGGCATCGGCGACGAGCGACACGCCGTGGGGCCGCGCGAGTAGTTCGACCGTCTCGCCGACGAGCCGAGCGTCCTCTTCGACCACGACGTCCGTGACCGAGGCCTCGAGGGTCGCGGTGGCGTCGCCGTTGGCGTCGGCGATGAACCCGCCGCTCTGCGCGTCGGCGAGTGCGTCGATGTCGGCCCCGAACCCGGCTCGGATGCTGACGTGGCCGTCGGCCTCGATGTCGGCATCCTCGTAGATCGTCGTGGACGTCTCAGGGTCGAAGGTGATCGTCGAGTGGGCGCCCGCGACGTCGACGAACCCGCCACCGCTCGCGTCGCTCGACGCGTTCAGGACGTGCGAGCCCTTGGCTTCGACATCGATGTCGCCGCCGACGCGGACGATGCCGCCCAGGCCCGCGTCGGTCGTCGCCGTCACGTCGATGTCGGCGTACGAGTCCTTCACGGCGATGAGCCCGCCGTTGGTGTTGCTGAGCGTCGCGGTGGAGCCGGTGACGTTGTCGGCGGTGATCGTGACGTCGCCGGTGATCGTCAGGTCGGCGGCCGAGGTCGCGGCGACGGTCTGGCTGATGCTCACCTCGACCCGGTTGACGCCGACGGCGACGAGGCCGCCGTTCGACGAGGTCGCCGAGGTCGACGAGGTGCCGTCGCCGGTCGGCGGTGCGACCTTCGACAGCGGCACGCCGCCCGCCCCCAGCAGCTTCGCCGACGTGACGTTCGAGCCGGCGGCGATCTTCATCTCGAGCTTGTGAGTGCCGGCGGTGCCGATCAGGTCGAGGCCCTCGGCGCCCAGGGACTGTGCGCGCGCGGCGGGAGGGGACGGCACGTTGTCGCGGCCCTGCTGGTAGCTGTAGGCGAGGCCGAGATCGATGCAGGCCGCGGCATCCGGAGTCTCTTTGAGGCAGAAGATGTTCGGGCTCACCGCGTCGGGCACGGCGTAGTAGGTGCGGCCGTCGACGAGGCCGCCCAGCTGCGGGTCGGTGAACCAGTGCGCGGTCGAGGTGTCCCCGACGGTGGACGAGATGGCCAGCGAGTCTACGTCGATCGCGTCGTCGGAGTTCCCCGGGTCGGTCTCGGGGCAACCGACCGCCTTGCAGAACGTGGCGGCGAGCTTGATCGCGTTGTCGGTGACACGGATGACGTAGTAGACGGCACCGTCGACGAGACCGGTGATGGGGGTGCCGCTCGTGTGGTACTGCACGGCCTCGCCATCGGCGAAGCCGTGCGGGTCGTTGAACCAGATGATATTCGAGTCGTCGCTGTAGACGAGGCCGTCGCTGTCGGTCTCAAGCCCGGTGTAGAAGACGTTGAGCACGACGTCGACGAGCGGAGCCGCGGTGTCGGCGCGGGTCGCGGTACGGTAGGTGACCGCCTGGCCCGGCTGCCACGTCGTGCCCGCGGGCATCGTGATCGTGTCGTCGTCGACATCCACGTCGGCCGCCGTGAAGGTCGGCAGCGAGGGGGTCCAGTCCGCGGACCCGCACCCGGCGACGAGGTCGACCTCGAACAGCTTGATGGTCTGCCCGTCGATCACCCAGACGCAGTACTCGCCGCCATCTGTCAGCGGCGCGACGACGCCCTCCGCGGAGCCGTCGGCCACGCGGTACCCGAGCGGGGTCTTGGTGCCGTCGGCGGCGAGAGCCGGGCGGTAGAGCACGATGTCGCCCGTGCGGAGGTTGTGGGGACCCGCGAACCGGATGACGTCGAACTCGTCGTCGAGACCGTAGGTGATGGTCGTCGAGACCGTGACGCTCTCGGGCTGGGGAGAGATGTCGCAGCCCGGCTCATCCGGGTAGTCCGCACACTCGACGTCGAACTCCTGCGTCGTCGAGGTGGTCGTCCCCTCGAACCCGACGCCGAAGGTGAGTTCCAGCTCGCCCGCGCCGGCGGGTTCGGCCGACAGGACGTAGTAGCGGCGGCCGTCCTCGAGGCCCGAGATCACCGCGGCGCCGGCGTCGTACTCGACGATGTCGCCGGCGCGGAACCGGTAGTCGCCGTATACGATCGCGTTGCCGCCGACGGAGAGCACGTGGTCGGCGGGCGGGTCGTCCACCGACTTGCGCATGACGTCGATGACGAGCTCGGCGGCGGTGATGCTGCCGTCGGCGGCGATCGTGGCGGTGGCGGTGCCGATGACGTCGCTGAACGCCTGCGAGACACCGGCGCTGATGACACCGCCGCCGTAGCCGCGCGCGACCGCGTCGGCTTCGAACAGGTACTGCGTCGAGACCGACACCGTGCCGAGTGCGCGAATGGTGGCGGCGCCGATCTGCGCGAACGCCCCGGCGTTCACGTCGCTGTCGGCGACGGAGCCGCGGCCGTCGATGAGACCGCCGCCGGCCGCCGTGGTCTCGGCGAACGACACCGCCTCGACCACCGCGGTCACCGACACCGCGTTCGCGGTGACGTCCGCACCGTCGCCGATGCGGGCGCGCACCTGCCCGGTGATGGTGCTGCGCGAGACCATGACCCCGATCGCGATCGCGCCGATCGAGCCGCCGTCGGTCTGCACTTCGGTCGTCCACTTCGCGGACGCGTCGACGGTCACATCCCCGGTCGAGCGGATGTCGACTCCGTCGCCGATCACCGCCCGCACGCCGTCCGTGTTCGCGGCGACGCCGAGGTCGATGTCGGTGACGCCTGCGGCGATCGCGATGCCGCCCGCGCCCAAGCCGATGCCCATCGGGTCGCCCTCGATCGCGGGTTCGATCTCGATCAGCCCGGTCGCGGTCACCGAGACCCCGCCGACCGGGTCTTCGTCGGTGCCGATCGTGGTGTCCTTGCCGATCACGGCCTCGACGCGGCCGTCAGCGGTGGCCGACGTGATCGCGGCGCCGGCGGCGACGGCACCGCCGATCGCGGCGGCGCCGGTCGCGAGCCCGATCTCCACGTCCGAATCGGCGTCGAGCGTCACGGCGCCGAAGCCGTCGCCGTCGACGGTCGCTCCGGTGGTCTCGATGACCGCGTCGCCCGAGCCCACCTGGGCGCCGAGCAACGCGCGGGTGTCGGTGCCCTCGTGCAGCACTGAGACGGCGGCCCCGACGCCGACGAACGCGCCACCGCCGCCGGCGACGCCGAAGGAGGTCAGGTCACCGTCGTGGTCGGCGAGGACGGCGAGGGTGCCGTCCGACCCCCGCGCGGTGATCGTCACGTCGGCGGCGATCACGGCCGACACGTCGGCGTTGCTGACGACGACCACGACACCGACACCGACGCCCGCACCGGCCGCCACGCCGACGCCGCCCGCGAGCGCGAACAGATCGACGTCGTCGCGGGCGATGACCGAGACCGAAGCGGCGGTGATGTGCGAGCCGCCGTCGATCGCGGCGGTCGTGCCGGAG
Organism: Microbacterium thalassium; assembly: GCF_014208045.1. Classification (NCBI taxonomy): domain Bacteria; kingdom Bacillati; phylum Actinomycetota; class Actinomycetes; order Micrococcales; family Microbacteriaceae; genus Microbacterium; species Microbacterium thalassium. The sequence goes on from NZ_JACHML010000001.1 coordinate 3,436,484, forward strand.
CTGGCGTTCGTGGCCGACCCGGTCACGTCGTCGAGGGCGTCGGCGTTCGACTGGGTGCCGGCACCTGCCCGCGCGTCGTTCGCGATCGCGATGGCGCCCGGGGTGAGCGTTCCGGTCGCGCCGCTGGTCAGGTCGATCGCGATCCCCGCCATCGCGTCGGCGGAGGTGAGGGCGAGTTGCACGGTCGACCCGCCCGCGGGGGCGATCACGTAGTACATCTCACCGTCGGTGAGACCGCCGACCTCCGCGCCCCCACCATCGCCGTAGACGACACGGTCTCCGGTCGACAGCTTGTGGCCGGTGCCGACCTCGATCGTGTCCGCGCCGGTGTCGACATCCGTGGCGGTGAAGGCGTGTGCGGTGTCGTCGGTCTCGGTGATTTCGCCGAGCAGGCTGTCCAGCATCGTGGAGGTCTCACCGAGGACGTCCTGGTCGCCGCTGCTGCTGCTGGTGGGCTCGAGCGGGTTCTCGGTCTCGGTGTCGCCCTCGTCGGAGGTCGCGCTGTAGGTCGGGTCGAACTCGGCGCCGGTCGTCCAGACGACGACACCGCCGCCGAGCCCGATGCCGCCTGCTCCCGCCGCGAAGGCCGACGTTGTGATGTCGCGCACCGACAGCGCCGAGACCTGCACCTCGTCCGCGGCCTCCACCACCGCCGCGGAGATGAGCGCGGTGGTGTCGTTCTTGAGGACACCGACGTCCACGCTCATGCCGATGCCCGCGGCGCCCACGCCGAGGGCCCCCGCGACGACGAACACGGTCACGTCGTTGACCGCGACCACCGAGACGCTCTGCGCGGTCCCGGCGCGCGCGCGGGTGTTGATTCTCGCGCCCCCCGTGATCACGGCGGTCGTGTCGGAGTCGATGACCTCGACGGCGATCGCGCCCGCGACGCCGACGAACAGTCCCCCGGCGCCGGACACGGCGACGCCCATGTAGTCCTCGGACGAGACGGCCCAGACGATGACGCCGTGCCGGATCCGGGTGTCGAGGTCGCCGAGGCAGTCGCCGTCGCCGGACTCGCACCACGTGCCGTCGGGGATGCCCGTGATGCCGGTGCCGTGACCTTCGGCATCCACCCACGCACCGCCGCCGATGACGGCCTCCGTGGCCTTCGTGATGACGGTGATGACGAACGCACCCGCGCCGCCCCCGCCGCCGATGCCGATGCCGATGGCGCCCGCGACCGCCACCACCTCGGTGTCGTCGCGGGCGATGACCGCGACGTCGCCCGTGGCGCTGACGCTCACGTCTCCGCTGATGCTGGCGCGGGTGGTCGTGTCGATCACGAGGACCGACGCGGAGCCGCCGACGCCGGCGACGCCGGAGCCTGCGACCCCGATGTCCACCGAGATGATGTCGGTGCGCGCGATGGCGGTGACGATGACGTCGTCGGCGGCGACGACGTTGGTCACGAAGGTGTCGGGGACACCTGCGCACGCGCTCTCGGTGCCGCCCGCGGCGAGGCACGCATCGCGGCCGTTGCCGTCGACGTGGGAATCCGTCGCCGAGCCGAGTCCACCGTCGGCACCGATCCACGCCTTCGTCTCGCCGAGGATCACGGGAACGGACGCGCCGGGTGCCACGGCCACGGTGCCGGCGATGGCGACACTGGCGCCGATCGCGAGCAGGCGGTAGCCGCGCACCGCGGTGACGGCGACCGACTGGTCCTCGTGGGCCGTGTTGCCGGTCGGGGTGGCGGCCGTGTTGATGTCGGCGCCCGCGTCGATGTGGGCGAGGGTGTCGAAGTCGTGCACGACGACCGCGGCGACGACGTTGACCGAGACGACCCCCGAACCTCCGACCGAGACCGAAGCGAGGTCGATGTCGTTCAGGCTCGAGGCGACGACGATGACGCCGGTGCGGGCGGAGGTGCTCACCGTGAGGCCGGTGCGGGTCATCACCCGATCGGTGTCGAACTCGTCGTTGTCGACGAGCGGTGCGCCCGCCGAGTCGATCGGCTGCAGGGTGTGGCCTCCGTGCGACCCGCTGTGGCCGGCGGTGAGATCGACGCGGGTGCCGCCGGGGGTCTCCGACAGGGCATACACGCCGGTGCTGACATACACGAGGTAGTACGTGGCACCCGCGCGCAGTCCGCCGAGCGGCATCGTGTTGGCCTGGTAGACGACCTCCATACCGTCGAGGGCCGCGATGCGGTCGGCGAGGAGCGCTGCGCGGTAGGCGGCGATCTCGCTGCTCGTGAGGTCCGGGTAGTTGGCCTCGTACTCGTCGATCTCGTCGTCGGACACGAGGACCGACGTGTCGAGGGTGATCGTGTCGTTCGCCGCGTCGACCGCGGACGTCTCGAACGTCAGGGCCGCGGTCGTCTGCTGCTCGGTCGAGACGGACGGCGTCTCGGTCAGCGTGCCGTCGGCGACGGTCGTGGATCCGTGGCGCCCCAGCGCGGTGACGGTCGCGTTGCCGATGACCGCCTCGGTGTGCTTGGTGACGACGCCGACCCCGACCGCCAGCCCGATCGAGGCCGTGCCCGAGATGCTGAGGTTTCCGGTGACGAGATCGATCGTCATGAGGTCCTCGGCGGCGACGATCACATTTCCGTCGGCGAGCACGCTCGCGCCATCCGAGATGCGGGCGACGGTGGTCAGGTTCACGACCGATACGCCGGCGGTCACGGCCACCGCGGCAGTGCCACCGCCCGCGCCCGAGATCGACACCGAGACGATGCGGGTCTCGTCGCGCGCGTCGACGGCGACGTGGCGGATCGCGGTCACCGCGACGTCCTCGCCGATCGTGGCGTACACCCGCACCGTCATCACACCGACATCGGCGCCGATGCCCACACCCGCCGTGCCGCCGATCGCGACCGCGCCCGCCGCACCGATCAGCAGTGCGGAGGAGCGTGCGAGGACTGCGACATCCCGCCCGGAGGTGATCCCGGCATCGTCGTCGGCGTCGGAGGGCCGGTCGCCGATCGCTGCGGTCGTGGTCTCGTCGATGACGGTGACCGAGAACGACCCCGCGACACCGGCAGTGCCGCCGACCGAGCCGCCGATCGCGAAGATCGCGATCTCCTTGCCCGTGCGGGCCTCGACGATCACACCGCGCCGGTAGTCGCCGTGGATGTCGAGGATCTGCGTCCCGTCCGCCGCATCCGCGTCGATGTCCGCTTCGCCGGAGATGCGGGCCGTCGTGGTGAGGATGAAGTCCGCGTTGGTGAGCGACGCGCCGACGCCCGCCGTGCCGCCGACCGAGACCTGGCCGGCGATGGCCGAGGCGGCACCGTCGCTGAGGGCGCGCACGTGGACCGTTCCGCCGGCATCCACCGTCGACGATCCGTCGATCGCGGCGGTGACGTCGGCGATGATGACGTTGATCGAGAACGAGCCCGCGACCCCGGCGCTGCTGCCGCCGGCAAGGCCCAGGCTGATCGACTCGATCGTCGCGTCCTCGTCGGCGTAGACGTGGACGCTTCCGCTGCCGGTCGCGGTGACGTCGGAGTCGACGATCTCTGCGGTCGTGTCGACGTCGATGATGTTGACCGCGATCGCGACGCCGACGCCGGCGCTGCTGGTGCTGATCGCGGCGCCGCCGGCGAGCGACTTGATCGTCGAGGTGTCGGACGCGCTCACGGTCACGGTGCCTGCGGCGGTGACCACCGAGCCGTCGTCGATGCTCGCGGTGACCTCGCTCGTGATGACGTTGATGGCGAGTCCGCCGCCGACCGCGACACCGCTCGTGCCGACTCCGCCGGCGACCGACATGGCGAGGATCTTGCCGTCGAGCAGCGGGTCGGACTCGGTGGACGCGGCGCGGACGGTGACCGTGCCGGCGATGCCGCTGAGGTTCGAATCGATCACCTGGGCCGAGGTCGTCGTCGAGACCTGGTTGTAGCCGAGCGCGGCCCCGAATCCGGTACCCCCCAGGCCCAGGCCGAGCGATCCGCCGGCCGCCTGCAGGTTCGCGTCGTCGGTGGCCTCGACCAGAACGCTCGCCGCTCCGCTGATCGTGGAGTCCTGGATGCGAGCGGTCGTGGTGCCGAAGATCAGGTTGATGCTGATGGTGAACGCGATCGACGTGCCTTTGGTCGCCGCTGCGGCGATCGACACCGATCGCAGCGTCGCGTCGTTGGCGGCCGTGACCTCGACCGCGCCGGTGACGAAGAGCGCGGCGTTCGTGAGCTGCGCATTGATGTCGGCGTCGACGTCGTTGAAGCCGAGCGAGGCGCCGATGCCGGTCTTGCCGCCGATGGCCGCGCCGCCGCCGATCGCGATGAGATGCATCGTGTCGCTCGCGGCGACGGTGACCGCGCCGCCGACGGTGCCGGCGAGGTCGTGTGCGATGGCCTCGGTATCGCTGATGACGAGGTTGATCGAGACGCTGCCGGCGATGTTGAGTTTGCCGCCGGTGAAGTTGCCCGCGGCGCCGATGCTCGCGGTGGTCGCCTCTCCGGCGCGGGACGCGGTGACCGACAGGTCGCCGGTGAGAGTGAGGGTCGGGCCGACGAGGAGTGCCCGGGTGACGTCGGTGAGGAAGACGAAGCTGAACGCTCCACCGATGGTGTTGCTGCTGGAGGGACCGCTGTCGCTGGGAACCGCGATGGCGGCGCCGCCGGTGACCGACAGCATCCACGTGTCGTTGGCGGCGCTGACCTCGAGGTCGTCCGCGTGGATGGGTGCGGTGGTCGCCACGTAGGCGAGGGTGGTGTCGGTGACGAGGGTGATGCCGACAGCACCGGCGATTCCGAGACCCGTCGTCGGGGGTGCGCGCGCGGGAGCGACGTCCTCGAAGAGCACCGGCAGCGAGACGCCGTCGAGGGGATCCTCTTCGGTCGCGCCCGGCGGGTCGCCGCTGACGGCCGTGCCCGCGATCGCGAACGAGAGGATCTGACCGTCGGTCTTGGCCCGCACCTGAGCGGCCCCGGTGACGGCGATGACGGGTGGCAGCGAGCCATCGGGGTCGGGAGCTCCCGGGGCGGCCGGGGTGGGGATGTCGCCGAACTCGGCGGCATCCTCTGCCAGCTCCGCGCCGTACACGGCACGGACGTCGCGTGAGATGTTGTGGACGCCGCCGCTCACGCCGATCCCGGTGCCGCTGGTCGAGCTGAGGCTGCCGGACCAGATGGCCGCGGTGACGAGGCTGGCGGCGTAGGTCGACAGGTCGCGACCTGTGATCACGACGCCGTCTGCGATCCACGCGAGCACGGTGCTGGTGAGACCGACGTAGATGAAGGTGCCGTTGACGACGAACGTCGCGCCGCCTCCCCCGCCCGACTGCGCGAGGTTGATGAGCAGCAGCGCCTCGACGGCCTTGTGCTGCATGCCGCCGTCGGCCCCGGTGTAGATCGCGGTGTCGCCGTCGATGATCGCCTTGGTCGTGTTGGTGAGGAGCACGATCGCGACGGAGCCGCCCACGCCCCTCGCCTCGCCGGACGTCCCGCCGACCGGGTTGATGTCGAACGACGGGTCGATCGTGAACTCGGTGTATCCGATGGCACCCAGTGCCGCCTCGAAGTTGAACACGCCCGTGATGGTCATCAGCTGCATCGCGGTCGTCGCCGCCACCGTGACGACCTGCTCGCCCCAGTTCGTCGAGCGATCGAAGTCCGACGGATCCTCCGGGATGTCGTTGTTGGCGTGGTCGTTGAGAAGCCAGTCGGCATCCTGGTTGAGGCGGGAGTCGGTCACCGTCGCGATCGACTCGTTCGTGAAGACGAGGACGGTGACCGCGCCCGCCAGTCCGTTCTGATCGCCCGAGGCGGTGGCGCGCGTCCACACGTTGAACAGCGACGAGACCAGGCCCGCCGCGTCGAGGTACTTGGTGACGCCGTGGATGCCGTCCGCCTTCACGGAGTCCATGAACTCGCCGAGTGTCGAGGGGATCAGCTCGTCGGGCCGCTGCACATACGGGTAGGTGACGTCCGAGATGACTCGCAGGGCTCGGAGCGCATCGAGGTCGGCATCGTCGACGGTCGCGCGGGCGGTGTTCTTCATCACCGCGATCGCGACGGCCACCGAGACCCCGGTGCCCTCGGTGGGCGTCGACATGTCCGGCTCCTTCGCGGCGGGGCTCGTCGAACTCTGCGTCGAGGTCTGCAGCACGTCGGTGATCGCGGCCACGATCTCGAGGTCCTCGTTGCTCTTGAGCACAGCCCCCGGGTTGACGAACGTCTCGACGAGATGGTCGGCCCACACGAAGGTGACCGCACCCGTCACGCTGAGCGACGCCGGGATCGGCAGTGTCGTGCTGCCTCCCGCGGACTCGAAGGTCTCGAAGAGCTTCCCGATCAGGCTGTCGACCCCGCTCGAGAGCTCCAGGCTGACGGGCGGGTCACCGTCCGCGTGGCCGGTCGTCGCCGACGCGCCGTTCTCGGCCTCCAACGACGAGATGACGCCGATTCCGGTCGAGAGCCCCGAGTCGAGCACGTGGAACGCGGTCAGCGTGTAATCGCCTGCGCCGAGGAAGCTGAGCTCGATGAACTTGCCGGCGTTGGCCTCGTTCTCGGACTCGGCGAGCTTGATCTTCTGCTGCACGTTCGTGAGCGATCGCGTGTCGCCGGTGAGGTTGGTCTCGTCGGTGTCGGTGATGACGTAGTACACCCCGCCGTCGCTGAGGCCGCCGATCCCGAGTCCGCTCGTGACGTCGAATCGCACCGACTGCCCGTACTCGAACGGGTTCGCGAAGATCGAGAACGATCCGGCGGTGTCGCCGTCCCAGGCGGGCGAGACCGCCGTGATCTCGCTCTCGCCGAAGTCCACGTCATCCTGGTCGAAGCTCTTGCTGTTGACCGCCGCGGTCGCGGTCTCGTCATCCGGGACGTTGACGAAGTCGATCGCGTCGCCGCGGTACGAGGCGAGCTCGTTGCGGGCGAGCTGGATCGTCTGGGACTCGTCGAAGTCCGTGTCCGGGTCATCCTCGACGCTGATCACGTAGTAGGTCTCGCCGTCTTCGAGCGCGTTGTCCGAGATGCCGCCGATGCTGTTGCCGCGACGGTTCGAGTAGGTGACCGCGTCGCCGGTGCCCAGCGCGATGGCGCCGACGTAGATCGTGTCGGCGACGGGGTCGACGTAGCCGATGCTCCCCTCGGGCGCGGTCGGGTCGAACTCGAGCTTGACAGTGTAGCCGTCGTCGGCCAGGGCGGTGATCGCACCGTTGATCGTCGTCGTGATGACGGCCTTCGAGATGCTGATCGCCGCGGCGATGCCGACCGACCCATTGGTGTCCTGATCCGCCTCCGCCTCGACCTGCGAGGTCACGGCACCCGTGGAGCGCACGTTCGCGACCTTGCCCGCGTTGAGAGCGGTCCCCTCCCCGACCGTCGTCATCGACGAGATGCGGGCGTACGTGACGGCGATCGACGCAGCCACTCCCCCGGTCGACGTGCCTTCGGTCTGACCCGTGGAGGCCGACATCTCGGCAGTGCCGGTGGCGTCGGCGTTGATGTTGATCGAGTCGCCCGCGGTGAAGGTGACGTTGGCGCCGATGTCGACGGTCGCGTCCGCCTCCGCCCAGCCGAAAGCGATGCTGGCGAGGCTGCTTGCGGCGACGCCGGTCGAGTCGGCACTCGCGACGACGAACGCCCCGATCGTGCCCAGCGCGCTGATCTCGGCGTTGTCCTCGACGGTGAAGCCCGCGGTCGACATCTTCACCAGGATCTTGATCGGGAACGCGGTGAGCGTGACGAGGATCTCCTCCACCGCGTCGAGCCCGCGATCGCCGAGCGTCGAGTCCGACTCGAGGATCTCGGCGGCCGAGCGGTCGTCCGCGTAGGCGAGGAAGAACACCTCGCCGCCGTGGATCTGCGCACGCGCGCCGATCGTGATGGTCGCGGACTTCGCGTCGTAGAACACCGGGCTCATGTTGACGAGATTCGCCGTGGCGAACTCCCGCGCCCAGAATTGGATGTCGCCGGCCTCGGGGTCGGCGGTGCCGACCGTCGAAAGGTCGACCGTCGAGACGATGACGTCGGAGTTCACGGTGATGACACCGGCGTTGATCCACAGATCGCCGCCGTTCGTGTAGACCGACCCGGTCACCGTCACGGCGTCGGGGTGCGCGTCGCCCAACAGGCCCGGGTTCGCCGCGGTCTCGACGTCGGCGCCCTCGATGTCGAGAGTGGCCGCGAAGTCGGCGTCCAGCGAGGCCAGAGTGATGGTGTCGAGCCCGCCGCGGCCCTCGACGAGCAGCTGCTCCGTGGGGTTCGCGAAGCGGAACGTGCCGGCACCGCCGGTCACCTGCATCTGCAGATCGCCGGTGTCGGTCATGTCGCCGATCACGATCGTGTCGGTTCCGTCGCTGCCGGCGAAGGTGAGGTTCGCGACGGGGACCGTGACGTCGACGCGGGTCGGGTCGGTGCCGTCCCGAACGATCACGCCGCCGTCGACGTTCTCGACGTCGTCGCCGAGATCGAGCGCGACTGCCGCGACCGCGCCGTTCACGACGACGACGTCGTTCCCCGCGCCGCCGACCACGAGGAGCCGGCCCTCCCAGCCGCCCAGGTCGCCGATGGTCAGGCTGTCGCTGCCGCCGCCCAGCCGGATGGTGAGCTCTGTGACGGTGTTCGCGGTGAAGCTGTGGCCCTCGGCGGTTCCGCTCGTGACCGCGAACGTGATCGTCCCGCCGGAGCGCGTGAGAGTGGCAACATCAGGCACGTCGGTCAGGACGATTTCGAGCATCGACGGGCCGGTCATGTACACGGGCTCCAAGCCCGCGTAGACGAAGGTCTCGCCGTCGACGGTGACCGTGCCCGACTGCGGGCCGGTGGCGACCGACGACACGGATGCGGCGGCACGGCGGACTTCGAGCGTGTCGAACCCGCCGTCCCCGCCGTCGACACCGCCGCTCAGCATGCCTGATCCGCCGTCGAGTACGAAACTGTCGTCGGTGTCGACGGCGCCTGTCAGGTACGCGAACCCGATGAACGCCGCCCCCGCGACGGAACCACTGCCATGGCCGGTGACCGACCACAGCAGGTCGATCGCGGGTCCCCGCAGCGTGTCCGTTCCGCCGCCGCCATCGATCGACAGCGAAACCGCGGAAGCCGTTCCGTCGAGGACGATGATGTCGTTCCCGGGCGAGCCGCGCACGACGAGAACGCGTCCCACCGGCGCCGCATCCGTGCCCGCCTCCGTCTCGACGACGACCGTGCCGCCGTCGATGCGCACGATGATCGTTCCCGCAACGGCCGCGGTCCACACCGCCGTGGCGCCATCGTCGGTCCATCCCGCCGGCGCGACCTCGGCCGTCTCGACCGCATCGGCGGCGGCCGCGAGCGTCTCGTCCTCGGCGGAAGGCTCCGTGGCTTCGGGGTCGACCCCGGATTGCGCGGCGCCTTCCGCGTCGGACTGTCCGGCCCCCGCTGACGTCGCCGCGTCCGGGCTGACCTCGCCGTCGGACGCTGTCCCCGGATCGGACGCACTCCCATCGCTGCTCGCTTCGCCGGCGTCGCTGCCCGCTTCGCCGACGGTGTCGGTCCCGGCCGTGCCCTCGTCCGACGCATCCGCCGCCGACAGCTCAGCCTCCGATGCGGACTCGGTCTCGGTCTCGGACGCGGGCTCGGGCTCCGGTGCAGGCTCCGGCTCCGGCTCCGGCTCCGATTCCGGCTCCGGTGCAGGCTCCGGCTCCGGCTCCGGTGCAGGTTCCGGCTCCGGCTCCGGCTCCGGCTCCGGGGCGGATGGCAGCGCCGTGATGACGGCACCGGGAGCGAGCGTCGCCCCCATGATCGCCGAACTGCCGTGGCCCAGACCGAGGGCGTGGCCGACCTCGTGGCGCAGCACGGTCGCGAGGTCCATGCCGCCGCCGCCCCAGCCGTGCCCGGCGGCGTCGACGTCGACCTGGATCGTCGATCCGGCCTCCTGGCCGAGCATGAGATCCGGGAGGTCGATCACGCTCGCCGAGAGCGCGGGCACCTCCCAGCCGGCCGCGGCCCACTCGCCGCGGACCTGGCCGAGCACCGCATCCACCTGCCCCTGGCCGATCGGTGCGGCGCCGCCGCCGGACCCCGAGGCCGCGATGAGCGCGTGGGCGTGGTCGTGATGGCTGTCATCCGCGTGCGCGTGGTCCTCCTCGGTAGCCCCCGACGTCCAGAGCCCCACGAGACGTCCGACCTCTTCGAGGAACTCATCGAAGGTCAGCACCGCGTCGGGCGGCGCGGCGGAGGCGCGCGCGGGATTGACCGCCGCGAACGGGATGACCATCGCGATCGCGAGCACCACGGCGAGCGCGCTGCGGCGCGCTCCCGTGACGAACCCCATGTCGAGCTCCGATCGCTGCATTGCGAAGTCGTGTCAGTCCCCAGCCGCCCGAGGGCGCGATCCACACGTTGCACCCCTGAGAGTTTCCTGTCAATAGGGGCGATGATCGGCGACGCTCAGGCGTCGGTGGCTTCAGATGCCCTCGATCTCGGCGATCCGCGCATCGAGGACGGCCCGGATGGCGTCGTCCGGCAGCGGATTCCCGGGCTGGAATCTGATGGTCCCCTTGTCGACGTCGAAGCCCTCGAGCGCGGATGCGGCTGCCGCGGGCACCATGCCGCTGAAGGGATATACCGCGATGTGCTTCTTCGTGCGCATGACCGCGATGAGCGCCTTGCCGCGGTGCAGCAGCGCCGGCATCCCGTAGCTCGTGCCCTGCTCGGTGTCGGGGACGTGGGCGCGGGCGACGTCGTAGACGTGTGCGATGACCGCACGGTCGGCGTCGTCGAGGCCCGCGAGGTAGTCGTCGATCGTGCCCATGACGGCATCCTGGCACGATGGAGCCATGAGGCGCGTGCGGGTGGTCGTGCAGGGCATGGTCCAGGGAGTCGGATACCGCTACACCATGCGGCTGATCGCCCGCGAGGCCGGCGTCACCGGCTGGGTGCGCAACCGGTACGACGGATCCGTCGAAGCCGAGGTCGAGGGCAGCGACGCCCAGGTCGACACGGTGCTGGCGTGGATGGCCGAGGGCCCTCCCGGCTCCCGTGTCACCCAGGCATCCGTCACCGACATCGAGCCGTCCGGCGGCGGCGTCTTCCAGGTGCTCGAGACCGCCTGAGCCCGGGAACGGCGGAAGCCCCCGCCCTCCGAAGAGGACAGGGGCATCCGGAAACGCAGAGCGTGTCAGGCGATGACGTTGACGTCCAGCGGGATGCCGGGGCCGAACGTGGTCGACACGGCGCCCTTCTGGATGTAACGGCCCTTCGAGCTCGAGGGCTTCAGACGCACGATCTCGTCGAGCGCGGCCTGGAGGTTCTCGTCGAGCTGCTCGGCCGAAAACGAGGCCTTGCCGACGACGAAGTGCACGTTGGCGTGCTTGTCGACGCGGAACTCGATCTTGCCGCCCTTGATCTCCTCCACGGCCTTGGCCGGGTTGGGGGTCACGGTGCCGGTCTTGGGGTTCGGCATGAGGCCTCGGGGACCGAGGACCTTGCCGAGACGGCCGACCTGGCCCATGAGCTCCGGCGTGGCGACAGCCGCGTCGAAGTCGGTCCAGCCGTCGGCGACCTTCGCGATGAGCTCGGGGCCACCGACCTCGTCGGCGCCCGCGGCGACAGCGGCCTCGGCCGCGGCGCCGGTCGCGAAGACGATGACGCGGGCGGTCTTGCCGGTGCCGTGCGGGAGGATGACGGTGCCGCGCACCATCTGGTCCGCCTTGCGGGGGTCGACCGAGAGCTTGAGGGCGACCTCGACGGTCGCGTCGAACTTCGCCGAGCCGGTCTCCTTCGCGAGGGCGACGGCCTCGGTCGGGGTGTAGAACTTGTCAGCCGCGATCTTGGCGGCGGCGGCCTGGTAGGCCTTGGACTTCGTAGCCATGTCTATTCTTCCCCTCAGTCCTCGACCGTGATGCCCATGGAACGGGCGGTGCCGGCGATGATCTTCGAGGCGGCCTCGATGTCGTTCGCGTTCAGGTCGGGCTGCTTGGCCTCGGCGATCTCACGCACCTGGTCCTTGGTGAGCTTGCCCACCTTGGTCGTGTGCGGAGTGGACGAGCCCTTCTGGACGCCTGCGGCCTTCTTGATGAGCTCGGCTGCCGGCGGGGTCTTCAGGATGAAGGTGAAGCTGCGGTCCTCGTAGACGGTGATCTCCACGGGGATGACGTTGCCGCGCTGCGACTCGGTCGCGGCGTTGTACGCCTTGCAGAACTCCATGATGTTGACGCCATGCTGACCGAGCGCGGGGCCGATCGGCGGCGCCGGGTTGGCGGCGCCGGCGTTGATCTGGAGCTTGATCAGGCCGGTCACCTTCTTCTTCGGTGCCATTGTGTTTTCCTTTCAACGAATCGGATGCACGGGGCATCCGGCTCTCCCGCGAACCCGGCATCTCCGGGCAGCGGTTCCCCCGGGACATTACCCGGGAAGTCTGTGTCAGAGCTTGGTGACCTGGTCGAACGACAGCTCGACCGGCGTCTCGCGCTCGAACAGGGAGACGAGCACCGTGAGCTTGCCGCTCTCGGGCTTGATCTCGCTGATCGAACCGGGGAGGCCTGCGAACGAGCCCTCCTTGATCGTGATGGTCTCGCCGATCTCGAAGTCGACCTCGGCGGGAACGGTGCGGGCCACGGTCGGCGCGCCCTTGGCGGCGGTGCCCTTGGCCGGCGCGACCTCCTTGACCTCGACGAGGCTCTTCAGCATGTTGAAGGCCTCCTCGAAGCGGAGGGGGGTCGGGTTGTGGGCGTTGCCGACGAAGCCGGTGACACCCGGGGTGTGGCGGACGACCGACCAGGTGTCCTCGTTCAGCTCCATGCGCACGAGCACGTAGCCGGGGATCCGGACGCGCGTGACCATCTTGCGCTGGCCGTTCTTGATCTCGACGACGTCCTCCATGGGGACCTCGACCTGGTAGATGTCCTCTTCGACCTCGAGCGTGGACTTGCGCTGCTCGATGTTGGCCTTCACCTTGCGCTCGAAGCCGGCGTAGGAGTGGATGACGTACCACTTGCCCTCGAGCGAGCGCAGCTCGGCGCGGAACGCCTCGTAGGGGTCCTCGTCGACGTCGGCCTCCTCGGCCTCGGCCTCGGCCTCGTCGTCCTCGCCGACCTCGGGGCCGTCGTAGGGCGCGACCTCTTCGGCGGCGTGCGCGGCGCGCTCGGCCTCCTCCTCCGCGACGGCGTCGTTGAGCACCTCGGCCGCGGCCTCGACCTCAGCGGTCTCGTCGATGTTGAGTGCGTCGTTCACGATCGCGTCTGCCTCCGGGTCGTCGACCTCGTCCGTGTCCTCGTCGTCGCTCTGGTCCTCGTCGCCGCCCTCGATGTGGATGGCGACGTGCTCGGCGGCCTCGACGGACCGCTCTTCGGCTTCGAGGACGTTGCCCTCCTGGGCCTCATCGTCCTCGGAGGACTGCTCCGCGGCCGTCGCCCAGTCGGCGTCGTCGACATACTTTTCAGACACTTGCGTTCTCTTCCATTTCTCGAGCCGGCGCGTCCAGGGACGCTCCCCGGCGAGATCAGGGGCGCTACGCCGCGGGAATCCCGAAGACGTACGCCGTGATCCAGACGAACAGCACGTCCAGGCCGTACACGATCGCCATCATCACGACGACGAAGCCCAGGACCACAGCGGTGAACTTGCCGAGCTCCTGCCGGGTGGGGGTGACCACCTTGCGGAGTTCTGCGAACACCTGACGGATGAACAGAGCGATCCGCGCGAAGACGTTGAGCTTCTTCTCGCGGGGGGCGCTGCCGCCGCTTGCGACGACGTCGCCCGTCGGCTCGTCCTGGACCATCGATGCCACCTGATTACCTTCCGTGTGCCAGCTTCCGCTGGCGCGCAGGGCGGACAGGAATCGAACCTGCAACCTGCGGTTTTGGAGACCGCTGCTCTGCCAATTGAGCTACCGCCCTAAGACCCGCGTCGCGGGTCCGGGTTCCCTGCAGTCTTCTGCCCTGATCTCTTCGAAAGGGATCGGCCCGACAGGCGGGCGCGGCGAAAGAATGCAGTTTTGAACTGCTCCGTCCAGTGTACGGCATGCCCTCGGCCGCCGCGAACCGGGGCCGGCCTCAGTACTGCTGGATGCCGTACCGGTCGGGCTCCTCGCCGCGCACGAACGCGCGCCCCGACAGGTTCGTCGGAACGACGCGGACGTAGTTGTACTTGACCGTCGGGATCCACGGCTTCAGCGGCAGCGTGTCGGCCCGCTCGACCTCGTCGCTGTGCTCGAGGCGATGCGCGTGGCCGCGCACGACGACGCTCCAGGCGTCCGCATCGGTGTGGTCGTCGACCTCGAACAGAACCTCGTCGTTGATCGAGATCTCGAACAGCTTGCTGCCCTCGGCGGTGCGGAACAGGATCGTCGACTCGTCGACGAGGTAGTTCACCGGGAAGATGTCCAGCACGTCGCCCACGTGCGTGACGAGGCGGCCCAGCGACTGCGTCTGCAGACGGGCCCAGCATTCCTCGTCGGTGAGCGGAACGACGGCCTCCGTTGTCTCGTTCATACCGACATCCTCCCTCTTTTCGCGGCGAACACGCCAGGACCTAGGACCCAGTCTTAACATGCGTGTCATGCAGATCTCGCAGAAGCTGCTCGACGACCTGTGGGACTTCTCGGATCCGGTCGGGTCCGAGGAGCGCCTGCGCGCCGCGGCGGAGGACGAATCGGATGCCGGATGCCGCGCGGAGCTGCTCACGCAAGTCGCACGGGCCCTGGGGCTTCAGGGGCGCTTCGAGGAGGCGGACACCGTCCTCGGGTCCCTCCATGCCCATACGCCCGCCGTCGACGTGCGGATCGCGCTGGAGCTCGGACGCGTGCGCAACTCGTCGGGGCGCGCGGATGCGGCGGTGTCGATGTTCGCGGCGGCCGCTCGAGCCGCCGCCGCCGAGACGCTGACGTTCCTGCAGGTCGACGCACTGCACATGCTCGCGATCGCGGACGCCGAGCGGGCGGAGGACTGGACGGCCGAGGCCCTGGGGATCCTCGACGGCGTCTCGGACCCGCGGACGCTCCGCTGGAGCGTCTCGCTGCACAACAACGCCGGGTGGTCGCTGCTGGACGCCGGTCGGACCGACGACGCGATCGCCGCGTTCGAGCGCGCGAAGGACGCCGCCGAGCGCTCGGGCCCGCCCGAGCAGCGGCAGTGGGCCGACGAGGCCCTCGCCGAGGCCCGCGCGGCGGTGTGAGCGGCGCGCGGACCTCGGACGGGATTACGGCGCGACGCGGATGAGCTTCTTGTTGACGAACTCGTCCGCGGCCAGCAGACCCATCTCGCGCGAGGTGCCGGAGCGCTTCACGCCGCCGAAGGGCAGCTCGGGGCTGTCGGCCAGGACGCAGTTGATGTAGACCATGCCCGCGTCGATCTTGTCGGCGACGCGTTCGGCCTGCTCGGGGTCGGTCGTGTAGACGTACGAGCCGAGGCCGTAGCTGGTGTCGTTGGCGAGGTGGACCGCCTCGTCTTCGTTCTGCACCTTGTAGACGACGCCGGCGGGACCGAACAGCTCCTCGCGGTAGACGTCCATGTCGCTCGAGACGCCGGTGAGGACGGTCGGCTCGTAGAAGGCGCCGTCGCGCTTTCCGCCGGCGACCAGCGTCGCGCCCTGCGCGACGGCCTTGTCGACCTGCGCCTCGAGGCGCTTGGCGGCCAGCGTCGACGACAGCGGCCCGAGCAGCGTGTCCTCGGCGAACGGGTCGCCCATGGTCTGCGCGCGCATCGCCTGGGTGAACTTCTCCACGAACGCGTCGTAGAGGTCGTCGATCACGATGAAGCGCTTGGGGGCGTTGCACGACTGGCCGTTGTTGTCCATGCGCGCCTCGACGGCGTTGGCGACGACCGTGTCGAGGTCGTCGGTGGACAGCACGATGAACGGGTCCGAGCCGCCCAGCTCGAGCGCGACCTTCTTGAGGTTCGCGCCCGCGAGCGCCGCGACGGCGGAGCCGGCGCGCTCCGAGCCGGTCACCGAGACGCCCTGCACGCGCGGGTCGGCGACGACGGTCGCGGCCTGGTCGTTGGTCGCGTAGATGTTGATGTAGACGTCGCCCAGGCCCGCCTCGCGGTACATGTCCTCGAGGGCCGCGGCCGACTCGGGGCACTGCGGGGCGTGCTTGAGCAGGATCGTGTTGCCGACGACGATGTTCGGCGCCGCGAAGCGCGCGACCTGGTAGTACGGGAAGTTCCACGGCATGATGCCCAGCAGCACCCCCAGCGGCGAGCGACGGACGACCGCGGTGCCCTCGCCGAGGATGTCCAGCGGCTGGTCGCCGGTGATCTTCTCGGCGTTGTCGGCGTAGAACTCGGTGATGTCGGCGGCGAAGTCCACCTCACCCTCGGCGTGCGACAGCGGCTTGCCCATCTCGCGCACGATGATGGCGGCGAGCTCGTCCTTGCGCTCGCGGTGCAGCTCGGCGACGCGGCGGATCTTCGCCGCCCGCTCGGCCACCGGCACGTCGCGCCACGTGCGGTACGCGGCGTCGGAGCGCGCGATCGCCTCCTGCAGCGCGTCGTCGGTGATCGTCGGGTAGGTGGCCAGAGTCTCGCCCGTGGCGGGGTTGACGACGGCGTAGTCACTCATGTGCGTATCTCTCCGGTATCGGGTGGGTGGGTCTAGTCTGCGTCAGGATGCGGCGAGCGCCGCCATCAGCACGTCGAGCGCGTCGTCGAGCAGTTCGTCACTGATCGACAGCGGCGGCAGGAAGCGGATCACGTTGCCGTACGTGCCGCACGTGAGGACGATCACGCCCTGCGCGATGCACGCCTTCGCGACGGCGGCGGTCAGCGCGGCATCCGGCTTCCCCGTGGTGGGGTCGACGAGTTCGGCGGCGATCATCGCGCCGCGTCCGCGAACGTCGCCGATGCGGGGGTCGGATGCCTGGATCCCCTCGAGCCGGGCGGTGAGGCGCGCGCCGATGTGCTGCGCGCGCTCGATGAGACCGTCGTGCTCGAACGCGTCGATCGCGGCGAGCGCCGCGGCGCACGCGATCGGGTTGCCGCCGTAGGTGCCCCCGAGACCCCCGACGTGCGGCGCGTCCATGATCTCGGCGCGGCCGGTGACGGCGGCGAGGGGAAGGCCGCCGGCGATGCCCTTCGCGGTGGTGATGAGGTCGGGTTCGATGCCGAACAGCTCGCTGGCGAACATCGCTCCGGTGCGGGCGAAGCCGGTCTGCACCTCGTCGGCGATGAAGACGACGCCGTTCGCACGGCACCACTCCACGAGCGCCGGGAGGAACCCGTCGGCGGGGACGATGAACCCGCCCTCTCCCTGGATGGGCTCGATGATCATGGCGGCGAGGTTGTCGGCGCCGATCTGCTTCTCGATCACCGAGATCGCGCGCTCGGCGGCCTCGGGGCCGGTCAGTCCGTCCCGGTACGGGTACGACAGCGGCGCCCGGTGGACCTCGGGGGCGAACGGGCCGAAGCCGCTCTTGTACGGCATGGACTTGGCCGTCAGCGCCATCGTGAGGTTGGTGCGGCCGTGGTAGCCGTGGTCGAAGGCGACGACCGCCTGCCGGCCGGTGTACTTGCGGGCGATCTTGACGGCGTTCTCGACCGCCTCGGCGCCCGAGTTGAACAGCGCGGTCTTCTTGGCGAAGTCACCCGGTGTGATGCGGTTGAGCGCCTCGGCGACGGCGACGTAGGACTCGTAGGGCGAGACCATGAAGCACGTGTGGGTGAACTGCGCCACCTGCGCCTGGACTGCGGCGACCACCTTGGGGTCGGCATTGCCGACGCCGGTGACGGCGATCCCCGAGCCCATGTCGATGAGCGAGTTGCCGTCGGCGTCGACGACGACGCCGCCGCCGGCGGCGACCGCGGCGATCGGGGCCGTGTGGCCGACGCCCGCGGGGACGGCTGCGGACTTGCGCGCGAGCAGCTCCTGGGACTTCGGGCCCGGAATGGCCGTGACCAGGCGCCGCTCCTGCGGCAGGGAGGGCCCGCCCACGGGCACGGTGGCAGAGGTCTCGACCGTCGTCATGCGGCGAGCGTACGAGCCGCGCGCGGCGACGGCATCCGCCGTCCTGTACAGTCGCGTTACCGTCTTGTACACGTCGTACACTCCGGAGGGACCATGGCCGTCGACGCGGACGCGCCGACGCTGCGCGCGCTGCTGGCTCGCGCCGACCTGCATCTGCGCGTCGAGGTCGACGCCGGCACGGTGGCGCTCGACCGCCCCGTCCGCTGGGTGCACAGCTCGGATCTCGAGGATCCGACGCCGTTCCTGTCCGAGGGACTCGTGCTGCTGACCACCGGCACGCAGTTCGCCGAGACCGGAGACGACCCCGAGCCCTACCGGGCGTATGTCCGCCGGCTCGCCGCGTGCGACATCGCCGGGCTCGGCTTCGGCACCGAGGTCGTGCGCAACGGCATCCCGCCGGCGCTCGTCACGGCGTGCGCGGCCGAGGGGCTCGTGCTCTTCGAGGTCCCCTACCGCACGCCGTTCATCGCCGTCGCCCGCGCCAACGCCGAGGCGATCGCCGCCGAGGCGTTCGCGCGCCGCAACTGGGCGCTGGCCGCGCAGCGCGCCATCTCGCTCGCCGCACTGCGGCCCGACGGACTGGGCGCGACCCTGTCGGAGCTGTCGCGCCAGCTCGACGCGTGGGTCGGCCTCTTCGACGCCGCCGGCGAGCTGAGCCGCCAGCATCCGATCGCGGGGCTGGACGCCGACACCGCCGACACGGTCCACCACGAGGTGCGCACCGTGCTGCGACGGGGCGTCCGGGCGGGGTCCGCGATCCGGATCGGCGAGCGCCCCTTCACGCTGCAGACGCTCGGGCGCGGCGGACGGCTCCGCGGGGTCATCGCGATCGCGAGCGGGGAACTCGATCGCGAAGGGCGCGGCGTCGTCACGGCGGTCATCGCCATGGCCGGTCTCGCGCTCGAACAGCAGCAGGGGCTCTCACGCGCCTGGGGCGCGCTGCGCGCGGGCCTCGTGCAGTCGCTCCTGGCTGGCGACGCCGCCCTCGCCGCCCGCATCGCGCGCGACGTCTGGGGTCCGCTCCCGCCCGAGCCGGTGTCGGTGGCCCTCACCGAGGCGCGGGCCGCCCACCACGACGGGCTGGCGGAGCTCCTCGAGCTGCGCGCCGACGAGGCCCACGGCGCCCTGTTCTTCGGTCGCGCCGACGACGGCCTCGCCATCGCGGTGCCCTCGTCGGGCCGCGCAGTGTTCGACGAGGTCGCCGATCGCTTCGGCATCCGCCTCGGGGTCAGCGATCCCGCCGCCTACGAGGAGTTCGCGGCGGCGGTCGACCAGGCCCGCATCGCGCGCGACCGCGGCACGGAGGCCGTCACGGCGTTCGCCGACGTGGCCGCCACGGGCGTGCTGTCGGCGCTCCCCGACGCCGCCCGGGCGCTCGCGCAGGCCGAGCTGAGGCCGCTCACCGACCACGATCGCGACACCGGCTCCCGCCTCGTCGAGACCCTCTCGGCGTGGCTCGACCACGACTGCTCGCACGAGGCGACCGCGCGGGCGCTCGGCGTGCACCGCCACACCGTGCGCACGCGCCTGTCGCTCATCGAGCGGCTGCTCGGCCGCGACCTGTCGTCTTTCGCGGCGCGCGCCGAGCTGTGGGCGGCGCTGCGCGCCCGCGGCTGATGCGACTGTCCGGCGCGGCGGCGGAATCGGGACGGATCGCCTCCCGCCCGGCGTCGGCCCCGGGGCCTCGGCGCGGGAGGATGGGCGGATGCAGACCCCGGCAGTTCCCAACGGTGACGTCTCGTGGTGGTGGCGCGATCTCGGCGGCATCCCGAGCCCGCGCCCGGCGCTCTCCGGCGACATCGACGCCGATGTCGCGATCGTCGGCGCCGGGTACACCGGACTGTGGACGGCGTACTACCTGAAGACCCTCCAGCCCGATCTTCGGATCACGGTGCTCGAGCAGCGGTTCGCGGGGTTCGGGGCATCCGGGCGCAACGGCGGATGGCTGACCAACGAGATCACCGGCGGACGCGAGCGGTACGCGGCGGCGCGCGGCGTCGATGCTGCGAACGCGCACCAGCGGGCGCTCAACGAGACCGTCGACGAAGTCATCGCCGTCGCCGCGCGCGAGGGCATCGACGCCGACATCGTCAAGGGCGGCGAGTTCGAGATCGCCCGAGCCCCCGCTCAGCTCGCACGCCTGCGGGCGGCCGCCGCGGACACCGCGGCGTGGGCGCACACCGACATCGACGTCCTGGACGGCGCCCAGGTCGCGTCGCGCATCGCCGTCGACGGCGTGCTCGGCGGGATCTGGCACCCGCACTGCGCACGCGTCCACCCGGCCAAGCTCGTGCGCGGGCTCGCCGGGGTGGTCGAGGGCCTGGGCGTGACCATCTGCGAGAACACGCGCGTCCTCGAGATCTCACCGGGCACGGCGGTGACCTCGCACGGCACCGTCACCGCCGCGCACGTCATCCGCGCGACCGAGGGCTTCACCGCCGACCTCCGCGGCGAGCACCGCACGTGGCTGCCGATGAACTCGTCGATGATCGTGACCGAGCCGCTGCCGGCATCGTTCTGGGACTCGGTCGGCTGGGAGGGCCGCGAGACACTCGGCGACTTCGCGCACGTGTACATGTACGCGCAGCGCACCGCCGACGACCGCATCGCGTTCGGCGGCCGCGGCGTGCCGTACCGCTACGGGTCGCGCGTGGACACCGACGGGTCGACGCAGCAGCGCACCATCGCGTCGCTCACCCGGCTGCTGCGCGACTTCTTCCCGGATGCCGCTGACACGCCGATCGCGCACGCGTGGGCCGGCGTCCTCGGCGTTCCCCGCGACTGGGCCGCCACGGTCGGCCACGACCCGGCGACGGGTCTCGGCTGGGCCGGCGGCTACGTCGGCACCGGCGTGACGGCGACGAACCTCGCCGGCCGCACGCTCGCCGACCTCGTGCTCGGGCGCGACACCGACCTGGTGCACCTGCCCTGGGTGGGGCAGAAGGCGAAGAAGTGGGAGGTCGAGCCGCTGCGATGGATCGCGGTGAACGCGATCTACACCGCGTACGGCCTCGCCGACCGCGTCGAGTTGTCGCGTTCGTCCGCGCGCACCGCGTGGCCGGCATCCGTCGCCGACTGGGTCGCCGGCCGCTGACGGGGGCTCACCGCGGCCCGCACCCACGGCCGAGGCGGCACAATGAGTCCATGCACGGGGAGTCCATGCACGGGCGCGTCGAGATCGATCCGGAGCTGCGCGCGGCCCTCGCTGTCGTCGGCGGAGTCTTCCCGCCTACGATCACGCCCGACCTGATCGGGTTCATGCGCGCCTCGTACGCGTCTCCTCCCCGCGACGAGCTGCTCGGCGATCGCCGCGTCGAGGTGGAGGACCTCACTTTCCCGGGTTTCGAGGGCCATGTGCTCGCAGCCTCGATCGTCCGGCCGACCGTCGGACCGCATGGTCCGGCGGTCCTGCTGTTCCACTCCGGCGGCATGATGTTCGGCGACCGGTTCAGCGGCGCCGACACCGCGCTGGGATGGGTCGAGCGGCTCGGTGTCACCGTCGTCACCGTCGAGTACCGGCTCGCTCCCGAGCACCCGCATCCCGTCCCGTTCGAGGACTGCTACGCGGCGCTCGAGTGGGTGGCGCACGCAGCGCGGGAGCTGGGGCTGGACTCCCGACGGCTGGTCGTCGCCGGCGCCAGCGCCGGTGGCGGGCTCGCGGCGGCGGTCGCCCTCGCGGCTCGCGATCGCGGCGGACCGCCGCTGCGCGGGCAGCTGCTGGACTACCCCATGCTCGACGATCGGGGCGGCACCGCCTCCACCCGCGCGTTCGACGGTGTCGGCGTATGGGATCGCGTGAGCAACGAGACCGGCTGGGCGGCGCTGCTGGGCGACGCGGTGCGCGGGCCCGACGTCCCGACCTATGCGGCGCCGGCGCGCGCGACCGACCTGCGGGGACTCCCGCCCGCCTTCATCGACGTCGGCACCGCCGAGATCTTCCGGGACGAGGCGGTCGAGTACGCACGAGCCCTGTGGGCGGCGGGCGTGGATGCCGAACTGCACGTGTGGCCGGGAGCGTTCCACGCGTGCGACATCTTCGCGCCGCACACCCGCATCGCGCGGAGCATGATCGTCGCCCGGGAGGACTGGCTGCGCCGGACACTGGCAGACTGAGCACGCACGGATGCACAATGACGTCGCGAGCGAAGGAGGTCGACGATGCAGGAGCTCCTGGGCCGCCTGCGGCAGCTCGACCCCACCGCGAGCGCGAGCCTTCGCGTGATCGCCTGCTTCGACGAGCTCATGGCGGGCGGGGTCGGCACCGACGGGCTGCTCAGCGCGGCAGCCGCGCTGTCGGGGGCGGTCGTGGGCGTGCGACGGGCCGAGGACGCGCCCGAGATCCGGATCGACACCCGCGGGGAGCGGCTCGCGCCCGCCCCGCCGACCGGGATCGTCCGCGAGTCCGAGGGGATGACCGTCTGGATCGAGGCGGCGACCTCGGAGCCCGGGCCTAATGAGGCGATCATCATCGAGCGGCTCGCACTCGCGCTCCACGTGCGCTACGACCATCTCGATGCGCCCATGAAGCGCGACGTGGCGGTGATCGTCGGCCACGACGCAGCCGCCGAGGAGCGCGTCGCCGCCGCTCGCCGGCGCGGCCTCGCCGACGGCGTCTCGTACCGCGTCGTCGTCGCCCCGCTGTTCGCGCTCTGGCGCGCCCACCCCCGAGGCCCCGAGGACGTCGTCGCGTCGGCGGTCGGGCCCGTCCACGTCGCGATCGTCGCCGCCGACGCCGCACCGGCGGCGGAGCCCCTCGGCATCGGGATCGCGGCCGACCTGAACGATCTCGAGCTGTCTTTCCGGACCGCCCTGGTGGCGCTGCGCCTCGCCGAACCCGGCGGGGTCTCCCGCGCCGACGATCTGGGCGGCCTCGCGGAGGTCCTCGCCGACACGCCCGCCAATGCGCGCCCGGACCGCGACGAGGCCGCCGTGGCCCGCCTCGTCGACGGGCACACGTGGGCGTCAGCGACGCTCGACGCCCTCGTGCGGGCGGGATCGGTGCGCGAAGCGGCGCGGCTGGCGGGCATCCACCACTCCACGATGACCACTCGCGTGTCCGTCATCGCCGACGAACTGGGCTTCGCGCCCCTGGACGGGCTGGGACGGGCGCGTCTGGCCATCGCGGTCATGCGCCAGCGGATGCGCGCGTCTCGCGCCCTGGAGCTTCCGCCGCCCGTCGCTGTGGACGCGGGGCGCCGCCTGCCGGCGTGACCCGACGTTCGTCGGGTCACGGATCCGAATTCGCGTCGCACTGACGGTACCGCGGCGCCACCGTGTCGCCGGATGCTGAGGGCATCCCGTTCCCCGACCACGAAGAGGTGGCCAGAATGATCGACAATCCGTACTACTCGCCCGATGTGCACGAGGACTTCGAGCTGATCTCGATCGGTCGCCTCGAACTCGAGGACGGCGGCGTCATCGACGACTGCCGTCTGGCGGTGCGCACGTGGGGCACGCTCGACGAGGCGAAGGACAACGCCATCCTCATCCCGACCTGGTATTCGGGCACGCACCAGATCTGGGCCGACGCCTACGTCGGACCGGGCCACGCCCTCGACCCCGAGAAGTACTTCATCGTCGCGGTGAACCAGATCGGCAACGGCCTCAGCACGTCGCCGCACAACGTGGACGACCCCGACATCGCGATGTCGAAGTTCCCCCACGTGCGGATCGGCGATGACGTGGTCGCCCAGGAGCGCCTGCTGCGCGAGCACTTCGGCATCGAGCGGCTGGCGCTCGTCGTCGGCGGATCGATGGGCGCGCAGCAGACGTACGAGTGGGCGGTCCGCTTCCCCGACAAGGTGCTCCGCGCCGCGCCGATCGCGGGCACGGCCCGCAACACACCGCACGACTTCCTGTTCACCGAGACGCTGATCGCGCAGATCCACAGCGATCCCGGATTCGCCGGCGGCGAGTACGCAACGCACGCCCAGGTCGAAGACGGGCTCAGGCGGCACGCCCACCTGTGGGGCACGATGGGCTTCTCGACGGAGTTCTGGAAGCAGGAGAAGTGGTCCGCGCTCGGCTTCGCGTCGCGCGAGCAGTTCCTCACGGACTTCCTCGAGCCGTACTTCACCGCGATGGATCCGAACGCACTGCTCACCATGGCCTGGAAGTGGCAGCGCGGCGATGTGTCGCGCCACACCGACGGCGACCTCGAGGCCGCGCTCGGGCGCATCACGGCGAAGACCTTCGTCATGCCCATCGACGAGGACATGTTCTTCCCCGTGCGCGACTGCGCCGATGAGCAGCGGCTCATCCCCGGCAGCGAACTGCGCGTGGTCGAGGACGTCCACGGGCACCTGGGCCTGTTCGCCGTCGATCCGGGGTTCATGCCCCAGATCGACATGCATCTGGCGGACCTGCTCGCCGAGCCGGTCGAGACGCCGGTCCCCGCCGAGGCGGCGGCGCTCTCGCGCTGACGTCCGCGACCCGCAGGCCTGGCCCGGACGGGTCAGGCCTGCGGCGCGTGGGACTCCAGGAACTCGTACACGTCGGTGGTGTCGACGCCGGGGAACGCGCCCGTCGGCAGCGTCGCCAGCAGCGTCCGCGGCGTGCGCACGTTCGGCCAGGACTGCTCGCGCCACGAGGCCTCGAGGTCCGAGGGGGCGCGCCGGCAGCACACCTCGACCGAGTGGCGGGAGACGCCCCGGTTGGGGGTCTCGCGCCCGATGAACCACTTCGTGTCGTCGAACCGGACGCCCACGCTCACGGAGTGGAAGCCCTCGCTCGATGGCTCGACGCGCGCGGTGCACCAGTAGGTGCCGTTGCCGGTGTCGGTGTACTGGAAGTACGGGTTGAACCGGTCGGGGATGTCGAACACGACGCGGCTCGTCCACTTGCGGCAGCACATCTGACCCTCGATCGAGCCGAAGCGGTCGGTCGGGAAGTTCACGTCGTCGTTCTCGTAGGCCTTCGTGATCGTGCCCGACTCGTGCACCTTGAGGAAGTGCACGGGGAGGTCCAGGTGCACCGTGGCGAGGTTCGTGAAGCGGTGCGCGGCGGTCTCGTACGACACCGAGTACGCGTCGCGCAGGTCCTCGATCGACAGGGCACGGCGCGCCTTCGCCTCGGTCAGCATGGGCACGACGTCGTCCTCGGGCATCAGGATCGCACCCGTGAGGTAGTTGATCTCGACGCGCTGCCGCAGGAAGTCCGCGTAGCTCGCCGGCTCGGCGTGGCCGAGGATGCGGCTCGCGAGCGCCTGCAGCACGGCGGTGCGCGCATCCCGCTTGCTCGTCAGGCTGCTCGACAGGTAGAGACGACCGTTCTTGAGGTCGAGGACGCTCCGCGTCGTGAGCGGGACGTCGGGCACGTAGTGGATCGTGAACCCCAGGTGAGCGGCGATATCGGATGCCGTGCGCTGCGTCAGCGGACCGCCGGTGTGGTTCACCGCTGCGAGCAGATCGCGCGCGTGCGACTCGAGGTCGGCGAAGTAGTTGTTCTCCTTCGTCATGAGCTTGCGAAGGGTCAGGTTCGCGCGCCGCGCGACCTCGGGGGTGGCGGCGCGCTCGTCGTGGAGGCGGTCGATCTCGCCGTGGAGGGCGAGCAGCGCCTTCAGCGCGTCCGTCGGCACCGACTTCGCGATGCGGAAGGGCTCGATCCCGAGCGACTGGAACGTCTGGCCCTTCATCGCCCGCTCGAGCTGGATCTCGAGGGTCGCCCGCTCGTCGAGCGGCTCGGACTCCAGCAGCGCATCGAGCGACGTCGCGAGCGCCCGCGCGATCGCCTGCAGCAGCGTGATCTTCGCCTCGCGGCGGCCGTTCTCGATCATCGACAGCTGGCTGGGGGCCCGGCCGACGGCCGTCGCGAGCTCCTCGAGGGTCATGCCCCTGTCGGTGCGCAGCTGACGGATGCGGCGGCCGATCGTGAGGGAATCCACGTCCTCATCGTCGGGGGCATCTGCGAGGTGTTCCTGGGGCAACGACATCGTCATGGCGGGAGTCTGTCACGAAAACGGAAGATCACACAAACTTCACACCCGGTTTTGGCAGGTGCACCCCGCGAACTTCACGCAGAGTGGTCTCACGACCTCACCGGTCCCGCTGAAACCGCCCGCACCTCGGGCATGTCCCACTCCTCGTCGCCTGACTCACCTCGCAGCGACGAAAAGGGGGACACGGGATCGAGACCCAACACGGAATTCGGATGCTCCGGCATCCCAGCACAGGAAGAGCGGGCAATGACTCCCACCGCCACGGGCATCGCGCCCACCACCAACACCATCCAGACTCCGCCGCCGACGCCGCAGCCCAAGATCGAGGTCTTCGCGAAGCTCGGCCCCCGCTACGACGAGATCCTCACGCCCGAGGCGCTGTCGTTCCTCGCCGCGCTGCACCACCGCTTCGCAGGACGCCGCCACGACCGCCTCTCGGACCGCATGCACCGCCGCTTCGAGATCGGCAAGGGGCACGACCCGACCTTCCGCGCCGACACCGCCCACATCCGCGACGACGCGGACTGGCGCGTCGCCGGCGCCGGCCCCGGCCTCGAGGACCGCCGCGTCGAGATCACGGGTCCGACCGACCCGAAGATGACGATCAACGCCCTGAACTCGGGGGCCCGCGTGTGGCTGGCCGACCAGGAGGACGCCACGAGCCCCACCTGGAAGAACGTCATCGAGGGTCAGCTGTCGCTGTACGACGCCATCCGCGGTCAGCTGCAGTTCACCAGCCCCGAGGGCAAAGAGTACCGCGTCACCGCCGAGCGCACGCCCACGATCGTGATGCGCCCGCGCGGCTGGCACCTGGTGGAGCAGCACATGCAGTTCACCGACCGGTCCGGCCGCTCGATGGCCGCATCCGGCTCGCTCGTGGACTTCGGCCTGTACTTCTTCCACAACGCCGCGCAGCTCATCGAGAACGGCGTCGGCCCGTACTTCTACATCGCCAAGCTCGAGTCGAGCGAGGAGGCGAAGCTGTGGGACGACATCTTCACCTTCAGCGAGAAGTACATCGGCATCCCGCACGGCACGATCCGCGCCACGGTGCTGATCGAGACGCTGCCGGCCGCGTTCGAGATGGAGGAGATCCTCTTCGAGATGCGCGACCACATCGCGGGCCTGAACGCCGGTCGCTGGGACTACATCTTCTCGATCATCAAGAACTACCGCGGCCGCGGCGCCCGCTTCGTGCTGCCCGACCGCAGCGAGGTCACCATGACGGTGCCGTTCATGCGGGCGTACACCGAGCTGCTGGTGAAGACGTGCCACAAGCGCGGAGCGTTCGCCATCGGCGGCATGAGCGCGTTCATCCCGAACCGCCGCGACCCCGAGGTGACCGCCATGGCCATCGAGAAGGTGTCGGCCGACAAGAAGCGCGAGGCCGGCGACGGCTTCGACGGCACGTGGGTGGCCCACCCCGACCTGATCCCGACGGCGAAGGCGGAGTTCGACGCCGTGCTCGGCGACAAGCCGAACCAGGTGGACCGCCAGCGGGACGACGTGCACGTGAAGGCCGCGGACCTGATCGACGTCCACATCGGACGCCCGATCACGGCCAAGGGCGTGCACGACAACGTGTCGGTGGGCATCCGCTACATCGAGGCGTGGCTGCGGGGCCTGGGCGCCGTCGCCATCGACAACCTCATGGAGGATGCCGCGACCGCCGAGATCTCGCGCTCGCAGATCTGGCAGTGGATCCACCAGGACCGCACGATCGAGGACGGCACGCCCATCACCCGCGAGTACGTCGAGGGCCTGATCACTCGGACCCTGGAAGAGGTCACGCGATTCGAGGGCGACCGGTTCGACGACGCCGCCGAGATCTTCCGCGAAGTCGCGCTGGGTGAGGACTTCCCGGCCTTCCTCACGCTGCCGGCGTACTCGAAGTACCTCGTCGACGGCCAGTAGCAGGCGCCCCCGCCCCTCTCCCCCCGGAACGGATGCCCGGACCTCGTCGGTCCGGGCATCCGTTTCGTCCGAACATGCCCGGGACCGTTGACCGGACGGCCACGTCCGAGAAGAATCGCCGCATGCGCGTGCTCTTCGCGACGACGGCGAATCTCGGTCACGTCCGGCCGATGATCCCGCTCGCGCGGGCATGCGCGCAGGCCGGCGTCGAGGTGCGCGTGGCATGTCCGGCGTCGTTCGCCGACCGGGTCACGGCGGCCGGCTACGACGCGTTCGGCTTCGACGAGCCGTCCGCCGACGAGATCGCCGGAGCCCTGGCGGGCCTCGGCCCGAACCCCAGCCGCCAGGAGTCGAACCTCGTCATGATCCGCGATGTGTTCGGGCGCCTGCGCGGCCGTGCAGCGCTCCCGCGGATGCAGCAGGTCGTGGACGAGTGGCGGCCCGACCTCATCGTGCGCGAACCCGCCGAAGTCGCCTCCCTCGTCGTCGCGGAGTCGCGCGGCATCCCCCACGTCCAGTCGGCGATCGGCATCCTCGAGACGCTGCGCCTGCTGATGGGCATGATCGGCCACTCGTTCGCCGACTTCGAAGGTTCGGCCGGGCTCGAACCGGGGAGTCTGCTGGCGGCGGCCTCGGAGGCGCCGCTGTACACGATCGTCCCCCCGGGCTTCGACGACGACGTGCCCGGCCCCGGCGAGCCGCGGGCGATCCACCGCTTCCGCTACAACCCCGCGCCGGAAGGTCCCGAGACCGACCTGCCGAGGTGGGGCGACGCGGATGCGCCGCTGGTCTACGTCACGTTCGGCACCGTGACCGCCACATCACCCGCGGCGGGCGCGTACCGTGACGTGATCGACGCGCTGTCGCGCGTGTACGCGCGCGTGCTCGTGGCGATCGGACCCGACGGCGACCCCGACAGCGTGCGCCCGTGGCCGCGCAACGCCCACGTGGAGCGCGTGCCGCCGCCCGAGGTCATGCGCAGCGCACAGGCCGTCGTCACCCATGGCGGCTTCGGCACGACGATGACGGCGCTCGCGAGCGGCGCCCCTCAGGTCGTGATCCCGCAGTTCGCCAACGACCAGTGGATCAACGCGATGCGCGTCCAGGCGACCGGCGTGGGCAAGGCGCTCATCGCCGAGCCGCCGCCCTGGGAGCTGCTGGCGCGCACGGTCACCGAGGTCGTCGAGGACCGCTCGTCGGCCGATACCGCCGCCGAGTTGCAGCAGGAGCAGTGCACGCTGCCGCCGCCCGAGGCCATGGTCATGCGCATGCGCGACGACGCCCTCGCGCTCCGGTGACGCGGCTCCGCCGAAGCGCTGGAATCCCGTATCACGTTCGGTGATATCGAGTTTCTCGACAAGTGGAGCCGGACAACACTGTCCGCTGTTGTGGATATCCGAGAACCCGCCGGTCGGAAGGGAGATCCTCGCTAGCTTGCGTCGTGTTCCGCACGAAGCCCAAAGGAGGACTTATGCGACGCACGACGACGTGTGCACTGCTCGGAGCATTGGTGATCGGCCTGCTCACCGCCCCTGCCGCGAACGCGGAGGGTTCGTTCTACGACCCACCTGAATCCCTGCCCGCCGGCAACGGCGAACTCGTGCGCAGCGAGCCCATGGAACTGCGCGTGAACGTCGACATCGACGACGTCGTCTCGGGCCTGCCCGGCACCGCGACGCGCATCATGTACAAGACCACCGATGCGACGGGTTCGCCCGCGGCGGTCACCGGCGTCTACATCGAACCCACTGTGGCGTGGAGCGGCGGCGGCCCCCGGCCGCTGGTCTCGTACGCGGCGGGAACCCAGGGGCAGGGCGACTCGTGCGCCCCCTCGTACTCGCTGGAGTCGGCGGTCGTGATCGACGAGGACGACCTCGCCGTCTCGGCCGGCTACGAGGCCCTCGGCGTCTACGGATTCCTGCGCCAGGGCGTCGCGGTCGTCATGACCGACTACGTGGGGCTGGGCGCCACCGACCGGCTGCACACGTACGTCAACCGCGTCGACGAGGGCCACGCGGTGCTCGACGCCGTGCGTGCGGCGCTCTCGCTCGAGGGCACGTCGATCACGGCGGCGTCGCCCGTGGGCTTCTACGGCTACTCGCAGGGCGGCGGCGCCGCAGCCTCGGCCGCCGAGCTCGCGGCGAGCTACGCGCCGGAGCTCGACGTCGTCGGCACCTACGCGGGAGCCCCGCCGGCGGACCTCGCCGCCGTCATGGTCTCGGCCGACAAGACCGCGCTGACGGGCGTGATCGGGTGGGCGCTGAACGGACTGCTGCAGTACGACCCGGCGCTGGACGCCGCGCTCGACAGCGAGCTCAGCGCGTCGGGGCGTGCCACCCTCGCCGACCTGTCGACCCGCTGCATCGGCGACCTGATCCTGCTCAGCGGCACGGCCTTCGACGCGACGCGATCCTGGACGACATCGGGCTCGTCGCTGGCGCAGGTGACGGCCCGCGTGCCGGCGGCCAAGGCGGCCGTCGACGCGCAGCGCATCGGCACCATGAAGCCGAACGCGCCCGTCATGGTGCTGACCGGGACCAAGGACGACATCGTCGCCCACGGCCAGGCCAAGCAGCTGGCGAAGGACTGGTGCTCCCTCGGCGCCAACGTCCGCTACGTCCCGATTCCGCAGGCCGTCTCGTCGCAGGGCACGGCAGTGAATCACCTCGGGCCGATGCTGACGCAGCGACGCGCCGCGACGAACTGGCTCATCGACCGGCTCGAGGGCGACTCTGCCCGGTCGAACTGCTGGGCGGTCGGCATCCTGCCGTAGGCCGCCACCACGAGGAAGCGGATGCCGCGGGCTCGAGGGCCCGCGGCATCCGCCTGTGTCTCCGGGTCTCAGCCGATCTCGCCGGCGACGACCGTCTCGGCGAGACCGTGGACGCGCGGCAGGTGGTGCGCGCCGTAGAAGTCTGCCTCGGTGAGGCGCTGCGCGTCGGCGGGCGCGGGCGCGTCGTGGCCGAGCACGGCGACGACGGCGAGCGCGTGCATCCAGCCGCCCGCGAGCGTGCCGAGCAGCATGAGGTAGGGGACGCTCACCGAGTACGCGTCGCGCGGCGACGAGGCGAACCCGAGCATCGCGTCGGTCGCACGGCGCGCGGCCCCGACCGCGCGCTCGAGACGATCGGCGGTGCGCGCGGCGACGGGCGAATCGGCGGCGGTCAGTTCGGCGACCGTCGCCTCGATCTGCGCGAAGAGGGCGGATGCCGTCTCGCCGCCGTTGCGGATGAGCTTGCGTCCGATGAGGTCGTTGGACTGGATCGCCGTGGTGCCCTCGTAGATCGGCATGATGCGCGCGTCGCGGTAGTGCTGCGCGACGCCGGTCTCCTCGATGAAGCCCATGCCGCCATGGACCTGGATCGCATCCGAGGTGATCCGCAGCGACTCCTCGGTGGTCCAGCCCTTGAAGATCGGCACGAAGAACTCGGCCATCGCGAGCGTCCCGTCGCTCTCGGCGCGGTCGAACAGGTCGCCCAGAAGCACGCCCATCGCGCGCATCGCGAAGATCTCGCTCGACATCGACAGCAGCAGACGGCGGACGTCGGGGTGCTCGGCGATCGTGGTGCCGGCGGGCCGGTCCATGACCGGTCCCTGCAGGCGCGTCTGCGCGTAGGCGATGGCGCGCTGGTAGGCGCGGTCCGAGACGCCGGTGGCCTGCAGCCCCATGCCGGCGCGGGCGGAGTTCATCATGACGAACATGCCCGCCAGGCCCCCGCCGAGCTCTCCCGCGAGGTAGCCGGTGGCGCCCTCGTAGGCGAGGACGCACGTCGGGCTGCCGTGGATGCCGATCTTGTGCTCGAGCGAGACCGTCTGGACGCCGTTGCGCTCGCCCAGGCTGCCGTCCTCGTTCACCAGGAACTTGGGAACGACGAACAGCGAGATGCCCTTGGCGCCCTCGGGAGCGCCGGGCGTGCGCGCGAGGACGAGATGCACGATGTTGTCGGCCACGTCGTGGTCGCCCCACGTGATGAAGATCTTCTGGCCGCTGATCGACCACGTGCCGTCGTCGTTCGGCGTCGCCATCGTCCGGATCGCGCCGAGGTCGGTCCCGGCCTGCGGCTCGGTGAGGTTCATCGTGCCGGTCCAGCGCCCCTCGACCATCGGCGCGAGGTAGGTCTCGCGCAGATCGGGAGAGGCGACGGCGTCGAGGGCGTGGATCGCGCCGGCGGTCAGCATCCAGTTCAGCGCGAAGGCCATGTTCGAGCCGTTCCAGATTTCACCGAGGCCGTTCTGGATGAGCGTGGGCAGACCGTCGCCGCCGGCGGACTCGGGGGCCTCGGCGGTGATCCACCCCGCCTCGACGAGCGCCTGGTAGGCGTCGGCGAAGCCCTCGGGCAGACGAGCCTGGCCGTCGACGAGCGTCGCGCCGACGCGGTCGCCGGGCTCGTCGAGGGGGGCCAGGACCTCCGAGGCGAACTCGCCCGCGGCCGTCAGGACGTCGATGGCGTCCTCGGCGGTCATCGCGCCGTCGGTCGCACGGGCGACCAGGTCGGCCCCGAACGCCTCGCCGTACAGGAAGGCGTAGTCGTCGACGGGTGCGGTGTAGGTGGCGGCGTCGGCCATGGCTGAAGTCCCTTCATCGGGTACAGGATCCCCTGAAACCGGGTTCCATCATACGCGGTACTGCGTGTCACTCCCAGCCGACCGCGGATCCACCCTTGCGCATTCCCTCATTGGCTAATAGCATTAGCCGCATCGCTAATGGACTGAGTCAAGGAGAAGTCATGAACGCGCCGTCCTTCCACGACCTCCCCGTGCACCACCTCGAGCGCCCCGGCGGGCGCATCGCCTACCGGGTCACCGGCGAGGGTCCGCTCGTCGTCTGCATCCCCGGGATGGGCGAACTCGCGTCGTCGTTCCGCTTCACCGTCCCCGCCCTCGCCGCCGCCGGCTTCCGCGTCGCAGCGATGGATCTGCGCGGGCACGGCGACAGCGACACGACCTTCGACGCCTACGACGATGCCGCGGCCGGCTCCGACGCTCTCGCGCTGGCGCGCCACCTCGGCGGGCGCGCCGTTCTCGCAGGCAACTCCCTGGGCGCCGGAGCGGCCGTGTGGGCGGCCGCCGAGGACCCGTCCGCCGTCGCGGGGCTCGTGCTGATCGGGCCGTTCGTGCGCAACCCGCCGACGAACCCGGTGATGGGCATGATCTTCCGCATCATGATGGCGCGGCCGTGGGCGCGTCAGGCGTGGCTGGCCTATCTGCCGTCGCTGTATCCGGGCGACAGGCCCGCCGACTTCGAGGAGCACCGCTCCCGCATCCGCGCCGCGATGACGCGCCCCGGCTACACGCGGGCGTTCGCGGCGACCACGCACACCGACCACGCGGTCGCCGAAGAGCGCCTCGACCGCGTCACCGCCCCGACGGCCGTCGTGATGGGGTCGCGGGACCCCGACTTCGCCGACCCCGCGGCCGAAGCCGACTGGATCGCGCAGCGGCTGGACGCCCGCATCACGATGATCGACGGCGCGGGTCACTACCCGCAGGCGCAGCGCCCCGACGAGGTCAACGACGTTCTGATCGCGTTCTGCCGTCAGGTCACCGCGGATGCCTAGGGCCGGCCTCTCCCCCGCCGTGGTCGCGGGAACGGCCGCGGACCTCGCCGATGAGCACGGGTGGGACGCCCTCACCCTCGCCGCCGTCGCCGTCAGGCTGGGGGTGAAGGTGCCGAGTCTGTACAAGCACGTCGCCTCGCTCGAGGCGCTGCGTCACGCCGTCGCGGTCGAGGGCGCGGAGGGCCTGGCCGACGCCCTCACCACGGCGACCGTCGGCGTCTCCGGTGCGGACGCGCTCGCCCGGCTGTGCGCGGCGTATCGCGCATACGCGCTGGAGCATCCGGGCCGGTACGCGGCGGCGCAGCGACCGGGCCGCGACAACCCCGGCGCCGACCGCACGCTCACCGTGGTGTACGCGGTGCTGTCGGGCTACGGCATCGCGGGAGAGGATGCCGTCGACGCGGCGCGGGCCGTGCGCGCCGCTCTGCACGGGTTCACAGCGCTCGAGACGACGGGCGGGTTCGGTCTTCCGCGCGATGTCGACCGCAGCTTCGACGCGCTCGCAGCCGGGCTCGCGCTCATGCTGGAGCACTGGTCGCGCCGGCCCGGAGACGACACCGCCGGGTGAGGATGGAAGCGACCGAGGACTGACTCAGCAGAACCATTGCCACACGCGGCAACGCGCGGGATACTCGGCGGGTGCGCGTGCTCATCTCGGCCACCGGAACCGCGGGGCACTTCCTCCCCTGCGTGCCGGTGGCGCGCGCCTGCCGCGACGCCGGCCACGACGTCCGCATCGCCGTCCCGGCATCCTTCGCGGACCAGGCGCGGCAGTCGGGTCTGGACGTGTTCGCGTTCGACGATCCGTCTTCCGCCGAGGTGGCTGCGGTGTTCGGCCCGATCGGTGAGCGCATGAAGCGGCATCCGGACTCGGCATTCGACCCGCGGCTGCGCGCCGAGACCGATCGCACCGTCGTCCGCGAGATGTTCGGCCGCGTCGACGCCCGCGCGGCGCTTCCGAAGCTGCGCGACCTGGTGCGGCAGTGGCGGCCGGACGTGATCGTGCGCGACCCCGCAGAGGTCGCATCGCTCGTCGTCGCCGAGGAGTCGGGGATCCGAAGCCTGCGATGCGCCATCGGGACGATCAGCATGCTCCAGATGTTCACCGACGCGCTCGGGGGCCCGTTCGCCGAGTGGGAGCGCGAGGCGGGCCTGGAACCGCGATCGCTCACGCGATCCGCACGCGAGTCGCCGATCATCACGACGGTGCCGCCCACATTCGACGCCGCCGACATGGACGTCGCCGCACCGCGGAGCATCGTGAGGTTCCGCAGCGCGCTCCCGGACCCCTCTGCCGCGTCGCTGCCGGAATGGGGCGACCCGGACGCGCCGCTGGTGTACGTGACGTTCGGGTCGGTGGCGGCGACGATGCCGTTCGGCCCGCTGTTCCGCTCGGTGCTCGCGGCTCTCGCGGACATGCCGATCCGGGTCCTGCTGACCACGGGCCACGCCGGCTCGCCGGAGGAGCTGCGCCCCTGGCCGCCCAACGCCCACGTCGAGACCTGGTGGCCGCAGGACGAGGCCATGACCGAGGCGGTCGCGGTGATCGGCCACGGCGGATTCGGCACGACGATGGCGGCGCTCGCCGCGGGCGTTCCGCAGGTCGTGCTTCCCCTGTTCACGGGCGACCAGGCCATCAACGCCTCGCGCGTCGACGCGTGCCGCGCCGGCGTGCGGGTCGACCTGGGGCATGATCCGGCGGGACAGCTCCGGACGGCCCTGACCCGCGTGCTGGACGACACCGCCTACCGTGCCGGCGCGCAGCGGCTTCGCGATGAAATCGCGGAGCTTCCGCCGGTCAGCTCGGTCGTCCACGCGATCGTCGCGCCGGCGTCGTGATCCACACGATCAGTCGAGCAGACCCTTCTCCATCGCCAGGGTGACCGCGCGCGTGCGGTCGGCGACGCCGAGCTTCTCGAACGTGCGCAGCAGGTGGGTCTTGACCGTCGATTCGCCGATGCCGAGGTCGGCGGCGACCTGCTTGTTGCTGCGACCGCGCGCCACGAGCCGCAGCACGTCGACCTCGCGCGCGCTGAGCACCTGCGTCGGCGCCGTCGCCGGCTGCCGCATCCGCTCGACGAGGCGGACCGCCACCTGCGGTGACAGCGCCGTCTGGCCTTCGGCGACGGAGCGGATGCCGGCGAGGATCTCGTCCTGCGGCGCGGCCTTGAGCAGGTAGCCGCTGGCCCCCGCCTCGATCGCGGCGAGGATCTGGTCGTCCGACTCGTACGTCGTGAGGATGAGCACCTTCGCGGTCCCCTCGGCGGCGATGCGCGACGTCGCCTCGACGCCGTCGACACCCGGCATCCGCAGGTCCATCAGGACGACATCGGGCGAGGTCGCCGCGGCGACGCGCACCGCCTGCTCGCCGTCGGCAGCCTCCCCCACGACCTCGAACCCCGGCTCGTCCGACAGCAGGCCGACCAGCCCCGCACGGACCACGGGGTGGTCGTCCGCGATCACCAAGCGGATCATGCCGTCTCCTCCGCATCGACATGCGCGGGGAGGCGCACGGTCACCGTCGTCCCGCGTCCGACGCCCGAGTCGAGCTCGAGCTCACCGCCGGCGATCGCGACCCGGTCGCTCATCCCGTCGAGGCCGAACCCGTTCCGACGCGCCGCCGCGTCGAAGCCCGTGCCGTCGTCGGCGACCTCGAGGGTCGCGCCGCCGTCGGCCGCGGTCGACACCGTCACCTGCACACGCGTGGCCGCGGCGTGCTTGCGCACATTCGAGAGCGCCTCCTGCAGGCAGCGGAGCACGATGAGCTGCGTCTCGCGCGGGATGCCGCCGGCGGGATCGAGCCGCAGGTCGAGGTCGATCGTCAGTCCGACCTCGGCGCGGAACCGGTCGACCAGCCGGTCCACGGCGTCGGCGAGGGCGGTGTCCGAGGGGACGGCCGCCGTACGCGAGACGATCGCGCGCGCCTCGGCGAGCGCGTCCCGCGACAGACGCTCGACCGTCGTGATGGTGTCGGAGGCCGCATCCGTCCTCCCCTCGCGCAGCTGCTTCCCGGCGCGCTCGGTGAGGATCGTCAGGCCCGCGAGCGTCTGCGCGAGGGTGTCGTGGATGTCGCGCGCCAGGCGCTCGCGTTCCATCGAGGCGCCGCGGTCGCGGCTGAGCACCTCGATCTCGGCCTGTGCGGCGGTCAGCTCGCCGACCAGGCGCGCGCGCTCCTCGCCGTATTCCACGATGCGCGTGATCCACAGGCCGAAGGCCACCGCGAAGGCGAGACCGAAGCCGGCCGTGGCGGCCGCCGACGTGAGCGCGGGGACGACCGCGTCGGCGTCGTCGAGGACGCCGGAGAAGACGGCGAAGCCGGCGAACACTCCCAGCGCGACGACGATCGAGCCGATGACGGCGTCGCGGCGGCGTTCGGCCAGCAGCCACGCCATCGGGTAGGCGATCGCCTGCATGACGGCGAAGAACGGCTCGCCGGAGCAGCCGATCGCCAGGGCCGCGGCCGAGAGCGCCACGAACACCGGCAGGCTCCACGTGCGCGGCGCCCCCAGCGCAGGCCGGGCGACGAGCACGTAGGCCAGCAGCAGGACGACGAGTGCGCCCGCCGCCAGCAGCCTGTCGCCCGCCGTCGAGGCGCCACCGAGTCCGACGATCAGCGCGACGACGACCATGAGGGACGCGGCGATGACCGCCGCGTCCCACCATCGTCGATTGAGCATGCTCTCCGTCCCGGGCTCAGGCTACGCGTCGCGCCGGTTCCACCGGAAGGTGACGCGCGCGAGGACGAGCCCGACGACCAGCCAGATCGCCAGCGCGATCGCCACGCCCGCGAGGTTCCACTCGCCGTTCTGCTCGAGCGCCGAGTACTCGTCGGGAAGGAAGACGTATCGCATGCCCTGCGCCATCCACTTCACCGGCAGCACCCCGGCGACGTTCTGCAGCCACTCGGGCAGCATGTAGAAGAACAGGTACACGCCCGAGATGAACTGCACGATCAGCACGATCGGGATCACGACCGCCGCCGCGCTGCGCGACGAGCGCGGAACCGTGGACAGCGCGACGCCGAGCAGCGCCGACGATGTGATGCCGAGCAGGAACACCCACGCGAACGTCAGCCACTTGTCGGGCTCGGTCGGCAGCGGGACCTGGAAGACGAGCACCGCGAAGACGATGATCGCGGCGGCCTGCAGCACACCGGTGACGGCCACCTGGAGGATCTTGCCGATGAAGTAGCTCACCGGCGAGAGCGGGGTCGATCCGAGGCGCTTGAGCATACCCTCCGAACGTTCCACGGCGATGTCGATCGCGAGGTTCTGCAGTCCCGAGAGCAGCAGTCCCGCGGCCAGCATCGCCGGCAGGTACATCTGCGCGACGGGGACGGGCGGCAGACCCGGCCCCGGCTGCATGTCGCCGTCGGCGCCGAACGCGACGGAGAACAACCCCAGCATCAGGATCGGGAACAGGAAGGTGAAGACCACCGTGTCTCCCGAGCGGAAGTACTGCATCAGCTCGAAGCGGGCACGCCACAGGCCCATCCCGAAGGTGCTGCGACCGGCCGCGCTGCGGGCGCGGGTCGTGGCCGTCTGAGTGCTCATCGCGACTCCTCCTTCACGGGGGCGTCCGCGGCATCCGCGGCGCCGTCGTCGTTGCTCACGAGGTCCAGGTAGATGTCCTCGAGGGTGGGGCGGACGATCTCGACGTCGGCCGGCTCCGCGCCGGCGCGCGCGACCAGATCCGCCACGAAACGGCCCGGCTCGCGCGTCCGCTGCTCGTGACGCGTGCCGGCGTCGGTCCACCGCACGATCGGGGTGCGGGCGTCCTCGCCGCCGATGGTGTCCACGGGGCCGATCGCTCCGAGCTGTCCTCCGACGATGATCCCGACCCGGTCGGCGAGGTGCGCCGCCTCCTCGAGGTAGTGCGTCGTGAGCAGGATCGTGGTCCCGTCGTGCGACAGGCCCTTGATCATCGCCCAGAAGTCGAGGCGGGCCTGAGGGTCGAACCCGGTCGTCGGCTCGTCGAGGAACAGCAGGTCGGGGCTCCCGACGATGCCCAGCGCCACATCGACGCGACGCTGCTGGCCGCCCGAGAGCTTGTTGACGCGCATGCCCGCCTGAGCCTCGAGGCCGACGGCGGCGATCACCTCGTCGACGTCGCGCGGCTTGGGGAAGAACCCGGCGAACTGCCGGATCTGCTCCCGCACCGTGAACGCGCCGAACTCGCCGGCGCTCTGCAGCACGACGCCGATGCGCGCCTTCCAGGCCAGGCCCGCCTTGCCGGGGTCCTCGCCCAGCACGCTGACCTCGCCGCCGGTACGACGCCGGAATCCCTCGAGGATCTCGACGGTCGTGGTCTTGCCCGCCCCGTTGGGTCCCAGGAGGGCGAATGTCTCACCGCGCGCGATGTCGAACGACACATCGTCGACCACCGCGCGGTTCCCGTATTCCTTGCGCAGGTTCCGCACCCGCACCACGTTCTCGTCCATGGCTCCACGATCCCGCGAACCGTGCCGGTCCCGGCACGGCCATCCGTCCGAACCGGTGTCCACCATTCGGTGGATGCGCGCGGTCATCCCCCCGGCGGAACCGGATGCCGACGACTACCATTCGGTATGTGACCGAACGTGCTCCTCTGTCCCGCAAGCTCTCCGCCATCGCCGAGTCGGCGACCCTCAAGGTCGACGCCAAGGCCAAGGCGCTGCAGGCCGCGGGACGCCCCGTCATCAGCTTCGCCGCCGGCGAGCCGGACTTCCCCACGCCGCAGGCGGTCGTGGACGCCGCCGCCGACGCGCTGACGAACTCCGCGAACTTCCGATACACCCCCGCGGCCGGCCTGCCGGCGCTGCGCGAGGCGATCGCCGCCGTGACGCTGCGCGACTCGGGACTGGCGGTCGAGCCGGCGCAGGTCGTGGTGACCAACGGCGGCAAGCAGGCCGTCTACCAGGCGTTCCAGGCTGTGGTGAACCCCGGCGACGAGGTGCTGCTGCCCGCGCCGTACTGGACCACCTACCCCGAGGCGATCGCCCTGGCCGACGGCACCCCCGTGCCGGTGTTCGCCGGTGCCGACCAGGACTACAAGGTGACCGTCGACCAGCTCGAGGCGGCGCGCACCGACCGGACGACCGCGCTGGTGTTCGTATCGCCCTCGAACCCCACCGGCGCCGTGTACACGCCCGAGGAGACCACGGCGATCGCCCGGTGGGCTCTCGAGCACGGCATCTGGATCATCTCGGACGAGATCTACCAGCACCTCGTCTACGAGGGCGTGAAGGCGGTCTCGATCGTCGAGGCCGTGCCCGAGGTCGCCGGCCAGACGATCCTCGTCAACGGCGTCGCCAAGACCTACGCGATGACCGGATGGCGCGTGGGCTGGATGGTCGGCCCGAAGGACGCCATGAAGCTCGCGGCGAACCTGCAGTCGCACCTGTCGAGCAACGTCAACAACGTCGCCCAGCGCGCGGCGCTCGCCGCGCTCACCGGCCCGCAGGACGCCGCCGAGGAGATGCGCGTCGCGTTCGACCGCCGCCGGCAGCTGATCGTGTCGGAGCTGTCGAAGATCGACGGTGTCGTGGTGCCGAACCCGCTCGGCGCGTTCTACGTCTACCCCGACGTGCACGGGCTCCTCGGCCGCGAGTGGCGCGGCAAGAC
This sequence comes from Microbacterium thalassium, assembly GCF_014208045.1. NCBI lineage: Bacteria > Bacillati > Actinomycetota > Actinomycetes > Micrococcales > Microbacteriaceae > Microbacterium > Microbacterium thalassium. The sequence goes on from NZ_JACHML010000001.1 coordinate 3,476,330, forward strand.
GCCGCAGACCACCCTCGAGCTCGCCGACCTGATCCTCGACGAGGTCGAGGTGGCGGTGGTTCCGGGCGAGGCCTTCGGGCCGAGCGGCTACCTGCGGATGTCGTACGCCCTCGGGGACGAGGCGCTGCTCGAGGGCGTCCACCGCCTCCAGCAGCTGTTCGCGCAGCCCTAGAGGTCGACGCCCACGAGCACGGGTTCGGGCTGCAGGATCAGCCCGAACTCGGCCTGCACGCGTCCCTGGATGAACCGCGCCAGCTCGGCGACCTCCGCGGCCGTCGCACTGCCGCGGTTGGTCAGCGCGAGCGCGTGCTTGCTCGACAGGCTCGCGCGCGAACGGGGCAGCTTGAAGCCCTTGCGCAGGCCCGAGTGCTCGATGAGCCACGCGGCGCTGACCTTGACGTCGGACGGCTTCCCCTGCGGAGCCGGCACGTAGCCGTCGAACGATGCCAGCGGGATCACCAGGACCGGATCCATGTCGGGTGAGACCGGCCACCGCGGGCAATCGTCGGGAAGCGTGCGCGCGAAGGATGCCGACACGATCGCGTTCTGGAAGAAGGAGCCCGCGCTGCACGTGTCGGGGTCGGCGTCGTCGAGCACCATCCCCTTGCTGCGGCGCGTGGCGAGCACATGGTCGCGGATCCACGCGACCGTCACCGCCTCGCCTTCGGCCAGACCCAGCGCCGAGCGCAGCTGCTGCCCCTGGATGGGGCGCGCGGCGTGCCCGACCTCGGCCAGCTCGAGGGTGACCGAGAGGATGACGGCCGAGCGCTCGGGCACCGAGCCGTAGTGGTGCTTGAGGACCGAGGTGCGGAAACCGAGCTCGAGGCCGGATGCCGGCACCGTCGAGACCTCACCCGTCGACTCGTCGATCAGATCGACCTCGACGAGAGTCTGCACGATCTCCTGGCCGTATGCGCCGACGTTCTGGACCGGCGCGGCGCCGACCGTGCCGGGAATCCCCGACATCGCCTCGATGCCGGCGAGGCCCTGGGCGACGGCATGCTCCACCAGCGCGTCCCAGTCGTGGCCGGCCTCGACGCGGAGCCGCGCATAGCCGTCGCGGGGCGAGGGCATCCGCTCGATCCCGGTCGTGCGGATGCGCACGACCGCCCCGTCGAAGGGCTCGTCGCCGACGAACAGGTTGGACCCGCCGCCGATCACCAGGACCGGCTCGCCCTCCGCCCACAGGTCGCGGAGCGTCTCGATGAGCTCATCCCGGGTGCGCGCCTCGAACATGCGGGCGGGGGCGGCTCCCGTGCGCAGGGTCGTCAGGTCGGAGAGCGGGACGGGGTCGATCTCGGGCATCGTCACGCGACCCGCACGCGCACCTGCGCCTTGCCGAGCACGGTCGTCGAGCCGTGCGCGACGGTCAGGTCGATGCGGATCGTCTCGTCCTCGATCTGGCCGACCTTGGCGGTGACGGACACGTCGGCACCGGTGTCGGGGTCGACCACGACCGGCCGGGTGAAGCGCACGCCGTACTCGAGGATGCGGCCGGCATCGCCCAGCCACGGCACGATCGTCTCGACCGCGAGGCCCATGGTCAGCATGCCGTGCGCGAGGACGCCCGGGAGGCCCACGGCCTGGGCGACGTCGTCCCGGTAGTGGATGGGGTTGAAGTCGCCCGAGGCGCCGGCGTAGCGCACCAGCGACTCGCGCGTGAGATGGACGGTGCGCTCGGCGACGACGTCGCCCACGTTCAGGTCGCTCATGACTCGCCCTCCCCGACCAGCAGGACCGACGTCGCCGTGACGACGTGGGCGCCGGCGGCATCCGTCACCTCGGCATCGCTGGTCACCATCGCGTTGCCGCCGATGGTGCGGATGCCGGACACGGTCAGCTGCGCGGTCAGCTCGTCGCCGGCGACGATCGGACGGCTGTAGCGGAAGCGCTGCTCGGCGTGGAGCACGCGCGACAGCTCGATGCCCGAGTCGGGCTCGGCCAGCAGCTGCTGGAGAGTGAGGTCCTGCACGACCATCGCGAAGGTCGGCGGCGCGACGACGTCGGCATAGCCGAGCGCCTGCGCGGCGGCGGGGTCGTGATGCTGGGCGTCGTCGGCGAACACGGCGCGCGCGAACTCGCGCACCTTCTCGCGTCCGACGAGGTAGGGGGCCGTCGCGGGGAACACGCGACCCACGAGCTCGGGGTTCACTGGCACCGTGCCATCCTACCGAGCCGGCCTGGGCGCCCCCGGGGGTGCTACTTGCGACCGCTGCGGACCGTCTTGTAGGCCATCTGCCCGGCGATGAAGGCGAGGTAGAGGGCGAACGTGATGTTGGCCACGAGCGGATCCATGAGCGTGGCGAGCCACGCTCCCAGCGCCGTGGTCGTGCACGCCGCCACGCCCACCAGCAGGGCCGCCGTCAGATCGACGTTGCCGCGACGGAAGTTGCCGATGGTGCCCGAGATCGCGGTCGGGATCATCATGAGCAGCGACGTGCCCTTGGCGAGCAGATCGCTGGTGCCGAACAGGATCATGAGCGCCGGCACGACCACGATGCCGCCGCCCACGCCCAGCAGACCCGACAGCACGCCCGTGAGCAGACCCAGGACGACCAGGCCGAACCCGGACAGCCACGTCAGCTCGAGCCCGGCATCGCGAGAGGGGATGACCACGAAGAGCATCACGATGACGATGCCGAGGAATCCGATGAAGCCCCAGCGCAGCACCTTCTGCGGCAGGCGCGCCAGCAGCCACGTGCCGACCTGCGCGCCGACCACGGCCGCACCGGCGAGGATCAGCGCCGCGAACCAGGCGACCTCACCGTGGAGGGCGTACGAGATGACGCCGACCGTCGCGATGGGGACGATCGCCGCGAGCGACGTGCCGGCGGCCAGGCGCTGATCGAACCCCAGGATCAGGACGAGCAGCGGCACGATGACCGTGCCGCCGCCCACGCCGAACAGGCCCGACAGCAGCCCCGCGAGCAGGCCGACGGCGATGCCGGTGAGGACGAATCGAAGATTCCGTTCAGCGCCGACCGGCCGCGCCGCCATCACTCGTATTCCACGCCGTCGATGAGCCACTCACCGTCGACGACCACGAGGAAGTAGTACAGGTAGTCCTCGTATTCGATCCGCTCGTCGGAGAGCACGCCATCTTCGTCGTACAGGCTCGAATAGGTCTCGGTGGTGCCCACGAGGGCCGTCTCACCCTCGACCGACAGGAAGGTCACGAGGACGGAGTAGTCGTCGAGCGTCTCAGCGGCGCCCTCAGCGTCGGCCATGAACGATTCGCAGTCGGCGTAGCCGATGTTCTCGCGGAAGTCCGTCGTCGTGGAGGCGATGTACTGATCGCAGTCGATGCTCTGCCACGCGCTGTCGTACAGCGCCACGGTGTCGACGATCGCGTAGTCGTCGTCGGTCGACAGGACGACGCTGTCGTCGATCTCGACGGTCGACGACGGCGTCTGGGGCCCGTTGCCTCCCGAGCCGCCGAGGATCAGCAGCGGGATGAGCACGGCGGCGGCGATCACGATGCCGAGCAGCACGATGCCGACGACGAGCCAGATGATCCACGCGCGCGACTTCTTCGGCTCGGTGGCGGAAACGAACGCGCCCCCGGGGTAGGGCTGCTGCGCGCCCGGCTGGCCCGCTCCGTACGCGCCGTAGGCGGGCACCTCGCCGGGTACCGGCACACCGACCGACGTCGCGGCGGCCGGCTCGAACTCCGCCGCGAGCTCGGGAGGCAGCGCCGCGGCGCCCTCGGGAGCGGGGGTCTCGGCACCCTCGGGGGCGGGGGTGTCGGCACCCTCGGGGGCGGGGGTCTCGGGCTCAGGCTGAGCAACATGCTCAGTCCACGCGGCTCCGTCCCACCAGCGCAGGGCACCGTGTCCGTCGTCATACCAGCCGGGAGGCGTCGTGCTCATGTGGGCCACACTACCGCTCCGCGCTCCTCCTGCCTGCCATCGGCGAGGTCTACCATCGGCACGTGGCCTCCGCGCATCCGACCGACCCGTCCTCGCAGCCGCTCATGACGCACCGTCAGATCCTGCTGGTGATCGTCGGCCTCATGTCGGGGATGTTCCTCTCGGCGCTCGACCAGACGATCGTCGGGACGTCGATCCGGACGATCGGCGACGACCTGAACGGGCTCAGCCAGCAGGCGTGGGTCACCACCGCCTACCTGATCACGTCGACCATCTCGACGCCGATCTACGGCAAGCTCTCCGACATCTTCGGCCGGCGCCCTCTGTTCATCGCCGCGATCGGCATCTTCATCGTGGGATCGATCCTGTCGACCTTCTCGACGTCGATGCTCGAGCTCGCCGCCTTCCGCGCGATCCAGGGACTGGGCGCCGGCGGGCTCATGTCGATGCCGCTGGCCATCATGGGCGACATGCTGGCGCCGCGCGAGCGCGCTCGGTACCAGGGATACTTCCTCGCCGTCTTCGGCATCTCGAGCCTCATCGGCCCGCTCGTGGGCGGCCTGTTCGCCGGCGCCGACGAGATCCTCTGGATCGCCGGCTGGCGGTGGGTGTTCCTCATCAACGTGCCGATCGGGCTGGTCGCGCTCGCGATCGTGCTGCGGTTCCTGCACCTGCCGGCGCATCCGCGCCCCGGCGTGCGGATCGACTGGTGGGGGGCGACCACGGTGGTCCTCGGCCTCGTCCCGCTGCTGCTCGTGGCCGAGGAGGGACGCGACTGGGGCTGGACGAGCCCGGGCGCCGTCGCCTGCTACGTGGTCGGCGTCTCGAGCCTCATCGCGTTCGTGTTCATCGAGCGCGGCATGGGCGACGACGCGCTCATCCCGCTGAAGCTGTTCCGGTCCCCGACCTTCTCGATGGCCACCGTGATCGGGGTGTTCGTCGGGTTCGCCATGTTCGGCGGCATGCTCACCCTGCCGCTGTACCTGCAGATCGTGCTCGGGTCGTCTCCGACCCTCAGCGGGCTGCAGATGCTGCCGATGATCCTCGGCCTCATGATCGCCTCGATCACGAGCGGTCAGATCATCGCCCGCACCGGGCGATACCGCATCTTCCCGGTGCTCGGCACCGCACTGCTGACCGCGGGCTACCTGTATCTGTCGTTCCTGCAGTGGGACTCCTCGTACTGGTTCGTGGCGGGCGCCATGCTGCTGATCGGCCTGGGACTCGGGCAGCTCATGCAGACGCTCACGATCGCGAGCCAGAACTCCGTCGCCCTGCGCGACATGGGCGTCGCCACCAGCGGATCGACGTTCTTCCGTCAGATCGGCGGCACGCTCGGGACGGCCGTGCTCCTGTCGCTGCTGTTCACGACGATGCCCGCCAACATCACCGCGTCGCTGTCGGACGATCAGGTCCTCACCGAGGCGCTGGACGCGGCGCTGGACCCCGCGGTCGCCGACGCCCCCGAGAACGCCGCGATCATGGAGACGGTCTACGCCCCGATCGTCGATCCGATCGTCGCCGGCCTTTCCGACCAGGTCGATCTGTCGGATGCCGCCGCTCGCGAGCAGGTCGTCGAGCAGGTCCTGCCCGACCTGCAGGCCGCCTTCGAAGGCGGTGACGGCTCGGCGTCCGCCGACGCCGCGACGCTCGACGACACGTCGTTCCTGAACGGGGCGGACACACGCCTGGCGAAGCCGTTCCTCGTCGGATTCGCCGAGTCGTCGGTGCAGATCTACGGGGTCGCCATGGCCGTGTCGGCGATCGCGTTCCTGCTGTCGCTGTTCTTCCGCACACCGCCGCTGCGCGCGAAGTCCGCGCTCCAGGAGGCCCACGACGAACGCGTCGCGGCGGAGAGGGAGCTCACGCCCGAAGAGGTCGAGGAGCGCGACGACACCGGCGCGATCGCCACGCTCGCCGCGGGCGAGTTCGGCGCGATGGTGGAGCCGGGCGGAGACGGGTCCCACCACGACCGCGCCACGTGAGTCACGGCGCCCGCGCGGGGGCACGCCGGACCGTTACGAGTTGGAGCGCTGCTGGGGGTTGACGCGCTTGATCCACTCGATCAGGTCGAGGCTCGAACGCGTCTGCATCCACACACGGCCAGGGCCCGTGAAGTCGGTGACCAGGCCCTCACCGCCCAGCAGCGTCGACTTCCAGCTGCCGGCCTTGCGGACCGAGTACTGCACGGTCTCGTCGAACGCGACCACATGCCCGGTGTCGAGCGTGAGCGTCTCCCCCGCCGTCAGCTCGGTCGCGATGATCGCACCGTAGGAGGCGAGCAGCAGGTCGCCGGCTCCCGAGCAGCGCAGCAGGATCAGGCCCTCGCCGCTGAAGAACGACTTGCCGCCGCCCCACTTCGAATCGACATCCACCGACGGGTCGGATGCGCTCCACGACCCCGACTGCACCATCAGCGGCGTGCTGCCGAGGGTGACCTTCACCATGTCGCCGGGCAGGGTCGCCGCGACACCCACCTGACCGCCGGTGGCGGAGTGGTAGTCGTTCACGAAGAAGCTCTCGCCACCGAGCGCGCGGCGGATGCCCTTGAAGAACCCGCCCTGCGTCGACGTCTCGACCGTGATGTCCCCGCGGGTCATCGCCATCGCGCCCGCCTCGACGCGCACGGACCCGCCGGGCGGCACCGCCACCGTCCCCATCGCGAAGGCCGGTCCTGCTGAGATGCTGACGTCCACGTGTGCTCCCGCTTCCTCACTTCGGTCCTGCACGGCCCGCCGGCGCCGGCGCGTACGGCCGAGCATAGGCAGTCACGCGCCTCCGCGGCCACCCGGATCGCCGGACCCGTCACCGCCCGAATCCGGCGGAGGGGCGAGCGCCGCGGCGAGATGCCGACGGCCGGCGACCCCGAGCTTGCGATACACCGACGACAGATGCGTCTCCACCGTCTTGACCGACAGGAACAGCATCCGTGCGATCTCACGGTTCGTGGCCGGTCGTGCGGCCAGTTCGGCGACCCGCCGCTCCGAGGGCGAGAGCGACTCGGCGCCGGTGAGGGGCCGTGCGACCGCGCGTGCGCCCGCGGCGGAGAGCTCTCCGGTCGCGAGGGCATCGAGCTGCGTCGCACCGCACGCGCGGGCCAGGGCGGCGCCGTCGCGCAGCGCATCGCGCGCCGCGGCGCGATCATCGGCACGGCGCAGCGCCATCCCCCACTCGATCCGGGCAGCGGCGCGCTCGACCATCGGCGCGCCGGAGTCGGCGAGCGCGACGACCGCCTCCAACGCGAGGGCCCTCGCCGCGGGATCGGGGACGGTGCGTGACAGCAGTCGCGACGCCGCCGCCTCCGAGCCGACCGCGCCGGCGTCGCGCGCGAAGCGGACCTCGTCCTCGAGCAGCCCGATCGCCTCGCCGACGCGGCCGAGCAGAAGGAGCGCCTCGGCCGCGCGCCCGCGCCAGCCGCCCAGCAGCCCACTCGCGCCGTTGACCGTGAACGCACGCCCGGCGGCCCGGAACGCCGCCAGCGCGGCATCCGGTCGCCCCGTCACCAGCGCGAGGGTTCCGCGCGCGAGCGCATCCCACCCCGTCATGAGTCCCGCTCCGTCGAGGGCGGGCGACTCGAGCGCCTGGGAAGCGTGTCCGAACTCCCCCCGCAGCACCGAAGCGCTCACGATCGCATAGCGCGCGGGGCCGATCGCCGCACGGCTCGCCGTGGGCGTCCGCCGGCTCAGGCGCAGCACGTCGTCGGCATCGGCCTCGGCCGCGCTGAGGTCGCCGCGGACGAACATCGCGAAGGCGCGGATCGCACGCAGCGAGGTGTACTCGACGACCGCATCCTCCGAGACCGCCTCCGCCAGGCCCGCATCGAGCACCTCGATCGCCCGGGCCGGCTCACCGCAGAACACGAGCGCGGCCGGGTGCGACTCGAGCAGGCTGCGCGGCATCGCACGACCGGAGTCGGCGACCGCGTCCAGCCACCCGCGAACCACGGGGACACGACGATCGACTCCGAGCGCGAGGGTCCCCGCTGCGGTGGCGAGCAGGATCGCGGGCACCGGGCCCCGCCGGAGCCCCGCGTCGTCGGGGAGCGACTGCACGAGCCGATCGAGGCTCGCGAGACGGCCGGGGATGCTCTCGCCCATCAGCAGCCTGCTCACGATGTCGCCGGCGAGCGCCCGCGCACCCCACTCGTCGAGCTGCTCCCACCCGTCGCACCGCGCGTCGAGCACGGCCGCGAAGGTCGCGACGGCCTCGGCGAAGCGGCCCATGCTGTAGAGGACCTCGCCGATCCTGACGAGCGCCGGCCGTTCGGTGATCGTGCGCGCGAGCCACCGAAGTCGCTCCGCGCCTTCCTCCCGGCCGGCCGCGAGCTCCGCCTGGGCCAGCTCGATCACCATCTCGGTGCGAACAGCCCCCTCGCATCCCGCCGACACGCACCAGTCGAGCCGCTCGACGGCTTCATCTCGCGCACCGCGGCGTCGCGCGGCCCGGGCCGCCTCGCGCTGCGCCTCGATCGCCCACGGCGCGCAGAACGGGTAGGCGGCGCCGAGGTGGGCGGCGACGCGCCCGGGCGGATGCCCGCACCGATGGAGCGCCTCCGCAGCGCGCCGCTGCACCTGGGCCTGTTCGGCGACCGTCATCGCGGCGATGCGCTCGGCCCGTGCGGTGGGAGCGAGCGCGAACCGCGCCGGCGGCCGCGCGCGAACCTGCCCGATCAGCTCGAGCTCGGCGAGCGCCTCGACGGCGGTCGAGTCGTCCACGCCGAGCGCGTGCGCGACTTCCGCGACGCCGACGTCCTCGCCCAGCACCGCGAGCACGTCGAGCAGTCCGGCGAGCGCCCCCGAGCTCGCCGGACCGTCGAACGGCTCGACATCGGCGGCCGTCTCCCCAGCGCCCGGCATCCTCCGGAGCGTAGCGGCATCACGCGGCCGATGTCGAAATCTCAGCTCACCACGTCGGCACTCAGCGTGCCGCTCACCGCCTTCTCGGCATCGGTGTACTCCAGGTCGAAGCAGATGCGATCGTCCGACACCTCGCTCACGCTGAGCGTTCCGGCACCATCCGTGCTCGTGCTGAACTGGTCGGCCCCGGACTGCACGATGACCGCGAAGGTGACGACGTCGAAGTCCCGCGTCCACGCGATCTCATCTCCCGGTGCGAGCGCCGGGTGATCCGTCTCCTGGTTGAACACCGCCGTGCTGATGTATGCGATCGTGCCGTCGTCGGGCACAGGCGGATACTCCAGGAGCAGGTTCGTGTCGGGATCCGGCGCGAAGTCGGCAGCGAACGTCGAGTACGACACGCCGTCGCCGAATGTCGCCGCGCCCGCCTCGGTGAGGGACACCGAGGTGCCGTCGGGCAGGGTTGCCGTCAACGCCGTCGTGCACTCGGATCCGCCCCCGACCGACCCCCCGGCCTCGGCGTCCGCGGCATCCGTCGACCCATCGCCGCCGCCCGCGCAGCCGCTCAGGGCGAGCGCGACGCCGGCGACCGCCGCGACGAGGAGCGTTGCCCGGGCATGGTGTCGTGTCATCGTGGCGTCCTTCTGTCCTCCGGAGACCAGGATGACGGCCCGCTGTCGGGGTGTCATCAGGGTGGACCCCTGAGAACTGGGGGCGCGCGTCGGGAATCGCGTCGGCCGGGGGCGCGCCTGCGCCCACACGTCGGGCGTGCCGCGTCACCATTCCCCGCAAAGCAAAAACCCCCGGATATCCGGGGGTTTCCTTGTGTAGCAGGAGCGGGGCTTGAACCCGCGACCTCACGATTATGAGTCGTGCGCTCTCACCAACTGAGCTACCCTGCCGCGTGCATCCGCGGTCACGATGCCGGATGCTGCGAGCCCCGAGTCAGGATTGAACTGACGACCCCTTCCTTACCATGGAAGTGCTCTGCCACTGAGCTATCGGGGCGTGCTGCCTTCGAGAAGGCAACTAGAAGAGGATACCAGAGCCCACGGCCTCCTCTGAAACCGAGGTCACCCTCCGGCGTGCTGTCGCAGCCACGGGAGCGGGTCGATCGCCGTGGTGCCGTCCATCAGGATCTCGAAGTGCAGATGAGCGCCGTACGACCGGCCGGTGTTGCCGGTGCTGCCGATGACCTGGCCGACACTGACCTTCTGCCCGGGGACGACCTTGAGCGACCCGTAGATCATGTGCCCGTAGCGGCTCGAGACCAGCTGGCCGTCGATCTCGTGGTCGATCACGATCGTCACCCCGTAGGCGCCGCCGGCGTTCGTGGCGATGCGGACGGTGCCGTCGGCGATGGCCTGGATCGGCGCGCCGTAGCCGGGGACGAAGTCGATGCCCTCGTGCATCACGCCCGAGCGGAGTCCGAAGCCGTAGCTCATCGGCACGCCCACCGCGAACGGCCACTGGATGGCGGAGTTCGGGTCGTTGACGAACAGGCTCGAGTAGTTGGAGATGCCCGACTCGGATGCGATCTCGGCCATCGTCACGGTGTCGTAGTTCTCGTCGCGCGACACGTCGGCGTTCTCGGTGTCGGCAGGGGTGACGTACGCCTGAATCTCTTCCGTGTCGATGCCGGCCTCGGCGTCGGCTGCGGCGAGCACCGACAGGTTCGTCTCGACGGCGGAGGATGCGGCGACCGCCTCGACCGGCGTGGTCATGCCGACCGTCATGAGTCCGACGATGCCCATCACGCCGACCGAGAAGCCGGTCGCGGCGATGCGGCGCAGCGACGTGCGCGTCCGCGGACGACCCGGCGTCGCGTCGGGCTTGGCGGGCTCGGTCGCGGGAGTCTTCGAGGCCTCATCCGCATCGCGGGCGGCGGCGGCGCGCTGCACGGGCGTCTCGCCCGTGAACGAGAAGAGCGCGGCCGCGGTGGCGAACTCATCGACGTCGGCAGCAGCCGAACGGGCCTGCTCCTGGGGCAGGGCATGCGCGTCGGGCAGCGACTCCGGCTCGGTCGGGGCCTGCTCGGTCGCGGCCACGGGCTCGACCTCGACGTCGGCCTCGGGCACGACGATCGGCTCGGGCATGGCGGGCTGCTCGGGAGCGGCTGCCGGCTCGAGCAGTTCGAACGGCTCTGCCGGGGTGAGCACGGCATCCGGGAGGACGGTCGGCTCGTCGGCGCGCAGTCGGGCGCGACGTGCGCGGCGACCGCCGGTCTGCGTCGTCGGCGTGAAGGGACCGGTGGACGTATCGGGCGCGGGCTGCTCGAGAACGGGCCCGGCGGGCGCGGAGTCGGCAGCGGGCAGCTCGGGCGCGACGGGGAGCGCGGCGACCGGCTTGGGAATGGTGAGGTCCATCGCGGGCAGGGCGACCGGCTCGGAAGCGGCTGCCGCCTCGGACTGCGGTGCGGGGGGCTGGGTGTCGCGAGGACGGCGCGAGCGGCGCGACGGCGAAGGAGTGTCGGCGGTGCGCTCGGGCAGAGCAGCCGGCAGAGCGGGAGTGACCGGCTTCGGCGCGGGGGTCGGGGTCTCGCGGCCCCACACGACCGCCGGCCGGGTCTCGACCGGGCCGGTCGAACGACGTCGCAGTTCGGCGCGTGAAGCCCCCGACGACGCCGCAGCGGGCGCTGCGACGGCACGGCTCGAGCGTCGCGTGCGCGCCGGCTCGGCCTGGGGGGCTTCAGAGGACAACCAGTACTGCTCTCGTGTGGTCGCTCGGGCGCGACAGAGTGATTCGGGGGGCACGTTCCCTTCGTTTTCGGGTGCCGAAGGTAACGATCTCGTAAACCCTACCCAACGAGGCCTGGGAATGCCATGAACGAAACCCGATGGAAACGTGACATCCCGTTCAGCCGTTGCTGAGACCCGGTTCAGCCGGCTCGCTCGCCGCCGCGAGCAGGCGATCGAACAGCGCGGGCCCCGACGCGACGGTGAGTCCGCGACCGGGGACGCCGTCCGGCCCCCCGACCCTCCCGCCCGCTTCGACGACCAGCAGAGCACCTGCGGCGTGGTCCCACGGGTGGAGCCCGCGCTCGAAGTAGCCGTCCAGCCTTCCGGCCGCGACGAAGGCGAGGTCGAGCGATGCCGCCCCGATCCGGCGGAGGTCCCGCGCGAGCGGCATGACCCGGGCGACGCGCGCGAGGTCGGCCGCATGGGTGGCGGGGTCGTAGCCGAAGCCGGTCGCGAGCAGCGCTCCGGCCTCGGAGGGCTCCGGGTTGACGGAGATGCGCTTGCCGTCGAGCCATGCGCCTTCGCCCCGGGCCGCGTGGAACATCTCGCCGATCGCGGGGTTGAAGACAGCGCCCGCCAGCGCCCGCCACGAACGCGGGTCGGGCTCGCCGCTCACGGCCGCGATGCTCACGGCGTACGACGGGATGCCGTACGCGTAGTTGACGGTGCCGTCGATCGGATCGACCACCCAGGTGACACCGGACACCCCGGGCTCGGGCGCCGACTCCTCTCCGAGGAATCCGTCCTCGGGTCGAGCCACGCGGAGCCGGTCGCGGATGAGCGCCTCGACCTCCCGATCGGCTTCGGTGACGATGTCGGCGATGCCCGACTTCGTCGCCGCGATCGACACGCCCTCGGCACGCCGCTCGCGCGCGAGCGCACCGGCCTCCCGGGCGATCTCGATGGCGATGTTCTGCAGTTCGGCGGGTGCGATCACACTCCCACGCTACGCCGCGGGCGCCGCCGCACGGCGGCGGTGCGCGGCGGCGCCGCATCCGTTCCCCGCGCGTTCGATGCACCGCCGCCGATTGTTACCGTGGAGCATGCCGTCAGCTTCGCCCTCCCTGTACGACGTCGCGATCGTCGGAGGCGGGCACAACGCGCTCGTCGCCGCGGCGTACCTCGCCCGCGCCGGCTGCTCGGTCGTGGTCCTGGAGCGCCTCGACGCCGTCGGCGGCGCCGCGGTGTCGGAGCGCCCGTGGCCCGGGGTCGACGCGCGTCTCTCGCGCTACAGCTACCTGGTGAGCCTGCTCCCCCGCACGATCATCGACGACCTCGGACTGGACATCCGCCTCCGCCGGCGCCGCTACTCCTCGTTCACACCCGACCCCGCGGACCCCGCCCGCGGCATCCTCGTCGACACGCAGGATGCCGCCGCCACGGCCGCCTCGTTCCAGCGCACGACCGGCGATCGACACGAAGCCGACCGGTTCGCGACGTTCTACGACCGCGTCGGGCCCGTCGCGAAGCTGCTCTTCCCGACCGTCACGGCGCCCCTCGCGCGCCGATCCGACGTGCGGCGGGCGCTCGGCGACGACGCGCTGTGGGCCGACCTCGTCGAGCGGCCGCTCGGGGAGATGGTGCGCGGCGCGCTGGCCACCGACATCGCGCGCGGCATCGCGCTGACCGACGGGCTCATCGGCACCTTCGCGACAGCGGATGAGCCGAGCCTGCGGCAGAACCGGTGCTTCCTCTACCACGTGATCGGCGGGGGCACCGGTGACTGGGACGTCCCGGTCGGCGGCATGGGCATGGTCACCGGCGAGCTCGCCCGCGCGGCTCGCGAAGCAGGCGCCGTGCTGCGCACCGGTGCCGAGGTCGCGTCGGTCAGCCCCGACGGCGAGGTCGTCCTGGCCGACGGCGAGCAGGTCCGCGCGCGCCTGGTGCTCAGCGGCGTGGGACCGGCCGTGCTCGGCGACCTGCTGTCGGCGGGTGGCGCCGACGCGGCGGCATCCGCTTCGGCCGCGACGCCCGAGGGCGCCCAGGTCAAGGTCAACATGCTGCTGCGACGGCTCCCCCGGCTGCGCGACACCGACGTCGCGCCCGAGGCGGCGTTCGCGGGGACGTTCCACATCAACGAGACGATGCCGCAGCTTGATGCCGCGTACGCGACGGCTGCGGCGGGCGGCATCCCGGATCCCCTCCCGGCGGAGATCTACTGCCATTCGCTCACCGACCCGTCGATCATCGGTCCCGAGCTGCGGGCCGAGGGCGCCCAGACGCTGACGCTGTTCGGGCTCCAGGTTCCCCACTCACTCGCGGCGGGCGGCGACCCGGCGCGGGTGCGGGCCGATCTGCTGGCGGCGGCGCAGCGCTCGCTCGACGCGGTGCTCGCCGAGCCCATCGCCGAGTGCGTGTACGAGGCGCCGGACGGGTCGCCGTGCATCGAGGCGCGAACCACGGCCGACCTCGAGGACTCGCTCGCGATGCGGGCCGGTGACATCTTCCACGGTCCGCTGTCGTGGCCGTGGGCCGAGGACGACGCTCCGCTCGCCTCCCCTGCCGAGCGCTGGGGGGTCGCCACGAAGCATCCGACCGTGCTCGTGTGCGGCTCGGGTGCGCAGCGCGGCGGAGCTGTGAGCGGCATCGGCGGGCACAATGCGGCCATGGCGGCGCTCGAGATGCTCGGTGCCTGAGCCGCACGTCCGCCGCGCGGGCGCCCGCCACTACGGGCGCGGCGGAAGCGGAGGCGGCGGCGGGTAGCCCTCGTACCCCGCGGGGGTGCCGGGACCCGATCCCGGCGCGCCGTGCGACGGCGCAGGGGGCTCGGCAGCGGACGGCTCCACAGCAGGAGCGGTCTGCTCAGGGGCCTGCGCGGGCTCGGGGCGCGTGAAGACCTGCGCCCCCTCGCTCGGATAGCCCGTGTAGTAGGCACCCCAGTCCGGCGACCCGTCGGGCATCATCGGCAGCGGCGTGACGCCGTCGACGAAGGTCGGCCAGGGCAGGAGCTCCTGCTGCTGAGCCGGCTGAGCAGGCGAAGCCGCAGGCGCCGCAGGCGCCGCCGAGCCGTAGGGGGCCGGCTGCGTGCCGTAGGGCACGGCCTGAGCGCCGTACGGAGCCGGCTGACCGCCGTAGGGTGCGGGCTGCGCGGTGACCGGCCGGGGCTTCTTCGGCGCGAACAGCACGTTCACGAGCGGGATGAGCGCGGTGCCGACCGCCGCGAGGATCGCCACGGCGACGGTGATGCGCCAGTAGATGTCGGCGAACCGGATCCAGTCGCTCAGCATGAGGGGAACGATCAGCAGCGCGGCGAGCCCGACGACGAGGGCGATCGTGACGATCGTGACGACCTGCGTGAAGACGGTGACGTAGCGACGGAACGCCTTCATGTAGAGGCGGACGTGGAGCACTGCGAGCTGCAGGATCAGGACGATCAGGAGGAACGAGACGAACCGCCCGACGCCCGACCATGAGTTCCGCTCGGGCATCCAGATCATGACGGCGCCGATGAGCAGCGCGACGATCCACGACGCCATGCTCGCCAGCGCGAACCACACCGGGCGGCGCGGCGCGAGATGCGCGTCGAGGATCGAGACGCCGGCGAAGCCGACGAGCAGCAGGATCGTGAGGAAGGCCCGCGCGACGATGCCGTTCTGCGAGCCGATCAGCACCCAGATGACGCACACGATCGCCGCGGCGATGAGGGCGCCGATCGCAACCCAGATGGCTGCGCGCAGCAGCTTCGACGCGTTCGGATCAGCGTGCTCCGGCTGCGACGGCTGCGGGGCGGGAGCGGTCATGGCGGTCCTCTCTTCCACGGACGACACGCGCCCGCACGCCCATCCTGGCACGCTGACCGGCGCGGCCCCCAGCCCTCAGCGTCGACAGCGCACGCGGCCGCGGAGACGACGAGAGCCTCCCACGTGGGGAGGCTCTCGAACGGCGCGTGGCGAGTGAGGGATTCGAACCCCCGAAGTCTAAGACGGCTGATTTACAGTCAGATCCCTTTGGCCGCTTGGGTAACTCGCCAAATGCGCACCCGCCCGGCTTGTACAGTCGACCGGAGGCGCGATCAACAATCCTACCCGGTCTTCGGCGGAGGCAGAAATCGGTGCGCGCCCGGGCGGGTCAGGTGCCGATCAGGTCCATGTCGATCCCCTTGAGGGCCGAGGGCTGGCGCAGGAGCGCGCCTTCGAAGCGGCACGTCGCCGCGGCGACGTCCATCGCGCCGTGGAGCACCTCCGACCAGGCGTCGGACCCCGCGGGAGTGTCCTCGACCATGGCGGCGACGGTCGCCGCGAACGCGGCATCCCCGGCGCCCATGGTGTCGACGATGGACCCCGGCAGTGCGGACACCGGTGCGTTCACGTCCTCTCCCCCGACCTCGATGGTCGCCCCGGCGGCACCGGCCGTGGCCAGCACGGCGTGGGCGCCCAGGTCGATCAGCCGCTCACGGACGGTGGCGAGATCCGTGTCGTACAGCACGGCGGCATCCTCTTCGCCGACCTTGACGAGGGATGCCGCGGGCACGAGCCCCTCGAACCCCGCCACGAACCGGTCGCGGTCGGCCATCATGCCGGTGCGCGGGTTCGGGTCGATCGCGAACCGCACGCCGGCGGTGCTGAGCGCCTCGGCGAGCTCGGCGGTCTGCTCGATGTCGTCCAGTGCGATGCAGCTGATGGCGATGAACGGCGCGGCGGCCATCGCTGCGCGCTCGGCCTCGCCGTAGCGGATGCGGCGAGCGCGCGACGCCTCGTTGAACACGTACTCGGGCTCCCCGTACCTATTGCGCGTGCTGACAGCACGCGCCGAGCCCAGCGGCGACGTCGTAGCCACCAGCTCCACCCCGTAGTCGGACAGATACGCGCGGATGTGCGACCCGGCTTCGTCGTCGCCCACCATGGCGATGAGCGTCGTGGGGACGCCCAGCCTCGACAGCCCGACGGCGACGTTCAGGGCCGCTCCCCCGACGAACTCCCGCACATCCGTCTCGTCGCGCAGCTCATCGATGAGCGCGTCGCCGATCACCACCACTCGCCCGGTCATGCCGACCTCCCCGTCGTCTCGAGTATCCGTCCCACAAAGGCCTCTGTGCGCCGCTTCGTGCCGTCGATGCGCATGTCGACGCTCGCCCGGATCTCGTTCGGCGCGAGCGGCGCGACCAGGCGCACGTTCTCGTGGCACGACAGGTCCGCGCATATGTAGGTGCCGACGCTGTCGCCGTGCTCCCCGGCCCGCCCCGCCTTGCGGGCGCTGAAGAGCGACACCTGATCGGCCGGCTGCATGGTGTGGCACAGGTTGCACATCGCCGCACGCGCGCGCGAGTTGCCGGCGGCCTTGCGCAGCACGATGCCGCGCGGCTCACCGTCGACCTCGGCGACGAGGTATCCGCGATCCCGGAATTTCGGGTCGCGCCACGCGAGGAAGTCGAGCGGGTCCCAGTCGGTCATCACGACCTTCAGCGGAACCTCGATGGCTCGGAGCTCGTCGGGTGCGGCGTTCACGAACGACGCACGGAGCTCGTCTGCGGTGAGCGGGCGCATGCCACCTCCTGCCGCCAGTCTACGAACCGGTCGCGTCGCTGTCTCGCCCCCACCCCAGACGGATCGACACCGCATCCGCCGCGCGGCCCGGGAACTCGGGCCACCCGGGTTCGAGCTCCCCGAGCAGCGCGAACAGCTCCCGCGCGGCCGGTTCCACATCCTGCGCGACGGCGCGGGCGATGCGGTCGGCCCACTCGGGGAAGTCCCGCTCGAACCGCCGCGCCGGGTCGATGCGGTCGCGCGCAGCGCCCGATCGCTCGGGATGGCGTCCCCGCACCGCACGGATCAGATGCTGCACGGCCCACCAGCGCACGAACTGGCCGGCGACGAGCACCTCGCCGCGACGCGCCCGCCCGACGCCGATCAGGAGCTTCACGAGCACGAGCCGCGCGTCGTTCGCCGCATCGAACCGGTCACCCGCGGCCGCACGCTCGCGGGAACGCTCGACGAGTTCCGCGACCGAGTGCGCCGCGTCGTCGACGACGACCGTCGCCTCGCCCGCGAGGGCGCCCGAGAGCTCGGATGCCTCGGCGAACGCGAACTCCATGACGTGTCCGTCGTCGTAGACGGCGACGAACCCGACCTCGCCTTCGCGCGCCAGCAGGGCCAGCGCGGGCTGGTCGGGGAGCCACGACAGATCCGAGCGCACGGCGCCCGCCCGCCCGTCCCCGATGATCGCGAAGAAATCGTGATCGGACCATTCGTCGCGTCGCGCGGCGGCTTCGTCGGATGCCGAGCCCATCAGGGCGAGCCCGACGAGGTCCGGATGCTGCGCGACGCCCTCGGCCAGTCCGCGGCTGAGGGCGTCGAAGCGCTCAGGCGTCGCCATCGTCGTCTCCCGTCGGAACCGCCACTCCGGGCAGCAACCACACGGCGAAGGTCACGCCCTCGGAGGCGAGCACGGACTCGCCGTCCGCATCCGCTGTGAGCGCGGCGTCGCCGAACAGAAGCGACGCGTGATCGGCGCCGGCCACGGCACCGGCGGGGAGCGTGATCCGCGCATCGGCGGTGGAGGCCAGGACGAGAACACTCTCGTCGGCGCTCTCGCGCACGAACACCAGGCTCGTCTCGTCCGCGTGCAGCCATCGCAGTCCGCCCGTCGCCAACGCCGGGTGGGCGCGGCGCAGCGCGATGAGTTCCCGGTACAGGTCGAGCCGTTCGGCGACGCCCGGCTCGGACTCGGTCCCCCATGGCATCGGCGTGCGGCTGGCCTCGCCGTCGACGCCGGTCAGGCCGAACTCGTCGCCGGCGAACAGCACCGGCATGCCCGGCAGGGTCATCGACAGCCCGACCGCGGCCGGGATGACGTCGTCCGGCGCGTTCGTGGCGAAGCGCGCGGTGTCATGGCTGTCGAGGGTCTGCATGTTGCCGAGCCGCACGCGCCACGGGATCCCCGAGGCGAACCGCGTGACGGCGGCGGCGAACCGCCGTGCGTCGTACCGCGGGATCCCGTCGACCGGCTGGCCGAAGAACCACGGCTCGGTGCGCTCGTGCCCCTCGCCGGTGACGTACGGGGCGCCACTCGGTTCGCACAGCCACGCCCACAGCGGCCGGGTGAACGCGGGGTAGGTCATCGCGCCGTGCCACCCGTCGCCGGTGAGATCGCCCGACGCGTCGTTCGTGATCTCGGCGATGAGGAGTGTCTCGGGGTCGATGTCGATCATCGTCCGGCGGATCACCTGCCTCACGTCGGCGTTGAGATCGACGTCCCCCAGTCGCCCGGTCATGTTCGCCACGTCGATGCGCCACCCGTCGAGGGAGAACGGAGGCTTCAGCCACCGGGCGACGACCGAATCCGGTCCCTCGATGAACCGACGTCGCAGTTCTGCGGACGACCAGTCGAACTTCGGAAGGGTGGGTGTGCCGAGCCACGACTCATAGCGCGTGCACGCGGCATCCGTGAAGTAGTAGAAGTCGCCCTCGGGGGCGCCGGGATTGCCCAGTGCCGCCTGGAACCACTCGTGCCGGTCGCCGGAGTGATTGGAGGTGAGGTCGCCGACGACGCGGATGCCGCGTGCGTGCGCCTCGTCCACCAGCCGGATGAGCGCCTCGTCACCGCCCAGCAGCGGATCGACCGCGGTGAAGTTCGATGCGTCGTACCGATGGTTCGAGGCCGCCGGGAAGAACGGGGTCAGATAGAGCAGGTTCACGCCCAGACCCACGAGGTGGTCGAGCCTCTCGCGGATGCCGTCGAGGTCGCCGCCGTAGAACTGCTGCGAACGGCCCGGCATCGTCGGCTCGACCGGATCGTCCCACGCGGCCGGGATCGCCCAGTCGGGCACGGGATGCGCATCCGCCGCCGCCGACCGCGCGAACCGGTCGGGGAAGACCTGGTACATCACGGCCTCGGTCATCCACGCGGGCGGGGCAGGATGGGCGACGAGCGCGAAGTCGTCGGTGTTGCGGGTCTCGAGGTCCGACAGGCCGGCCTGGTTGAGCCACTCGACGCGCCCCGACTCGTGCACGAGCAGCCACCGGTAGCCGTGCCGCGGGTTCGCGACGACGACGGGTGCCTCCCACCACGTCCAGCCGCCCTGTCGGCCGAGCCGGACCGCATCGGTCCAGGCCGGCTCGTGGTCGGGATTGGAGAGGGTGCGAACGGCCCGCAGCGCGGGATAGGCGTCGGGAACGCGGAGCCTCACCCGCACCTCCTCGCCGAGAGCGGGCGTCTGCGTCGAGACGTGGAGCGGCGAGCCGTCGTGGTGCGGCAGTTCCGGGTGCCCGGGCAGAGGGGCGTGGAGCAGGGTCATGTCGGTCCGTTTCGAAGCGCCGGCGCGATGCGCCGCCGGTCGGGGAAAGGGGAGTCGTGGATGCACGGCGGTCGCCATGACAGAGCCCTCGTGTTGTTGTTCGGTTGTATCGGCCGGTTCCTCAGCGCCGTGACCCGAGATGGATCGCGGCCGCCGTGAGCGGCTCGAGGTCGAGGGTCGCGACACCGTCCGACACGGCGTACTCGCGCCCGGCGCATCCGTCATCATCCGCCGCGCCGGCGCCGCCCGAGACGACGTCGCAGTAGGCGCCGTCGGGCATCGAGGTCGGGATGTCGATCCGCTGCGCCTCCGCGCCGACGTTGACGGCGACGACGCCGCGGCCCTCGCACTCGAAGCCGTACGCGTCGCCCTCGTCGACTCCCGGCATCCGCGGTTCGTCGCCCGCGATCGCGCGGAACTCGAGCATTCCGCCGATCGCCGGCCATGACTGCACGCACGTGCGCTCGCCGTCGGCGTACTCGTCCGCCGGTTCGGCCACGCGCGGGCACGTCTCGGCGACCACCCGCCCGTCGTCACCCGTCGGGGCGCCCGCATCGCGGTCGCTGAAGGCGTAGCCCGAGTAGACGACGGGCGTGCCGTAGTCGTCGGCGAGCATCAGCACGTTCGCGATGACGTAGAGCGGACCGTGCCGGTAGGTCACGTCGGCCTCGCCGCGCTCGGTGTCGTGGTTGTCGACGAACACGATCGCGCGATCGGACGCCACGTGCAGAGGCCGGTCGCCGTCGAGCGCAGGATCGGCGAAGACTCCGTTGGACAGCGGCGGCGTGAGGTCGCGCGCGTACGTGAACTCGAAGACCTCGCCGAACCCGGTGTACTCCTCGGGGGTGACCGGTTCGCCGCCGCCGCGGATCACCTCCGACAGGATCCGGGTGCCCTCGGGCAGGCTCGAGACGATGGCCTCGACGTCATCGGCGGCCATGTGCTTCGCGGCGTCGATGCGGAAGCCGGCTACCCCGAGAGAGAGGACGTCCTCGAGGTAGCCGGAGATGGTGGCTCGGACGGCGTCCGTGGAGGTGTCGAGGTCGGCGAGGTTCACCAGCTCGCACTGCTGCACCTGATCGCGCGAGCGGTAGTCCTCGATGTCGTCGTAGGTGGTCAGCCCGCAATGGTGGAAGTCGTCGTAGCCGTACAGTCCCGGATACTCGTAGTGCTGGTACGTGGTTCCCGCGAAGCCGGTGCCGGGGGCCTCCTGGCCGGTCATGTGGTTGACGACGGCATCCGCGATGACGTCGATGCCGGCCGCGTCGCAGCGCGCGACCATATCGGCGAACTCGTCCCGAGTGCCCAGGCGCGATTCCAGCTCGTAGCTCACCGGCTGGTACGACGCCCACCACGGGTCGAGGTCGACGTGCTCGTTCGGCGGCGAGGTCAGCACCCACGCGAAGCCCGCGGGGCCGAGCGTCGTCTCGCACTCCTCGGCGAGGGTCGTCCATGGCAGCTGGAAGAGCTGGATGCCGACATCGGCCGGTGCCGGGTCGGGCGCGTCGCCGGGCGCACCGGCGCACCCGCCCAGAAGCGCCGCCGCGGCGAGCGCGCCGATGCCCGCGAACGCCCGCCGCACGAAGGAAGCGTGCTGACGAGGCATCCGCTACTTCACGCTTCCGGCCGTCAGACCGCCGACGATATACCGCTGCAGTGCCAGGAACAGCGCCACCGGCAGGATCGCGGCGAGCACCGCGCCGGCGGCGAAGATGCTCCAGTTCTTCGAGAACTCGTCGGAGATGAACTTGTACAGGCCCACCGCGAGCGTCTGCTTCTCGGGGTCGATGAGGATCACGCTCGCCAGCACGAACTCACTGGACGTGCCGATGAACGACAGCAGCCCCACGACCGCGAGGATCGGCGCCACCAAGCGCAGGATGATCGTGAAGAAGATGCGCGCGTGACCAGCGCCGTCGATCTTCGCGGCCTCGTCGATCGACGACGGCACCGTGTTGAAGAACCCGTACATGAGGTACGTGTTCACACCCAGCGCACCGCCGAGGTAGACCATGATGAGGCCGATCTGGCTGTTGAGCCCGATCGCCGGGAAGATGTCGCCGATCGCCACCATGAGCAGGAAGATCGCGACCATCGCGAGCATCTGCGGGAACATCTGCACCACCAGCAGTGTGGTGAGGCCGAACCTGCGGCCGGTGAACCGCATGCGCGAGAACGAGTACGCCGCGAGCGCACCGAGCAGCACGGTGCCGGCTGCGGTGACGAGTCCGATGACGAGCGTGTTGACGTACCAGGCGCCGTACGGATGCCGCTCCGACGTGAACAGGCTGGCGTAGCTGCTGAAGTCGAGGTTGCGGAAGAGGCCGTTCGCCGTCAGCAGCGTGCCGCCCGGGTTGAGCGAGGCCGAGAAGACGTACAGCAGCGGGAAGATCGCGAACGCCGCCACGGCGATGCCGACGAGGTGTCGCCAGCCGGTCTCGCGGAAGTAGCGCTTGAAGGGGCGCCGCGGCGCCGCGGCGCCGCGGACGCCGGCGTCGTCGTGGGTGCCGCCGGGCCCGCCCGACGTGACGACCGAACGGGTCTCGGTCTGTGATTCACGCACGCTGGTCATGTCAGTTCAGCTCCTCGAGGGCCTTGGTCCGTCGGAAGGCGATGACCGAGATCGTTCCGACGAGCAGGAAGATGATGATCGAGAACGCGCTCGCCAGGCCGTAGTCCGCGGTGGAGCCGACGAAGGCGACCTTGTAGACCATCGTGATGAGGATGTCGGTCGCGCCGACGTTGACCGACGCCGTCGCATCGCGCGGACCGCCGCCGGTGAGCATGTAGATCAGGCTGAAGTTGTTGAAGTTGTACGCGAACGAGGCGATGAGCAGCGGCGCGACCGCGACGAACAGCAGCGGCAGCTTGATGCTGCGGAACACCTGCCATGCGCTCGCACCGTCGACGCGGGCCGCCTCCTCGAGCTCGCCGGGGATCGCCTGCAGGGCGCCCGTCGAGATGAGGAACATGTACGGGAAGCCGAGCCACAGATTCACCAGCAGGATGCTGACCTTCGCCAGCCACTCGTTGGTCAGCCACGGGATGTCGGCGCCGCCGAGCAGCACGACGTTGATGAAGCCGAACTCCTGGTTCATCATGCCCGCCCACACCAGTGCCGAGAGGAACCCGGGGAACGCATACGGCAGGATCATGATGAGCCGGTAGTACTTCTTGGACTTCATGCGGGGGTCGTTGAAGACCACTGCGAGGAACAGGCCCATCACGAACGTGGTCGCCACCGAGAAGAAGGCGAAGACGAACGTCCAGGCGAGCACCGAGAAGAACGGCGCACGGATCGACTCCTCGGCGAACGCGCGCACGAAGTTGTCGAAGCCGACCCAGATCTGCCAGCCGGGACGCAGCTCGGTGCCGTCCTCGGCGACGAACGCGCCCGTGCCGATGTCGGAGTAGACGACGCCGGTGCGCGTGTCGGTCATGGTGTCGGCCTGCTCGTCGTACACGAGCTTCGACAGGTAGACGTAGGCGGAGGAGCCGTCGGGGGTGCGCAGCGCGCCGTCGTTGGGGTCGTCGCTCAGCGGCACCGCCATGTCGGCGATGACCTGCTGGTTGGCGACGATGTCGGCGAAGCCGAGGGTGGTGTGGCCGGGGACGGCGACGGCCTGGCCGCCGGACATCTCGGCGTTCGCGACCGGTTCGAGGGGGCGCTCGTCCCCGCCGATCGCGACGTTGCCGTCGGGGCCGGTCACGAGGAACGAGTACTCGCCGAGCTGCTCGACGATCGTGAGGTCGTACGCCGGCGAATCGGGCACGCGCTCCTGCGCCGACAGCATCAGCGAGTTGATCGCGCTGTCCTTGTCGGCGTTGTGGCCGGTGCCGTAGTTGGTGAACGCGACGTAGCCGGTGTACCCCGCGGCGAAGATCTGGAAGACGAAGAGGAAGACGAGACCGGGGATCAGGTACTTCGCGGGCAGGTGCCCGCGGCTGAAGTAGATCCAGTTCGCGTAGCCGGTCACGGCGAGCACGATCAGCGCGGGGATCCACTGCGCGCTCTGCACGAGCACGAGGATCGAGTACAGCGCGAGCGCGTCGATCAGCCCGAGGGCGATGATCTTGACGAGCAGCACCTTCAGGCCGCCCGAGGCGGCGTCGGCCATGCGGGCGGCGCGCACGGCGCGCTTCGCGCGGCGCCCGCCGTCTTTGGCGTCGCCGGGCGACGTCTGGGCGGCGCTGTCCGCCTGCCCTGCGCGGGCGGTGTCGGCCGCGGTGTCGCGGTCCCTGGTCGGTGTCGTCATCGGCACATTCCCTGGTCGGTTCCGTCGGGTCGGGAAGGCGGGGCGGCATCCCGCAGGAGGCCGCCCCGCCCGTCGACGCGAGGATTACTCGATGGCGCCCTGGATGTCAGCGGCCATCTTGTCCCACAGCGACGTCGGGTCGCCGCCGTTGATGATCGCGCCCTCGGTGACGCCCCAGAACTGCCACACCGAGCCCATCTCGGGGATCGACGGCATCGGCACGGCGTTCGCGCCGACCTCGCCGAAGCCTGCCACGATCGGGTCGCCGGCCACGGCGGCGTCGAAGGCCGCGGTCAGGGCCGGGGCACGGCCGCCGACCTCGTAGAGCGCGGTCTGCACCTCTTCGGAGCCGATGTAGTTCACGAGGAACTCGTTGGCAGCCAGTCGGTTCTCGCTCTCGGCCGAGAGGAAGAAGCCCTGCACGCCCGCGAACGGCTGAGCCTCGCCGCCGCCGGCCGACGGGATCGGGTCGACGGCGATGTTCAGGCCTGCGGCGACCGCGTCCGGCGCGTTCCACGGGCCGGTGACGTAGTACGGCGACTTGCCGGCGAGGAAGTTCTCCTTGGCGAGGTCACCGG
The DNA here is from genome assembly GCF_014208045.1 of Microbacterium thalassium. NCBI lineage: Bacteria > Bacillati > Actinomycetota > Actinomycetes > Micrococcales > Microbacteriaceae > Microbacterium > Microbacterium thalassium. Next base: position 3,500,860 of record NZ_JACHML010000001.1, read on the forward strand.
TGATGTTGGTGTTGAGGATGCCCGCGGCGCCCTGCTCGCCGAGCCACGCGGCGAACTCCTGGCCGCCCTCGTTGCCGATCTGGAGGTTGCCGGCGTCGTAGCTGCCGTCGGCGTTGCTGCCGAAGACGGGAGCGCCGAACGACGTCTGGAACGGGTACAGGTGGTACGGGTCGGCGGCTTCGGGGTCGAGGCCGATGAGGAACGCGTACTCGGTGCCGGCGGCCTCGCCCTTGGCGATCATGTCGTCGAAGTCGGTGGCGACCTCGGACACCAGGTCGGTGTTGCGCAGGAGCGCGATGTTCTCGATGGCGTAGGGGACCGCGTAGGTCTGGCCGTCGTACGCCCAGGCGTCGAGCGCGACCTGCTCGAACTCGGCTGCCTTGTCGCCGAGCTCGACCGGAGCGACCACGCCGTTGGTGGCCAGGACGCCGAGCCAGTCGTGCGCGCCGACGGCGACATCCGGGCCCTCGCCGGTGGGAACCTGCTGGACGAACTGGTCGCGGATCTCGCCGAACTCCTTCTGGACGAGGTTGACCTTGACGCCCGTGGTGTCGGTGAAGTCGGCCGCGGCCTCCTCCAGGACACCGGCGCGGTCGGCGTCGACCCAGACGGTGATCTCGCCCGAGAACTCGACGGCGGCCTCGCTGGGCTCAGCGGCCTCCGGCGATGCCGCGCAGCCCGCGAGGGCGAGAGCGGAAACGGCTGTGATTGCTCCGAGGGCGGCGAAGCTCCTCTTGTTCACCTTCATTGGTGTGTTGTGCCTCTCATTTGCTGTTGGTCCCGACCCAGGGGTGCCGGGGGGAGGCATCCGAAGGCCGTTCTTCGTGCTCACAGGAATGCAAGCGCTTACATTCCTACCTGACGATCTGCGTGTTTGCAAACGGCGATTTTCCGCGGGCCCACCAGCGGCTGAACTCCCAGGAATGCAATCGCTCTCACGCCGGCCTGCGGCGGCGGCTACCGGGCGGATCCGCGCTCGCGCAGGATCGCGTATCCCGCCACCGCCGCCGCGCCCGCCCCGACGAGGCAGAGCACCGGGAGGGCGAGTTGCGGCACGAACGAGCAGGCGAACGCCAGTTCCAGCGCAACCGTCCCGAGGCCGGGGATGGCGACGCCGACCGCCACCCATCCGCTCCCGAGCGCGGCGGCTCCGCCGGCGAGCAACACCCCGGCCAGCACCCCGGCGAGCAGCCAGGGCCCGTCCGATGCGACGCACGCGCCGGGCCCGTCCGCGGCGGCGACCCGGTACACGCCCATCCACACGAGCCCGAACGATCCGACTGCGGCCGCGAACCACAGCACCACCGCTATCGCGCGCATCGGCATCCGATCCCCAGGTCTTCGCTGCCATGCTGGGCCTGCTTCCGCGCGAACGCAACCATCGAGTCTCTGCGCACCAGAGCCGTGCCCGGGCATCCGCTCGGTAGAATCGCCGCATGGCTGATTCTTCGTTCGACATCGTCAGCAAGGTCGACCGCCAGGAGGCCGACAACGCGCTCAACCAGGCGCGCAAGGAGGTCGAGCAGCGCTACGACTTCCGCGGCACCGAGACCTCCATCGCCTGGACCGGCGAGGCGATCCTCATCAAGGCGAACAGCGAGGAGCGCGCGAAGGCGGCGCTGGATGTGTTCCAGTCCAAGCTCATCAAGCGCGGCATCTCGCTGAAGAGCCTCGAGTCCGGCGACCCGGTCGCCAGCGGCAAGGAGTACCGCATCGTCTCCTCGCTCAAGGAGGGCATCTCGCAGGAGAACGCCAAGAAGATCGGCAAGCTGATCCGCGACGAGGGTCCGAAGTCGGTCAAGTCGCAGATCCAGGGCGACGAGCTGCGTGTGCAGTCGAAGTCCCGCGACGACCTCCAGGAGGTCATCCGGATGCTCAAGGCCGCCGACCTCGACGTCGACCTGCAGTTCGTCAACTACCGGTAGGCCGACCTCGCGGTGGCCCTCCTCAGAACGTGAGGCCGCCCCGACGCTCGGCGAAGCGCCATCCCTCATCGGTTCGCTCGAATCGATCGAGGAAGTAGCCGACCAGCGGCGGCTTGTCCGGCCCGGTGAACAGCAGCATCGTCGACTCGCCGGTCGCGTGCCGGGCGTCCGTGACGTCGATCACCACATTGCTGCACACGTGACGGGTGGTGCGGGACGGCCGCGACAGGAATGCCTCCAGAATCGCCGCCCGTCCGGTGATCCAGTCATCCGGTGCGGTCGGTCTCGCCATGCGCCCCGTCGGCGTGTAGAGCTGCGCGACGTCCTGCCAGCGCGCGGCATCGTTCAGGTTGGCGTATAGCGAGATCAGACGGGCGCATTCGTGCTCGATGGCATGCCGTTCCTCTTCGGTCATACCCGATTGTCCGTCACTTCCGGGTCCAGCCGCATCCGACCGGAGTGTCAGCGGGCGCGTCGGCGGAGGAGTCACGACGCGGAGGCAGTGACGCGTCCGTCCTCCCACTCCACGAGCCAGGAGCCGTCGTGACTGACGTGGACGGCTCCGACCGCGACGTAGCACCTGGGCGGGAGCCCGCCCTCGACCACTCCCGCCTCCCCGACGAGTTCGTACAGCTCGCGCCACGTCCAGCCCTGGATGTGCTTCGCGACGTACTCGTCGGCGTACCCGAGACGCAGCGGGATGGGATGGATGTAGTGGAGGAAGCCGTTCACGTCGTCCCTCGCGAGGGCCAGATCGCAGCGGCTGCGGGCGATGCTGTCCTGCCAGCGTGCGGCATCCACCGCGTCGCGCAGCCGTCGCTCGTCTTCGGCCCGCCTGCCGGCTTCGAGCGCCGCGAAGATGCGCTCGGCCCCTCCCGGCGCCTTGGCCTCCTCTGCGGTGAAGAAGATGCTCGTCGACGGCTCGCCGTCGTTCCTTCCGGTGAACATGGGCGATCGGCCCCTCTCCGGGGCATGCCGCCCCATCGAACCTTGCGGACGCCGGGTGGCATCACGCCCGTTCTTCCCCTGGGGCACCCGGAAGTCGATGGGACTCGGGTTGCCGTGCGGCCGGCCAGGTACCGACAGCCGCAGCTCGTGAACGTGGGATCGGGCTAGCGCACCCCGCCGACATCGCCCGCGCGCCCCGGACTCGCAACCGTCGAACGCGCCCACTCCTCCGGCGAACGTCGGAGTTCTGCGCGTTCGTCGGCTGATTCGCGCCCATCCGCTCCGACGTTCGCGCAGAACTCCGACGCTCCGTGCGCGCGGGCCCGGGCCTTTCAGTCGCAGGCGGTCGCGGCGCGCGCCAGCGCGGGCACGCGCTCGACGAGGGCGCACTCGAACGCGGCGACCTCTCCCCCGAGCGGCTCGAGGTCGCCGGGGCCGAGCGCGAGCTCGAGGCCCCGATCCGTGCGCATGAGCACCGCCGGGGTGCCGTGCGGTTCGAGGGCGATGCGGATCTCGTCGTCGAACTCGTTCAGATGGCGCAGCTCGAACGGCAGTCCCAGGCGCGCGACCATCGCGTCCCACTCGGGCTTGCGGCGCCACGTGTGGGTGATGTCGCACAGGGCGCAGTGCGCGGTGCCGAGCATGTGACCGACGACGTACTTCAGCTCGCCGATCGGCCCGCCGTCGGCGTGATACACCCCGACGAACCCCGTCACCGTCACGTCATCCACACCTCGATCCTCGCACCGTCTGCGACCGCGGGCTCCGCCGCGGACCCGCCGCCGCTCGCATCCGAATGTCGGAGTTCCGCGCCTTCGCAGGATGATTCAGGAGGAAACCATCCGGCGTACGCGCAATTGTCCGACGTTCGGATGCGGCAGCCAGACCCCGCGGCCTGATGCCGCGTCAGCGAGCGACCGAGAGCGCCGCGACCGTCAGCGAGAACAGCGGCACGTAGATGAGCGCGACCAGCAGCGCGTGACTCACGACGAATCCGATGGCCTCGAGGGTCTTCCCTCGAATGGCGAAGTGGGCGCGGAGCTTTCTGACCATGCCACCCGGATGCCGGACGTCCCAGCTGTTGAAGCGCAGGTACCGGCCGAGGTAGACACCCACCGCGCCGAGGACGATCACGACGCCCGCGAACACCCAACTCGCCGCCGGAGCGGTGAGCGCGACCGGGTCGAACACGAGTACGATCAGCCCGAACTGCACGATGGCGAGGCTCAGCACGGCGTTCGCGATGCCCGAGACGGTGAGGGTGAGGGTCTGGACGATGTCGTACCAGAGCGGCACCGGCGTCTTCCGCTCGCGATGGTTCAGGTTCAGCTCGGTGATCAGATACACCGAGTTCGGGAAGAACAGCAGCCACACCACGGTCGCGATCGCGAGGTATCCCCAGAGGAACAGGGCGGGCGAGATCCCGGCCGAGCCGATGCCCGCGAGGGCCGGCGTGAGCACGATCAGACCGATCGCCCCGGCGATCGCGAGGACGACGGGCACGAACGACAGGGCGATGTTCACCAGCATGGGCCGGTAGAGCCGCACCCCGTAGACCGTCGCCCGCAGCACGATGAAGACCGCCGCTGTGACGTTCAGCAGCACAGCGCACACGACCGCCGTGATGACTGCGTACACGCCACACCTCGTTTCTTCGTGACATGACCCTATGGCAGCGCTACGGTGAGCCTCATGACCGCCACCCCAGCACCCCAGAGCGACCGCTACAACCCGTTCGCGATCGTCGCGATCATCACCGTGTGGTTCGCCGGCATCTTCGGCCTCATCTTCGGATACGTCGCGCTGTCCCAGATCAAGAGCACCGGTGAGAAGGGGCACGGGCTCGCCCTGGCATCCGTCATCATCGGCTGGATCGCGGTGGGCATCGCGATCCTCATGATCATCTTCTGGACGGTCCTCTTCGGCGCCGCGGTCACCGTCAACTCGGCCGGCTGAGCAGAGCGCACTCGGCAGTGACGATCGCCGGGGTGCTCCGGCGACTGCCCGCTACGGGGCTCTTCGTCGCCCTCCTCCTGGCGTGCGGCGTCGCGTGGCAGGGGCTGTGGACGCCGTTCGAGGACAGCACGACGTTCGAGATCGTCGCGTACGGCGTTCCCGCTTTCGAAGCCGGCCACTGGTGGACTCCGGTCACCGGCACGTTCTTCGTGGTGCAGCCGTGGGTCTACGTGCCGACGCTGCTCGGTCTGTGGGGCTTCGCCGTTCTCGAATACCTGCGCGGCTGGAAGGTCGCGCTCGCGTACTACGTGGTGGGCCAGCTGTTCGCGATCTTCGCCGCGGCCCTGCTGCTGTGGCTCTTCGCGCTCGTGCCCGGGTGGGCGTGGGCGACCGAGCAGGCCGCCGCGCTCGATGTCGGCCCGAGCGGCGGCGCGTTCGCGTGCATGGCGGCCGCGGCCGCGCTGTTCGTGTCGCCGTGGCGCGTTCGGGTGCTGCTGGTCCTCATCGCCGCGGCCACGATCGGGCTGGTGTTCCTCGGCACGATCGCCGATCTGGAGCACGCACTGGCGCTCGTCCTGGTGCTCGTGGCCGATCGCTCGCTGCACGTGCAGCGCATGACGGTCCGAGAGCAGCGGCTGATCGCCTTCGTCGGATTGCTGGCCTTCGCCGCGGTGGACGTCATCTTCGCGTTCGTTCCGACCGATGGGCCCTTCGGCACGTCCGAGCCTCTGGCGAGTCCGCTGTGGACGACGGCGATCGACCTGGTCATCGTCGCCCTCATCGCCGACGGTCTCCGGCGCGCTCGGCGATGGGCCTGGGTGATCGCCGTCATCCTGCTGGGACTGAATGTCCTGCTCGCGGCCGCGCTGTCGGCGCTGCTCGCGGCCGTAGGAGTGTTCACCCTCAGCACGCTCTTCGACGACAGCTTCGCTCTCGAGCTCGCCACCGCCGGCCTCGCGCTGGGTCTGCTGATCTATCTCATCCGCGTGCGAGCCGCGTTCCCCTCACGTCGCCATCGCACGCTCTCGAACGTCGCGCCGCCGACGACGGACGACGCGAGGGACCTCCTTCGCGCCCACGGCGGAGGGACGCTCTCGTGGATGACGACGTGGGACGGCATGGACTACGCGCGCACCTCCAGCGGGATCGTCGCCTACCAGCGCCGGGCGGGCGTCGCCATCGCGCTCGCCGACCCGCTCGGACCGGACGAGGGGCGCGCAGAATCCGTCACGGAGTTCGTCCGCATGGCGGAGCAGGCGGGTCTCACCCCGTGCTTCTTCAGCGCGAGCGACGCGACCCGCGCCGCCGTACCGCCCACGTGGCGCAGCCTCGTCGTCGCGGACGACACGATCGTGGATCTGCCCGGCCTGGCGTACACCGGCAAGCGCTGGGCGTCGATCCGCACGTCGATGAACCGCGCCGGGCGCGAGGAGATGACCTTCCGCATGACCCGTCTGCGCGACGAGCCCTGGGGCGTGCGGGCGCAGCTGCACGCCATCTCGGCGATGTGGGTCGGCGACAAGGGCCTGCCCGAGATGGGCTTCACCCTCGGCTCGCTCGAACAGGCCGAGGACCCCGAGGTGCGGGTGGCTCTCGCGATCGCGCCGAACGGCGACGTCGACGGGTTCCTCTCGTGGCTGCCGGTGTACGGCGAGGGGAGCGTGCGCGGTTGGACGCTCGACCTCATGCGCCGGCGGGACGGCGGATTCCCGCCCGTCATGGAGTACCTCATCGGTATGTCGGCGGCGCACTTCCGCGACGAGGGCGCGGAGATCCTCTCCCTCTCGGGCGCTCCGCTCGCCCACGAGTATCCGCCGGATGCCCGCATCATCGCCGACCTCAGCGACAAGCTCGCCGACGCCCTGGAACCGGTCTACGGGTTCCGCTCACTGCACCGCTTCAAGGAGAAGTTCCACCCCCGCTACGAGACCATGCACCTGCTCTTCCGGGACGAGGCCGACCTGCCGCGCATCGGCGCGGGTCTGACCCGGGCCTTCCTCCCCGACGCCACACTGAGGCAGTTCGCCGGCGCGGGACGGGAACTCGTCCAGCGCGGAGCCGCGGACGAGCGCTAGTCAGCCGCGGTCGTGCGGCACCGGGCATCCGGCGGGGAACGTCCCCAGCTCTTCGACGCGGTAGCCGTTCGGGTACGAGCGGATCCAGGGCAGATCCTCCACCCGCGTGGCGCCGGGCTTCGGCCCCCGCAGACCGTCGATGCGGCCCCGCAGGCGCACCGCGGACCGCGACACCGCCACGACCGCGCGTGACGGCTTGTCGTAGCCGAACGCCTCGAGCAGCGCATCGTCCATCAGCGCACGGCTGAACGCCTCCATCGGCTTCTTCGGCGCACGCCGGAAGGTCAGCATCAGCGCCAGCGTCGCGTCGGCGACGCGGCGGCCGCCCTCGTCGAACGCGAAGTGCTCGGCCTCGTAGGCGTCCATCAGCTCGGCGAACCCCTCGTACGTCTCGGGGATGTCGGGGATGTTCATGTGCTTGCCGAGCGTGCGGTAGTAGTTCACGGATGCCGCGAGCTCGCCGTCGGTGAAGGGACGCTTGCCGTACTCGTCCACCCAGCGCTTCGGCACCACGACGAACGTCGACAGGACGTACCGGAACTCGTGGTCGGGGATGTCGTAGGCGCGGTGCATCTGGTTGATGCGCCGGACGGCCGCTCGCGCCTCGGGGTCGGCGAACCCGAGGCGCGTGGGCACCTCGAGCAGCAGCGCGGTGTCGTCGTAGCGCTTCTGCGTGCGCTGCGTGAACTCCCCCGTCTCGTCGAGGAGACGCCCGATGCCGGGAACGGCATATGTCCGGAACAGCGCGAAGCTCAGCGACTGGTTCATGTCCCACGGGAACTCGTGCATCACGAGGTTCCGGTAGATCTCGACGAAGTCGGTCTCGGGATCCAGGGCGTCGTTGACCCGCAGCCAGTGGTCGCGCTTCATGCCGTTCACCCTAGGGCGCGAGAGGCGCCGTTATGTGAACGGCAGATCACAATCGGATGCCGCGCACCCACTCCCGCATCACCCGGTACGCCTCCTGCCGCGGCTCGGGCGCCGACAGGAACACGTCGTGCACCGCTGCGTCGATCCGCGCGATCGTGATGAGCCTGCCGATGCGCGTGGCGCTGCGGGCGATGTCGTCGACGACGAGGACCGAGTCGCTCGCGGTCATCTCGGGCGCCCATGCGAACGGCACGGTCGTGCGCGTCGACAGCAGCACGAGCGCGGGGCAGCCGACATCCACGCCCTCGGCGATCCTCCGGTGGCCCTCCAGCACCGCGGAGAGCCAGCCCGGATGCGTCGGGAACCCCAGCTCCGGTCGCCACGCGAGCCGCTCCTGGCCGGCCGGCAGCGTTCCGAGTTCGCGCTGGGCCCGCGTGTAGAAGCCGTAGTCGACGAGCGGATGCGCCCCCAGCGGGTCCAGCCGCGCGCGGATGCCCACGATGGGCTCGATCGTCTGGCGCGCCATCGCCCCCACCTGCAGTTCGAGCCAGGGACTGTTGAGGATCAGCGCACTGGCCCGGCCCGGGTGACGCGCCGCCCACAGCGTCAGCGTGAGGCCCCCGGTGGAATGCCCCAGCAGCACGAGGCGGCGCTTGGGCACGGCATCCGCCGCGTGCCCGATGGCCGCGAGCGCCGCTTCGATGTCCTGGTCGTACAGGTCCAGCGACGACACGTACCCCGGGGTCTGGCCATCGCGCAGGCTCCGTCCGTACCGGCGAAGGTCCAGGGCGTGGAAGCGGGCGCCGAGCCCGGTCCAGAATGCGGCGAGCTCGACCTGGAAGAAGTAGTCGCTCCACCCGTGCACGTAGAGCACGTCGACGTCGGCCAGCGGACGTCCGAGCGATTCGAACCACGACGGGATGCTGCGCACGAGCGTCGCGACGACGGGGCCCTGGTCGTCGTCCTCGAGGGCGAGGGTCCGCTGCTCGAACCCGTCGCCGAGGATGTCGGGCGTCCAGTCGCCGGCCATGCGGTCAGCCTAGCGAGGCTGTCTGCCCTCCCGGGCGAGGGATCGACGATACTGGACTGCGATGCCCGGCACCCCACGCATGACACGCGGACTCCTCGCCGCGCTCGGGTTCCTCGCGGCTGTGCCGGTGCTCGCGACCGACACCTACCTGGCGTCGTTCACCGACATCTCCGCCGACCTGGCGGTGGACCCCTCGGGGGTGCAGCTCACCCTCACCGCGTTCCTGATCGGCATCGGGGCCGGCCAGCTGACGCTCGGCCCGGTGTCGGATCGGCTCGGCCGACGGCGGGTCATGCTCGCCGCCCTCGCCGTCTTCACCCTGGCCAGCGTCACGATGGTGTTCAGCCCCGGCATCGAGGTCTTCGTCGCCCTGCGGCTCCTCCAGGGCTTCAGCGGCGCCGCCGGCGTGGTCGTCAGCCGCGCGATCGCCGCGGACCTGAGCGAGGGGACCACCGCGGTCCGCGCCCTCAGCCTCATCGCATCCGTCGTCGCGATCGGTCCGCTCATCGCTCCTCCGATCGGCGGCGTGATCAGCTCGCTGTGGGGGTGGCGCGGCGTGCTCGCGTTCATCGCGGTCGTGGCCGTGATGATGCTCGCCCTCGCCTGGATCGCGATCCCCGAGTCGCTCCCGGCGGAGGAGCGCCACGGCGGCGGAGCGGCCGCGATGCTCTCACGCTTCGGGGTGCTCGTCCGGGACCTGCCGTTCACGCTCCTGTCGGCGTCGTTCGCGATCGGGTTCGGAGCCCTCATGGCCTACATCGCCGCGTCGCCGTTCGTCGGCCAGGTCGTGGTGGGGATGACCCCGGTGGAGTACTCGCTCGGCTTCGCCGCCGGGGCGGCGGCCTTCGTCGTCGTCAACGTCATCAACGCCCGTGTCGCGGTGCGCGTCGGCCCCGACCGCATGCTGGTCGCGGGCTTCGTGCTGGCTCTGCTCGCCGGGATCTCGTTCGCGACGCTCAGCGCCACCGACACCCTGGTGCCGGCGACGTTCATCGCGACGGCGTTCGTGCTGTCGGGCGGCGTCGGACTCACCATGTCGAACGCGTCGGCCCTCGCCCTGGCGCGCGCCAGCCACGCACGGGGCTCCGGCGCCGCCCTCTTCGGCGCCGGCCAGTTCGCCGTCGGCGCGCTCGTCTCTCCGCTCGTGGGCCTGTGGGGCGAGGACACGGCGACGCCGATGGTGGTCGTCATGCTCGCGTGCTCCACGATCGCCCTGACCGTCGGGCTCGCCGGGCTCGCCGCCGCCCGCCGCCGCTGAGCCGGCTCGACCCTACTCGCCGCGCGAGATCGCGACCATCTCGTCGCGCGGGACGACCTTGACGCGCGCACGCTCCTGCGGCGCGCCCAGGGCGATCTCGTGCTCGTCGAGGCGGTGCCAGCCCTCGAGGTCGGTCCACTTCACGCCGCGCTCGGCCAGCAGCGCCGGGATCGCCCCCTCGGACGGATCCGCCGGGTGCCACCACGAGCCCTGGCTGTTGATGACGTGGCGGATGGTCTCCATCGCGTCGGACTTCGTGTGCCCGATCAGGCCCACCGGGCCGCGCTTGATCCAGCCGGTCGCGAACATGCCGGGGACGCGCTCGTTGGACTCGGGGCGCAGCACCTGACCCTCGCGGTTGGGGATCACGCCGTGGTGCTCGTCGAACGGCACACCCGGCATCGGCGAGCCGAAGTACCCGACGGCGCGGTACAGCGCCTGGATCTCGAGCTCGCGGATCTCGCCGGTGCCGACGACGCCGCCTTCGCCGTCGGGACGCGTGCGCTCCCAGCGCAGCGAGCGAACCCGGCCGTCGGCGCCTGTGAGCACCTCGAGGGGCTTGGCGTAGAAGTGCAGGTGGAGACGACGGGATGCCGTGCCGCCGGCGTTGTTCGCCGAGTCGCGCCCCCGCCACTTCTGCAGCACCCGGTCGATGACCATGACCTGCTTGTTGCTGGCGATGGCGTCGCGGGAGGCCTCGTCGTAGTCGAAGTCCTCGTCGTAGACGACCATGTCGACGTCGCGCAGCTCGCCGAGCTCGCGCAGTTCGAGCGGCGTGAACTTCACCTGCGCCGGCCCGCGACGGCCGAACACGTGGACGTCGGTCACCTTCGAGGCCGCCAGGCCCGCGTGGACGTTGTCGGGGATCTCGGTCGGCAGCAGGTCCTCGGCGTGCTTGGCGAGCATGCGCGAGATGTCGAGGGCGACGTTGCCGTTGCCGATGACGGCGACCGACTGCGCGTCCAGCGGCCACTCGCGCGGGACGTCGGGGTGGCCGTCGAACCAGCTGACGAAGTCTGCGGCGCCGTACGAGCCCTCCGCGTCGATGCCGGGGATGTTCAGGCCCGCGTCGCGGATGGCTCCGGTCGCGAAGATCACCGCGTTGTAGTGGCGCTTGAGGTCCTCGATCGTGATGTCCTCGCCGAAGCGGACGTTGCCGAAGATGCGGATGTCGCCGCGGTCGAGCACCTCGCGCAGGGCCGTGATGATCCCCTTGATGCGCGGGTGGTCGGGCGCCACGCCGTAGCGGACGAGGCCGTACGGGGCGGGGAGCTGCTCGAAGAGGTCGATGGAGACGTCGAACTTGCGCTCGGCCTTCAGAAGGATGTCGGCGGCATAGATGCCCGCCGGTCCTGCGCCGACGATGGCCAGCCGGAGCTTGGTCATGGTGATCCTTTCGTGCGGCCCGGTCGCAGCCGAGCGACGGGCGGGGTGCCGTGCGGAGGCGGCCGCAGGCTAGCTGGAGCGGTCGGAGACGGCCTGGGCGAAGCGGGTGAGCGCGTCGCGGACCGGCCCGTCCGGCAGGGGGGTCAGCGCGTCGACGGCCGCGGCCGACCACGAATGTGCCAGCTCGAGGGTCTCTTCGGTGGCATCGTGGTCGCGCAGCTCGCCCAGAGGCCCGTCGAGGATGCCGGGATCGGCTCCGTCGGGGATGCGGGCCACGCCGTCGTCGATGCGGGCATGCAGGTCGCGGGAGGCCGCATCCGTGCGTCGCCCGAGAAGGAGGTACGGCATCGTCGGGACGCCCGCGCGCAGATCCGTGCCCGGCACCTTGCCGGTCTCGTCCGGGTCGGCCGACAGGTCGATGACGTCGTCGAGCAGCTGGAAGGCGACGCCGGCCTTCTCGCCGAACGTCGCCAGCGGCTCGGCGAACTCCTCCGGTGCGTTCGAGAAGATGACGCCGGACTGCGCGGCCGCGGCGATCAGCGAGCCCGTCTTGTCGGACAGGACCTGCAGCGAGAACGCGACCGGGTCGTCGCCCTCCTGCGGTCCGACCGTCTCATGCATCTGTCCGAGCACGAGCCGCTCGAACGTGTCGGCCTGCAGCTGAATGGCTCGCTCGCCGTTGCGGGCCATGAGCTGGCTGGCGCGCGAGAACAGCAGATCGCCGGTGAGGATCGCGATGTTGTTGCCCCACACCTCGTGGGCGCTGGGGACGCCCCGCCGCTTGTCGGCCGCGTCCATCACGTCGTCGTGATACAGCGAGCCCAGGTGGGTCATCTCGAGCGCCGCGGCGGCGTCGACGACGCCGTCGGTCGCACCGTCGCCGAGCTGCGCGGCCAGCAGGGTGAGCATCGGCCGCACACGCTTGCCTCCGGCGTCGTACAGGTACCGGCTCGTCGCGTCGGCGAGCGAGTCGGCGACCCGCAGTTCGAGCTCGAGCGCCCGGTCGACCTGGGCCATTCCCTCTTCGACCGTCTTGAGCAGTCGCCGCGACCGCGGACCGGCGAACACGCGGTCGGTGAGGCCCAGCTTGCTCGCCAGACGCGAGCCTGAGGCCGAGGCTGAGGGAGTCACCGTCCCAGCCTACCGGCGACCCGCGCCGGGGTCCTCCCGCGGGTCACGCGGCGGGCGGCTTGGTCGCCCGGTGCAGCGCCACGATCCCCCAGGTGAGGTTGCGGTGGGCGACGCCGATCCAGCCCGCCTCGCGGATCCACTCCGCCAGCTTCCGCTGGTCGGGCCAGTCCTTGATCGACTCGTTGAGGTAGTCGTACGCCTCGGCGTTCGAGCTCACCGCTCGCGCCACCGCGGGCAGCACGCGGTCGTTGTAGAAGCGGTACAGGCCGTTGAAGGCGGGCGACGGCGGGTGGGAGAACTCGCACACCACGATCCGGCCGCCCGGCTTGGTGACCCGAAGCAGCTCGCGCAGCGCCTTGCGGGGGTCGATGACGTTGCGCAGCCCGAACGACATCGTCACGGTGTCGAACTCGTCGTCGGCGAACGGCAGGGCGGTGGCGTCCGCCTGGACGAACGACAGGTTCGGGATGTCGCCGTGCCGGCGCCGGCCCTCGCGGATCATGCCCTGCGAGAAGTCCGCCGCGACGACCTCCGCGCCGCTGCGGGCGAGCGACACGCTGGAGGCGCCCGTGCCCGCCGCGAGGTCGAGGATGCGCTGGCCCGGCCGCGGATCGACGGCACGCGTGGTCGCGACGCGCCACAGCCGGTCGTTGCCCATGCTCAGCACGGTGTTCGTGCGGTCGTAGCCTTCGGCGACCTCGTCGAACATGCCGCTGACGGCGGCGGGGTCCTTGCCCAGATCGGCGCGGTTCGGCTGAGGCTCGGGGGAACTCACGCGTCGAGTCTACGGCGCGCTCAGATCGCCTGAAGCGGCACCCGGACGTCGGCCGCCGCCGGAACGGCGCGCGTGGTCAGGAAGTCCCCGGTCGCGAAATCGGCGGAACCCGACGCGCTCCCGTGGGCTCGGACGGTGAAGCGCGAGCCCGGTCCCGGGGTGGGATAGTCCAGGTCCACCTCGACGGCGCCGCCCTCCGCCGGGACCTCGACGTCGGTCAGCGTCTTCTCGGCGACGACGTCCGCCGCGGCATCCGCCCGCGAGGTGTCCTCGACCCGCACGCGGACGGCGGCGAGACGACGCCGTGCCCCCGTCGCCGGGAACTCCAGGATCGCGTGGAGCCTCTCCATGACCACACCGTACCCCCGTTGCGGCCGCACCGGTTGTATCTGGTCGGGACCGGGAGCACTCTGTGATCAGGAGGGCGGTCCGCCTCTGAGTCCGCCCCGCTATGGAGGAAGGGACGACCATGGCTACTCCCAAGAAGGGCAGCGGCTCGAAGCCGCCGGAAGTGCCCGAGGAGCTCACGAGCGACACCGTCGGCACGACGATGCTCAACGGCTCGACGTTCGCCGGAAAGGAGCTCACGTACGCCGAAGTCGACGAGCTCGCCATCTTCGAAGGCGATATCGTGCTCGGCCGCGCGGCCGACATGCAGGCCCCACGGGGTGTTCGCGACGTCGCGTTCGGCGTCGTCGTGATGCCGGCATCCATGCGATGGCCCAACGCCACCGTGCCCTACGAGATCGACCCGGCGATGCCGAACCAGAACCGCGTCACCGACGCGATCGCGCACTGGGAGACCAATACGCCGGTCAGCTTCGTGCAGCGCACGAGCGCGAACGCGGGACAGTTCCCCAACTACGTCCGGTTCTTCGCCGGGAGCGGATGCTTCTCGTCGGTCGGCATGGTCGGCGGGCGGCAGGACATCTCGCTCGGGTCGAGCTGCTCGACCGGCAACGCCATCCACGAGATCGGCCACGCCGTCGGGCTCTGGCACGAGCAGAGCCGCGAGGACCGCGACACGTTCGTCACGATCAACTGGGCCAACATCGATCCGTCGAAGGTCCACAACTTCGACCAGCACATCAGCGACGGCGACGACGTCGGAGCGTACGACTACGGCTCGATCATGCACTACCCGGCCACGGCGTTCTCGACCAATGGCCAGCCGACCATCGTGCCCACGCAGCCGGGCGTCACGATCGGCCAGCGCAATGGGCTGTCGGCCGGCGACATCGCGGCGATCCAGCAGATCTACCCCACGGGGCCCGTTCTGCCCAAGCACATCCGCGACATCAACATCGGCGGGGTCAAGAAGGTCCGCGACGACAACGTCGTGGTCCAGCCCAAGAAGTTGCGCGACGACAACCTCGGCGGGGTCAAGAAGCTGCGCGACGACAACATCGTGGTCCAGCCCAAGAAGATCCGGGACGACAACATCGTGGTCCAGCCCAAGAAGCTGCGCGACGACAACCTCGGCGGGGTCAAGAAGGTCCGCGACGACAACGTCGTGACGGTGCCCAAGTCGGTGCGCGACATCACCGTCGGCAAGCGCATCGGCGACATCCCGCGGCCGCAGCGGCCCGGCTTCGACGTCAACGAACTGCTGCCGTTCATCCTCTCGACGCCGCATCACGCCGAGGCGGCGGGCGGCTACGAGGCCGCGGGAGCCGAGGACGACCCGGTCGGGCAGCTGCTCGCCGCGGCCGAGGCGGCGCAGGCGGCGGCGGACGCGCTGTCGGCCGCCGCGGTCACACTCGCCGGGCTGCTGGACGACGGGCAGGGCGTCTGAGCCGATGATCCTCATCGAATCGCACGACGGCGACGACCATCTCGCGCCGGTGCGCAGCGAGCTCGAGAGCCGCGGCCACGAGGTCGTGGTGCTCGACACCGCCCGCTACCCGGTCGAGACGGCCATCGCCATCTCGTACGACGACGCCGGGGCGCAGCCGGACCTGCGGCTGCGCCTCGGCGGGACGGTGCACGACCTCAACGCGTGCACCGCCGCGTGGTGGCGTCGCGCGCAGGCGTTCACGCTGCATCCGGAGCTGACGGATGCGGAGGCGCGCACGTTCGCGTACAACGAGGCGGCCGAGGGGCTCGAGGGGCTCCGCGCGCTGCTGAAGGTGTCGTGGATCAACGACCCCACGCGGGATGCGCGCGCCGCTCACAAGCCGTACCAGCTGCGGGAGGCGCGCCGCGCGGGCCTGACGACCCCGCGCACGCTGATGACGAACGACCCGGAGGCGGCGCGCGGGTTCCTGGAAGGCCAGGGCGGGCGCCCGACGGTCTACAAGTCGTTCCTCGCCCTCGAGGGCGCGTGGCGCGAGACCCGCGTGCTCCGCGACGACGAGCACGACCGGCTGGACCTCGTGCAGGTCGCGCCCGTGATCTTCCAGGAGTACGTCGACGGAGACGTCGACCTGCGCGTGACCGTCGTGGGCGATGTCGTGCATGCGGCCAAGATCCACTCCGCCCGCACCGCCTACAACACCGACTACCGGATGGAGCTCGCCACGGTCCCGATGGAGCCGTACGAGCTGCCCGAGAAGGTCCGGCGCGGGGTCATCCGGCTCATGCGGCGGCTGGGGCTCGTGTACGGCGCGATCGACTTCCGCGTGCGCCCCGACGGCGAGCACGTGTTCTTCGAGATCAACCCCTCGGGGCAGTGGCTGTTCATCGAGGAGCGCACCGGGCTGCCGATCACGCGCACGTTCGTGGACGCGCTCGCGTCCGCCGACCGCGGCGCGCCGCATCCGCGCTCGGCTCCGAGCGGCTGCCCGGACTGCGAGCAGAACGTGCCGCGCGCGCCGCGAGCGCGGGAGGCCGAGCCGGTCGTGTAGCGATCAGTGGTGCGAGGGGCCCAGCCCCAGGGCCGCAAGGCGGTCGAGCCATTCGTCGGCCGCGACGAGATCGAAGGGCGCCTCGTGCGCGCGCACCCGCCGCTCGAGGTCCTCGGCGAGCGCCTCGAGCTTCTCGACGAGCTCGGGCGGGTAGCCGTAGGCGACCCGGTGCTCGTCCCACTCGTCGCGGTCGTCGATGTACACGCCGGTCTCGGCGCGGTCGACGACGTCGAGGTCCATGTCGATGCCGGTGGGCGCGCCGTCGCGCCAGCGCACGTCCCACGCGATGTCGATGTAGACGCGCGTCCGGTGCGGGGCGGCGTTGTGCGTGAACGCGTAGTCGCCGGTGGGCGGGATGAGCGTGACGTTCGGATGCTGCGGCACGAAGTCGCGTCCGGGCCGCGAGCTGTGCCAGCCGGGCAGCTGACCGAACCAGTCGCCCCAGTCGTCCGTCCCGAGATACACGCACTCATGGATCCAGTGCGGGCCGCCGTCGAACTTGCGCCAGCGGAAGAGCAGGCGCGTGCCCGGCTCGGGGCGCACATCGGCGTCGGGTTCGCTCATCCTCCGAGCCTATTGCGCCCCGGAGGTGCCGATGCACCGGGCCGGGCCCCGGCGCGGCGAGTCTAGGCTGGTGACGTGCATGACCCGGCTTCTCCGCGACCTCCACGGCTGGTGGCACGCACCCGGGAGATCGATCCCGTCGAGGAGCTGCTCGCCTACGCATCGCCCGGTTCGCCGATGGTGTGGCTGCGACGCGGCGACGGCATGATCGGCATCGGCGAAGCGCTCCGCCTGGGCTTCGGCGGCCGCGACGTGTGGTCGCCGCCCCCCGGTTCCCCCTCGCCGTCTCCTGCCGATGCGTGGCGCCTGTTCTCGCGCGAGGCCGAGATCGACGACCCGGTGGGGCTCCCGGGGACCGGACTGGTCGCGTTCGGCTCCTTCGCGTTCGACGAGCGCTCCCGCGCATCGAGCCGCCTGATCGTCCCCGAGACCGTCATCGGCCGGCACGGCGACCGGTTCTGGATGACCCGCATCGGCGTCGATGAGGAGCCGACCGACGCGGTCCTGGAACCCGCCGCGTTCGGCCCGTACTGGTCCGCGACGATCGGCCCGGGAGCCCTCGACCCGGCGGGCTATCAGGATGCGGTGCGCGGCGCGCTCGGGACGCTCGCCGACGGCGAGGTCAGCAAGGTGGTGATCGCCCGCGATCTGGAGGGCACGATCCCCGCCGGTGCGGACCTGCGACGCCTGGCCCGGGCTCTCGCGGACGGCTATCCCGACACGTGGGCGTTCGCCGTCGACGGACTGATCGGCGCGAGTCCCGAGACGCTCGTCACCGTGTCGGACGGCATCGCGGCGGCGCGCGTGCTCGCCGGCACGACACCGCGCGGCGCCGACCCCGACGCCGATGCCGAGGCCGCCATCGCGCTGTCGACGTCGGCGAAGGATCTCGACGAGCACCAGTACGCGGTGCAGAGCGTGCTCGCGTCGCTGCGCCCGCACACCAGCGCCCTGTCGGCCGGCGAGCAGCCGTTCGCGCTCAAACTCCCCAACGTGTGGCACCTCGCCACCGATGTCGCCGCCGACGTGGCACCGGGAACGAGCGCTCTCGACCTCGTCGAGGCGCTGCATCCGACCGCCGCCGTCGCGGGGACGCCGACGGATGCCGCGCTCGGCGTCATCCGCCGCCTCGAGCCGTTCGACCGCGGGCGCTACGCGGGGCCTGTGGGCTGGATCGACGCCGCGGGCGACGGCGAGTGGGCGATCGCGCTGCGCTGCGCGCAGATCGACGTCGACCCCCGGGGCGACGCCAAGGACGCCGACCGGATCCGTGTCTCGGCGTTCGCGGGCGCCGGGATCGTCGCCGGGAGCGACCCCGAGTCGGAGCTGGTCGAAACCCGCGTGAAGTTCCGCCCGATCATCGACGCCCTCGCGTAGCGCGCGAGGTCCGCCG
Organism: Microbacterium thalassium; assembly: GCF_014208045.1. Taxonomy (NCBI): domain Bacteria; kingdom Bacillati; phylum Actinomycetota; class Actinomycetes; order Micrococcales; family Microbacteriaceae; genus Microbacterium; species Microbacterium thalassium. The sequence goes on from NZ_JACHML010000001.1 coordinate 3,519,017, forward strand.
CCGCGCGGCTCAGGATGCCGCGAGCCGCGCCTTCTCCCGGGCGATGTCGTAGTCGGCGTCGGGCCATTGCGGGTCGATGTCGTCCAGCGCCTGCAGCAGGAGATTCTGGACGGCCAGGCGCGCGTACCACTTGCGGTCGGCGGGCACGACGTGCCACGGCGCGTAGAGCGTCGAGGTGCGGTCGAAGACGGTCTGGTACGCCGACATGTAGTGCGGCCACAGCACGCGCTCGTCGACGTCGCCCGGAGTGAACTTCCACTGCTTCTCGCCGCGGTCCAGGCGTGCCATCAGCCGGTCCCGCTGCTCCTCGTACGAGATGTGGAGCATGACCTTGACGATGCGGGTACCCGCCTCGAAGAGGGTCTTCTCGAACTCGTTGATCGCGTCGTACCGGCGCTCGATCTCGTCGGGACCGGCGAGCTCGCGCACCTTCGCCACGAGCACGTCCTCGTAGTGGGAGCGGTCGAACACCGCGATCCGGCCCGGCCCGGGGCGGTGCTTGGCGATGCGCCACAGGAAGTCGTGCTCGAGCTCCTCCTCAGTGGGCTTCTTGAACGCGGTGACGTCCACGCCCTGCGGGTTGCCGGCCCCGACGACGTGGCGGACGATCCCGCCCTTGCCGGCGGAGTCCATCGCCTGCAGCACCAGCAGCACGGATCCGCTCGTCGTCTCGGACTGGCTCGCGGCGAACAGGCGCTCCTGGTAGTCCTCGAAGTCCGCGGCGCCCGAAGACAGGTCGTCCTTTCCGTCGTCCTTGTCCCCGTCGTACCCCGGTGTCGAGCGCGGGTCCACACCCGACAGCACGAAGCCGTCGCGCACGCGCAGCAGGTCGGCGACGTCGTCGGTCCAGTTCTTGTGGCTCTTGGCGGTCATGGAGCCATCCTGGCGTGACGGGCCGATCGGGAGGCAGAGGGTTGCGCCGCGGCGCGCGACGTGTCAGCGCTCGAGCGGCACCTCGATCAGCTGACGGCCGGCGACCGGCGACGTCAGCAGCTGGTCGAGGGCCGACCTCGTCGTCGCGCGGTGGTACTCGCACCCGTAGGCGGCCGCGAGCTGGGCGAAGTCGATCCGCTGGGGCGTGTACAGCACGCGGTCGATCACGTCGGCGCCCGCGGTCTGCGCGACCTCGAGGGTGTCGAAGATGGTCCCGCCGCCGTCGTTGCCCACGATCACCTGAAGGCGCGGCTCGTCCTCGCCCGGGGGCAGCGCGAGCGCTCCCGCGTCATGGGCTGCGGCCAGGTCGCCCAGGAGCACGCGCGTCACGCCCGGGGTGCCCGCCGCCTGGCTGGCGAGCGCGATGCCCGTCGCCGTCGCGATCGTGCCGTCGATGCCCGCGAGACCGCGGTTGGCATGGACCGGGACCTTCTTGCCCGGCAGCACCGCGTCGGCGACGCGCACGAGCCGCGACGATCCGAACACGAGCCGGTCGTGCGGCCACGTCGCCCGCCATACGGCATCGACGAGGGTCTGCCGGTCGAGCTCCGCGCGGATCGCCGCCATCTCGGACGCGATGGCCCCGAGCCGCTGCTCGGGAACGGTCGACGCGAGTCCGGCCGCATCGGGAGCGGGCGGCGACAGATCGACCGCGGCCGCCCGCGACGCGGTGAGCCACGCCCCGAGCCACACGCGATCGGGCGGACCCGCCGCCACCGCCAGCGCATCGACCGCGACGGTCGCGCCGTTGAGATTGAGGGGCTCCCCCGGCCCGCGCACCGCGACGACCTCGACGTCCCTTCTGCCGAGCAGCGCCGCCGCCTCGCGGCTGAGCGTCGGATGCCCGAACACGACCGCACGCTCGACGCGGCCGCCGAGCTCCGGATCGGTCAGTGCCGCGCGATAGCCGTGGATCACGAGCCGTCCGAAGCGGGCTCCGCTGACGATCTCGGCGACGAGCGGCCAGCCGCCCAGGTGCGCGAGGGTCTCGGCATCCGCTCCCGCGTCCGCTCCGGCGATCACGATCGTCCGGGGGCCTCGCTCGAGCACGAACGGGTCGTCGGCGGGGGCGAGGGGGACGTCGGCCTCGCCGATCCCCCCTCCGCCCTGGTACAGCGCGCCCGACGCATCGCCGAACGGCTCGTCGGCGTCGTCGGCGTCGCCCGCGACCGCCAGATCGGGAGGGGTGCCGAGCCGGCCGCGCGTCTCGGATGCCGCGACGCCGATCCATTCCGGCAGCGGACCGCTCAGCGGCTCGCGGTACGGCAGGTTCAGATGGACCGGGCCCGCCGACCACAGTCCGGCGCCGAGCGCGGCGGCGAGCGCCTGGTCGGCGACGTCGCGCAGCATCGCCGTCTGGTCGGCGTCGCCGTCCGGGTCGACGTCCTCGGGGACCGGCAGATCCGTCTCGAAGCGCGCGGCGGCCGAGAACATCCCCGGCTGCCGGGTGGTCTGGTTCGCCCCGACCCCGCGCAGCTCCGGCGGCCGGTCGGCGGTGAGCAGGATCAGCGGCACGCCGGCGTGATGCGCTTCGAGTGCGGCGGGCAGCAGGTTCGCGGCCGCCGTCCCCGAGGTGCAGATCACGGCGGCGGGCATTCCGCTCTCCCGTCCGATGCCGAGGGCGGTGAACCCCGCGACCCGCTCGTCGACGCGCACGTGCAGCGCGATGTCGCCGCGTCGCTCGAGGTCGGCGGCGACGACCGCCAGCGCCTGGGACCGCGAGCCGGGGCTCAGCACGACGTGCTGCACGCCCTGCTCGACCAGACGGCGCAGCAGTGCCGCGGCCGCGTCGGCCGCCGGCGACCGGCCCGTCATGCTCAGCCGAGTGCGCCGCGCTGACCGCGGCTGTCGTCGTCGGGGTCGGTGGACCTCGTCGGCGGCTCGGCCGCACCGGTCCCGGCCGACGACGTCGGCGGGGTCGCGGGGCCGTCCGGACGCAGGTCGTCCTCGGCGTCGAGCTGGGCCAGCTCCTCCTCGAGGCGGCGGATGCGCTCGTCCTGGTCGCTGATCGTGCCGATGCTGCCCAGGAACTCGGGGTCGTCGTCCGGCGCCTTCGGAGCACGCATCTGCGTCGCGCGGGCACGTCCCACGACGAACCACAGGATGCCGCCGAGCACCGGAAGCAGGACGACGATCGCGATCCACGCCGGCTTCCCGACTCCGCGATGGCGGGTGGGATGCTGAACGGCGCAGTCCACGATGGAGTACACCCAGAAGGCCGCGGCCACCAGGGCACCGATCACAAGCGCTCGTGCCACGACTCCATCCTAAGCACGCGCGGGGCCCGGCGCTCCGGTCGTGACCGAACCGTCGCCGGAGCGGAGATTACGATGGTGTGGTGAAAGCCCGTCCTGTCCTGGTCTATTCCGCGTTGCGGCTGCTGGCGTTCCTCGTGCCGTTCGGCCTGCTGATGCTGCTGCCGATCGGACGCGAGCTGTACTGGCTGTCGGCGATCTTCGCCGCCCTCATCGGTCTGAGCCTGTCGATGCTGTTCCTGCGCCGCCCCCTCGACGAGGTGACCACCGGTCTGGCGGAGCGCCGCGAGGCCGCGCGTGCGGCACGCAGCGACGAGGTCGACGAGGACGCCGCGGCGGACGCGCTCACCGCGGATGCGGCCCCGACGCCCGCAGCGCCGGCGGACGCGGCATCCGACGGCGAGCGCCGCGACGACGCCTGATCAGCCCACGAAGGCCCAGAACAGGAACGCGCCGTACGCCACCGACGTGAGCGAGGTCAGCCCCAGCGCGACCACGAGCTCGCGCGGGTCGCGATAGGTCCACACGATCAGGATCGCCGGCAGCGCCGCGAGAAGCGCGAGCATCGTGAGCCACGCGATGGGGTAGAACAGCGCCAGCCATGCCGCGATGACGAACGCCGCCAGCACCAGCACCGTGAACAGCCACCGCGTCGCCGTGCGGCCGATCAGCACCGTGAGCGTGCGCTTGCCGGCCACGCGGTCCTGCGAGATGTCGCGCAGGTTGTTCGCCAGCAGCACGGCGCACGCGATGAACCCCGCGCCGACGGCGCCGAACCACGCCTCCTGCGGAAGGGACAGCGCCTGCACCCACGTGGTGCCGAGCGTGGCGACGAGCCCGAAGAAGACGAAGACGAACAGCTCGCCGAGTCCCGCGTACCCGTAGGGCCGCTTGCCGCCGGTGTAGAACCAGGCCGCGACGATGCACACGGCGCCCACGGCGATGAGCCACCACTGCTCGGTGCGGATCGTGATCGCCAGGCCCGCGAGGGCCGCTATACCGAAGAACGCGAACGCCACGATGAGCACGGTGCGGGGCTTCGCCTTGCGCGAGGCCGTGAGGCGGGCGGGCCCCACCCGGTGGTCGTCGGTGCCGCGCACGCCGTCGCTGTAGTCGTTGGCGTAGTTCACGCCGATCTGCAGCGCCACCGCGACGACCAGGCAGGCCAGGGCGATCACCCAGTGGAGCTCGTCGGTGACGAGCATCGCCGCGCCCGTGCCGATGAGCACGGGGGTCACCGCGAGCGGGAGCGTTCGCAGCCGCGCGGCGCCGATCCAGTCGGCGAAGGTGGCCGGCTCGACCGACCGCGGGTTCGGGGACTGCTGCGCCTTCTGCGGGTTGCCGCGGGGCTTGTGCCGTGCGGGGCCCGACTTCTTGCGCTTCTTGCTCGAGGTTCCTGCCACGAGTGCACATCCTAGAGCGCCGGGCTCTGATCGCGGCACAGGATGTCGCGCTCCGGGCTCAGTGCAGCGCCGCGACCGCCCGCCGGATCGACTCCCGGTCGGGCTTGCCCGAGGGGAGCGTCGCCAGCTCGTCGACGAGGATCAGCCGCGACGGCCGTGCGTGTGCGCCGACGGCGCGGCCGACGGCCGCCCGCGCCTCTTCGAGCTGCGTCGCCTCGGGGCGGCGGAGCGCCTCGCCGCGCGCGGCGACGATGACCGACGCCTCACCCCACCGCTCGTCGTCCACGCCGACGACGACCGATCCCCCGAGCCCGGGGACGGTCCGCACGATCTGCTCGACGCGGTCGAGCGAGACGTTGATGCCACCCGAGACGATGACGTTGTCGAGCCGCCCGCGCACGCGGAGGACGCCGTGCTCGAAGATACCGACGTCGCCGGTGCGGTACCAACGCGTGCCGTCCGCGTCATGCGGGAACGCCGCCTCGGTCCGATCGGGGTCGCCGAGGTATCCCGTGGCGAGCGTGGGACCGGCGATGCGCACCTCGCCGTCGACGATCGCGACGCTGACGCCGTCCAGCGGCACGCCGTCGTAGACGCACCCGCCGCTGGTCTCGCTGGAGCCGTACGTGCGGTGCAGCCGCACGCCGGCATCCTGCGCGCGCTCGAGCGTGGCCGGCGGCATGGCCTGCCCGCCGACGAGGATCCGCTCGAACGAGCGCAGGGCGGCCAGCACCGCGGTGTCGTGCTCGGCGGCGTCGAGCAGGCGCGTCAGCTGTGCCGGCACCAGCGACGTGTACGTGGCCGTGGCGTCGCCGAGGGGGCCGCGCACCATCATGAGCGCCGTGTCGGCGAAGCGCTCCGGCGTGAAGGGTCCTTCCAGCACGGCCGCATCCCGCCCGGCCAGGATCGAGCGCACCAGCACCTGGAGACCGGCGACGTAGCCGGCCGGAAGAGCCAGCAGCCATGCCCCCTCGCCCATGCGGGCCGCGGTCGCGCGTGCGCTCGCCACGAGCGCATCGGCGCCGAGCACGACGCTCTTGGGGATCCCGGTCGATCCCGATGTCGTGACGACGACGGCGGTGCCGTCGGGGACCTCTGCGGCACGGGTCGTCATCAGGCCCAGTCCCAGCGCCGGGCCGCGCCCGTCGAGGGCCTCGCGCAGCCGCTGGGCGATCTCGTGCGGATCGTCGGCGGTGAGCTGTTCGAGTCTCATGGGCTCAGAAGTGCCACGGATACGGCGACCAGTCGGGGTCGCGCTTCTGCAGGAACGCGTCGCGTCCCTCGACCGCCTCGTCGGTGCCGTATGCCAGACGCGTCGCCTCGCCGGCGAACACCTGCTGGCCGACCATCCCGTCGTCGACCGCGTTGAACGCGAACTTCAGCATGCGGATCGCGGTCGGCGACTTGGTCAGGATCGTGCGCGCCATCGCGATCGCCTCGCGCTCGAGGTCGGCGTGCGGGACGACGCGGTTCACGGCGCCCATCTCGTAGGCGCGCTGCGCCGAGTACTCCTCGGCGAGGAAGAAGACCTCGCGCGCGAACTTCTGCCCGATCTGGCGCGCGAAGTACGCCGAGCCGTAGCCGGCGTCGAACGAGCCGACGTCGGCATCCGTCTGCTTGAACCGGCCGTGCTCGGCCGACGCGACGGACAGGTCGCACACGACGTGCAGCGAGTGCCCGCCGCCGGCAGCCCATCCGGGGACGACGGCGATGACGACCTTGGGCATGAAGCGGATGAGCCGCTGCACCTCGAGGATGTGCAGTCGTCCGGCCCGGGCGGGATCGTGGACGGCGGTCTCGTCCTCGGAGTACTTGTAGCCGTCGCGGCCGCGGATGCGCTGATCGCCGCCGGAGCAGAACGCCCATCCGCCGTCCTTGGGACTCGGCCCGTTGCCGGTGAGGAGCACGACGCCGATCTTCGGGTCCTGCCGGGCGATGTCGAGGGCGCGGTACAGCTCGTCGACGGAGTGCGGCCGGAAGGCGTTGCGCACCTCGGGGCGGTCGAACGCGATGCGGGCGATGCGCCCGTCCGTCGAGACGTGCGCCGTGATGTCGGTGTAGTCCTCGGCGCCGGGTGCCGGCATCCACTCGCTCGGGTCGAACAGCTCGGAAACGCTCACCCGATCAGCCTACGCGCGGGGTGTCGTCGCACGGTGTCACGCGGCGGCGCGGCCGCATGCTCAATCGTCGGTGTCGGACGCGTCCGCCACGCGCAGCAGGTCGATGTCGTCGAGCCCCACCGGAGGCTCACCGGCGACGTAGAACGCCTGGGAGAGGTCGACCTCCTCGAGCGTGGCGCCGGTGAAGTCCACGCCGCTGACCTCCGTGCCGTCCAGCTGCGCCTCGCTCAGGTCCGCATCGGCGAGCACGGCACCGGCGAGATCCGCTCCGGTGAGGTCGGCTTCGACGAGCGTCGCGCCGGTCAGGTCGCTGCGCTTGAGTTCGGCGTCCCGCAGGTTCGCGTCCGAGAAGTCGGCTCCGGCGAGCCCGAGCCCGCTCAGCTGGGCGCCCTCGAGATTGAGGGCGGAGAACGGCAGCAGCTCGTTGCCGCCCATGACCGCTTCGCGCACGAAGAGCGAGTTCGACAGCGACTCCGCGTGCGACTCCCGAGAATCGGTGCTCGCCTGGTCGATGGCGAAGAACACCAGGCCGACAACGAGGGCGAGGATGACACCGCCGATCAATTCGAGCCACAGCTCGTCCCGGTTGCGGCGCACGAAGCCGCGAAGCCCGCGCTCGCCGGACGTCGCCGGCTCCTCGGAGGCGGGTGTGGACATGGCGGCGACCTCCTCGTCGGACGGCGCCGTCTGCCCAGGTGCGCACCGGCGCGCGGTCGACCCTACTCCGGACCCGCCCGCCGACCCGGGCGCCCGCGCCGCGCGGGGCCGCACCCGACTGTGCAGAGCGGCCGGGCAGCCCACTCGGCTGTCACCGGTTCGTCATGGCGCGACCGACCCCGCCGGAGCGGTCCGGGCGTAGAGTCGCGCCATGAGCGGACTCGACGATGCACCCGCCTCGTACGCCGACCTGCGGGCGGTCTACATCAACTGCACCCTGAAGCCCAGTCCTGAGCTGAGCCACACGCAGGGCCTCATGGACCACAGCATGAACCTCATGCGCGCGCAGGGCGTGCACGTCGACGGCATCCGCTTCGTCGACCACGACGTCGCGACCGGCGTCTACCCCGACATGCGCGAGCACGGCTGGAAGACGGATGCCTGGCCGGACGAGATCTGGCCGCTGATCGACGCGGCCGACATCCTGGTGGTCGGCGGCCCGCTGTGGCTCGGCGACAACTCGTCGATCACACGCAAGCTCATCGAGCGCCTCTACTCGATGAGCGGCCTGCTGAACGACCGTGGCCAGTACATCTACTACGGCAAGACCGGCGGCGCGATCATCACCGGCAACGAGGACGGCGTCAAGCACGCTTCGATGGCTATCCTGTACAGCCTCCAGCACATCGGGTTCATGGTCCCGCCGAACGCGGACGCCGGCTGGATCGGCGCGATCGGCCCCGGCCCGAGCTACCTCGATCCCGGGTCCGGCGGCCCCGAGAGCGACTTCACCAACCGCAACACCACGTTCATGACCTGGAACCTGCTCCACACGGCGCGCATGCTCAAGGACGCCGGAGGCCTCCCCGCGTGGGGCAACGTCCGCAGCGAGTGGGATCACGGCGAGCACTACGGGTTCGAGGCGGCGAACCCCGAGTACCGCTGAGCTCAGTCGCCTGAGCGCACCGCCTCGGCGAACGGCCCCGCGAGCCACTGCTCGACCTGCCGGGGTGTGCGCAGGCGCACCACGGTCAGGTGCGGGTGGGTCTGCTCGAGCGGCGGCACCTCGTCGCGGTACTGGCGGCGCTTGCGGACCGCCCAGCGCACGATGTGGTCGGGGTCGGTGAAGAACGTCCGCAGCGGCGGCTCGGTGTTGCCGTTCCACAGCTCCTCACCGGCGATCCGACGCCGGAGTGTCCGCGCGACCACCCGCGGGAGGGTGACCGTCGCGAACGGCAGATCGAGCCACACGAGCGTGTCGGCCCGCGCCGCGACCATCGGGCGCGCCGAACCGTACTGCCACTCGGTCACCCAGCGCTCGCCCGCGATGAAGGCGGCGACGTCGTCGAGGAACTCGGGGCGCCGCGTCCAGTCGGGACCGTGGAACAGCCCGTCGATGTCGACGTGCGGTCCGCCGATCGTCGGCGCGATGCGCGCGGCGAACGAGGTCTTGCCGACCCCCGCGACGCCGGCGACCGCCACCCGCCGCGGCGCGGCCGGGAGCGCATCATCGGCGGTCAGCATCCCCCGATGCTAGAAGCCGCGCGCGCCGGCGCGCTTCGCCCCGCCGGTCCTCCGGTCACCTGTCGGCGGCACTTCGCGGCATCCGCGCCCCTTCTCGCACCGCCAGCCCCGCATCGGCGGCACCTCGCGGCATCCGCGGCCCTCCTGGCACCGCCAGCCCCACATTCGCGGCACTTCGCGGCATCCGCGCCCCTCCTGGCACCGCCAGCCCCACATTCGCGGCACCTCGCGGCATCCGCGCCACCGATCGATGCGGCGGCTGCCGCACCCTGCCGCGCACGTGCGATCGGATGCCGCGGGGGTCGCCGCGTCATGCGGCGCGCGTGCCCGAGACACCGCGATCCGACCGGGACGACGCCCGTGTGCGCCGCGTCTCAGCGAGAAACCCGGGTCTCGGCGATCCGGTGCGGGCCGGCGCATGCGTGGGGGCGCGGCGGGGCGCCTCCGCGGGGGGCGGGCAGGCGCCCCGGCTACGGCAGGTCGGGCTCGGTGATCGGCTCCGGAAGCTCGAGGCCCGCGTAGGGCTCGAGCAGCGCCAGATACTCCTCGGTCGGGACCGTCGAGAACGGGCCGCCGGTGTACCAGAAGGCCACATCGGACCCGTCGACGGTCACCGTCAGTTCGCCGCCGACGCCGTCCGACCACACACGCTCACCGTCGCCCGCGGCGACGTCGCCCGCGGTGTCGGTCACCTCGGTCAGCTCGAGCTGCGCGGCCGCTTCGTCGAGTGCGGCGAGCAGGACAGCGGCCTGCTCGGGCGACCCGTCGAAGTCCGGCGTGCTCCACCGCGCCGAATCGGCGCGGAAGAACACCGAGGGGCCGCCGAAGCCGTTCGCGATCGAGGCCACGCCGCCGATGTCTCCGTCGACCGTCCAGCTCCAGCCGAGCTCGCTCGAGAGCTCGTCGACGACGCCGCGCGTCGCGTCCTGGCTCGTGCCCGCGAGGGCGGCCGGGTCGACGACCGCGAGTTCATCGGGGGCGTCCCACCCGTCGATGCCCGGGTAGTCGTACCAGAAGATGATCCCGCGCTGGAACGACACGACTCCGACCAGGTTCGTCACATGCGCGGCGACGGCGCCGAGGATCACCGGGTTCAGCAGCGACACCAGCGCGATCGCGATCGGTGCGACGACGAGCGACCGACGGCGCATCGCGATGAAGGGACCCACCACGATCACGGCGAGCGCGGCCAGCGACAGGACGGCGCCCACGACCCATCCCAGGTCGAGGGCCAGGGCGACCAGCGACAGCACGCCGATCACGATCGCGGCCACCAGCAGCGTGCGCGCGCGCATGGCGGACGAGCGGGGCGGCGCCTCGGCCTCGGGCGCGACCTGCGCAGGCGGGGGCAGCTGCGTCGGAGCGGTCATCAGCGCCCTCCCAGGAACACCAGCGGCAGGAGCGCCATCGTCCAGCTGTTGAAGACCGCCGTCAGCACCAGGGTCGCGATGCCGGTGACGCGCGTGCGGGGTCCGAGGAGCGCGATGAACGCGACCACCGCGACAAGGATCTGAAGGACGGCGAGCACGCTCCCCAGCTGATTGAAGACGGAGTCGCCGGTGTAGAAGTACACGTCGTAGGCGCTCATCGAGCCGACGCCGACCGCGAGGCCCACGAGCGGGAGCCAGCCGATCACGATCATCGTCCACAGCCAGCGCCGATGGTCGGGGGTCCCGCGACGCGGGCGCAGCGGGATGTCGTCGATCGCGGAACGGTGGTCCTTGGGGTGAGCGGCCCTGCCGCCGCTCACCGGGCCGCCGTGGCTGATGACCGGGTCCGGACTCATGGCCTCAGCATAGGCTCGGGGTCCGACAGACCGGGATGACCGCGCGGGCCTGTGGATAACGTCAGCCGCCGTTCTTGGCGTCCCGCCAGTCCAGCCACCCCTGCACGATGCCGAAGTCGTAGTCGGGGCCGTCGAAGCCGAGCGTGAACAGCCGCGTGCCGCCGTCGTACAGGGCGTCCGCCGTCTCGACCCCGCGACGCTGCAGCTCGTTCGAGACGACGAGGTCCGACGTGTCGCGCTCCTCCTTCTCGGCCCAGCGCTCGATCACGTCGAGCTTGTGGGCGAGCCCGTCGGGGCGGACGAAGCTGTGCCAGATGTCGGCGTGCCGCGCGACGAGGCGCAGGGTCTTCTGCTCGCCCGCGCCCCCGATGAGGATCGGGATGTCGCGCGTGGGCTCCGGATTCAGCACGTCCCAGCGCTTCTCGATGCGCTTCAGGCCCGCGGCGAGGTCGTCCAGGCGCGAACCGACCGTGCCGAACTCGTAGCCGTACTCCTCGTAGTCCCGCTCGAACCAGCCCGATCCGGTGCCGAAGATGAAGCGTCCCGGGCCGTCGCCCTTCGCCGAGATGTGATCGATCGTGCGGGCCATGTCGGCCTGCAGATCGGGGTTGCGGTAGCTGTTGCAGTTGACGAGGGCGCCGAACTCGACGCGCTCGGTCTGCTCGGCCCACGCGGCGAGCATCGTCCATCCCTCGAAGTGGAGGCCCTCGGGGTCCCCCGAGAGCGGGAAGAAGTGATCCCAGTTGAAGAGGATGTCCACGCCCATGTCCTCGAGGCGGAGGACGGCGTCGCGGATCTGCGGATAGGTGACGTGCTGGGGATGCAGCTGCACGCCGAGGCGCACGGGGGTGTCCAGGAGCATGCTCCCAGCCTAGGGATCCCCGTGCGCCCCGGCGCCGGTCAGATCGGCCGCGCGAAGGCCTTGCGGAAGGTGTCGATGATGCCCCAGATCGCGCTGCCGGCGATCGCGAACCCGATGATCACGGTGATGATCCCCTGCACGTCCTCCCCGCCCTCCGGGAGCACGGTCGGGAAGAACTCCGGGTTCAGCAGCTGCCCGTTCACGAGGAGCAGGAGCGCCGGCACCGCCAGCGCGAGAGTCAGCAGCGCGCTGGCGATCGCCAGGGCGGGGGTCCAGCGGCGGGCCGCGTGCACCACGATCAGCAGGATCGCGTCGAGCGCCAGGACCAGCAGCGCGTACGTCACGCCGACCGGCCACAGGCTCTCGGAGAAGAACGACACGTCCATCCCCGGCACGAAGCCGATGAAGTGATCCCACATCAGCGCCGCGGCGGCCGCCAGCAGCCCGATGAACGCCCCCACGACGTCGCCGACGCCGGCGCCGCGCTGGCGCGGCTCGGGCAGATCGTCGAGCGTCCAGCCGCCCAGGGACGTCTTGGCCCCCCGGCGCTCCATGATCGCGAAGACGAGCGTGACCCAGAACAGGACGTTGACGGCGACGCTGATCGCCGCACCGATCACCGCGCCGACCAGCTCTCCGAAGCTCGCTCCGGCGAGCGCCTGTGCGAGCGCGAGCGCGAAGGCGACCGCGGGCACCGCGATCCACAGCAGCAGCTTGATCAGTCGCAGCCAGTCGAGGAAGTAGGCCGGCCCGATCAGGTGGAGCGGGCGTCCGGTGTAGCCGGCGGCCAGCTTGTCGGGATCGCCCAGGTCGGTGAGGACGGCGCGCTCTGCATCCGCTCGCTCCTCGCCGGCCTCGACGCGCGCGTCGATCTGATCGTCGATCGACCCGCGCAGCTCGGTGGCGAGGTCGCCGCGCTGCGCCTCGGGCACGGTGCGCATCGCCGCGGCGACGTAGCGCTCGGTCAGGGTGGTGTCGCTCATGTCAGCTCCCGTGGGGAAGGGCGTCGATCGCACTCGCGATCGCGCCGAATTCGTCGGTGAGGACGTCCGCCAGTCTCACACCGGCGGCGCTGGTGCGGTAGAACTTGCGAGGCCGCGCCTCGTCGGTGTTCCACTCGCTCGTGAGGTGCCCCTGCTTCTCGAGCCGGCGCAGCAGGGGGTACAGCGTGTTCGCGTCGGTGTCGAAGCCCCGCGCCTGGAGGTCTTCGAGCAGGCCGTAGCCGTAACCGGGCGTCTCGAGCAGCCGCAGGCACGCGAGCACGACGGTGCCGCGCCGCAGCTCCTGCATGTGCGTCTCGCGGGCCTCTGTGTCGCTCATATCCAACACTGTACTGTGTGACACACACTATTGGCAAGGGCACAAGTGTGTGACGGCCGCGCGCGCGATGATGGAGACGTGAGCACCGATCGCACGCCGTCCCTCCCGTCACTCGACGACCTGCTGGCCTCGGCCCGCATCGTCTCGCTCCCCCTCGCCGTGCGCTTCCGCGGCGTGGACGTGCGCGAGGCCGCGCTGTTCGAGGGTCCCGAGGGGTGGACGGAGTTCTCGCCGTTCCTCGAGTACGGCGATGCCGAGGCCGCGACCTGGCTGGCGGCGGCGATCGACTTCGGATGGCTGCCGCAGCCGGCGCCGGTGCGCGATCTCGTGGTCGTCAACGCGACGGTCCCCGCCGTGCCGGCGGCATCCGTCCCCGGTGTCCTCGCCCGCTACGACGGATGCCGCACGGCCAAGGTCAAGGTCGCAGAACGCGGGCAGACGCTCGCCGACGACGTCGCGCGGGTGCGCGCCGTGCGCGAGGCCATGGGCCCCGAGGGTCGCGTGCGCATCGACGCGAACGGCGCCTGGAACATCGACGAGGCCGAGCACGCGGTGCACGCCCTGGCCGAGTTCGACCTCGAGTACGTCGAGCAGCCGTGCGCCGGCATCGACGAGCTCGCCGAACTGCGGCGGCGGGTGAAGTACATGGGCATCCCGATCGCCGCCGACGAGAGCGTGCGCAAGGCCTCCGACCCACTCGCCGTGGCCCGTGCGGGAGCGGCCGACCTGCTCGTGATCAAGGCCCAGCCGCTCGGCGGCGTGCGGCGAGCGCTCGACATCGTCGCCGAGGCCGGGCTGCCGGCGGTCGTCTCGAGCGCCCTCGACACATCGGTCGGCCTGTCGATGGGCGCGGCGCTGGCGGCATCCCTCCCCGACCTGCCGTACGACTGCGGGCTGGGCACGGCGTCGCTGCTCGGCGCCGACGTCGCCGAGCCGGCTCTCCTCCCCCGCGCCGGCCGCGTGCCCGCTCAGCGCGTCGAGGCGGACCCGCGCCTGCTCGACGCGTTCGCCTCCGCACCCGGGCGCGCCGCGTGGTGGCGCGAGCGCATCGCGCGCTGCCACGCGCTGCTCGCCCTCGGGTGAGAGCTCAGAACAGGGGAACGCGCTGCGCGAGCCGACGCCGGACATCGCGCAGCCGACGCCGGATCGGCAGCTCGCGCAGCCACCGCGGCGCCAGCTTCTGCACCGCCTTGATGCGCCGGTTCGACGTGTCGAGCGCGCGCTGATCCTCGTCGCTCCACGCCATGCCCATCAGGTCGCGGAACACCGGCGGCAGGTGCCCGGCGACCGTCCTCCGGCGGATGCGGAGCAGCCATGCCGGGATCCGCCGCCCGAGGTACTCGAGCCGCACGATGCGCATCAGGTAATCGCGCACGGGATCGTCGATCACGAGGTCGTCGAGGGTCTCGTCCCAGTACTCCCCGAACGCCTCGCGCGACGCCGGCCACGCGTCTTCGGGCATCTGGAGCGTCGTGCCGAACACCATGCCCTGCCGGTAGAAGTCGTCGGCGAAGTCGCCCTCGAGCGGTCCGTTCTGCAGGGTGTACGCCGATTCGGCGCCCATGTACAGACACGCGGCGACCCACTTCTGCAGCGCGGGGTCGAACGCCTTGTACGGCACCGTGTCACCGGGCTCGGACTTCACGCGGGCGTGCGAGCGGTTCGTCGCCAGGCGGTACGCGGCTCGCTCGTCGGCGCCGCCGAGCATCGCCACCGCGATGTAGCCCAGGGTCGTGCGCACGCGCCGCTTCGGGTTGCCGAACAGGCTCCCCTCGGTGACCTTGCTCTGCATCACGCCGTAGCCGACCGGCTGCATCGCCAGCTGCATGATGACGTTCGAGGTGCCGCCCACCAGCAGGAACCAGTTGACGGCCCGGCGCAGCGCGCGCGTGTCCATCGCGTCGAGCTCGCGCCGCCGCGACACCCGGGATCCCTGCCGGACGACCGGCGCGGCTTCCTGGTGCGCGGTCATGACCCGATCGTATCCCCAGATGTGAATTTCGGTTAACTTGACTGCGGGCCGGCGGGCGCCTGAAACAGCAGCTGCGCGACCCGTGCGAGGTCCTCGTGCGTCCGTCGGCGCATCTCGGCATCATCGTGGCCGGCCATGACGGCCCGCACGGCGGAGTGCTCCCACACGGTCAGCATCAGGGCGGCGGCATCGTCCGCCGGAACCCGGAACTCCAGCGCGCGCGTGGCCGCGATGTCGGAGATGATCTGCGCGACGCTGCGGCGCATCTCCTCCTCCTGCGCCAGGTACGCCGCCGCGAGGGCGGGATTGCGCAGCGCATGGATGCGGACCTCGCTCATCAGGAGCACGCCCAGCCGGTCGTCGGCCGACACATCGAGCACCTGCCGGACGATCTCGGACGCGTCCGTCGGGAGCGCCGCGAGCGCACCGTCGCGCCCCAGCTGCGCGATGCGGTCGCGCACCGCCCCGACGCGCTCGCGGGAGACGCGCGCGGCGAGCTCGAGGAAGAGCTCCTCCTTGGACTCGAAGTTCGAGTAGAACGCCCCGCGGGTGAATCCGGCGCGGTCGCACACGGCCTCAACCGATGCAGCATCCAGTCCCACTTCGGCGAAGACGAGTGCTGCGGCGTCGAGCAGCTTCTGCCGCGTCGCCTCACGGCGGCGCGAGGTCGCCACGACGGTGTCTGTCATGCGTTCTCCTCCGCGCTCATCTTCACACGAACCCTTCAGTTTGCGGGGAGCCGATCGCACTACGATACACACATGTATTCGATACAGCGCTGTATCGTTCCGATCTGATCCCTGGCCCGGAGGCGCTGTTGTCCACCCTGCTGTACTCGCTCGGACGCTGGGCGTATCACCGCCCCTGGCGCGTCCTCATCAGCTGGCTCCTCCTGCTCGTCCTCGCCGGCGGCGGCGCGGCGCTGTTCATGAAGGGCACCGACAACGCCTTCTCGATCCCGGGGACCGAGGCGCAGGAGGGCATCCAGATGCTCGAGCGCACGTTCCCGCAGGCCAGCGGCACGAGCGCGCAGCTGGTCGTGGTCGCCGCGGACGGCGACCTGATCACCGAAGACACGTACGCGACCGGCATCGACGACACCGTCACCGCGCTCGAGGACCTCGACGGCGTGATCGCCGTCACCGACCCCTTCGGCGACCTCGTCTCGGGCCTCGTCGCCGATGACGAGTCGGCGGCGATCATCCAGCTGCAGTTCGAGGGCCAGGCCACCGAGGTCTCGGACGAGACGAAGGAGATGCTCCAGGGGGTCTCGGCCGAGCTGCTCGCCGACCTCCCCGACGGCGCTCAGGCCGCCATGGGCGGCGACCTGTTCTCGACCGACGTCCCCGCGCTCTCGCTGATCGAGGCCGTCGGCGTACTCATCGCGCTGTTCGTGCTGATCGTCACGTTCCGCTCGCTCGTCGTGGCGTGGTTCCCGCTCGTGAGCGCGATCATCGGCGTCGGGCTCGCGATCGCCCTCATCTTCGTGGCGACCGCGTTCGCATCGGTGTCGTCCACGACCCCCATGCTCGCGATCATGCTGGGCCTGGCCGTCGGGATCGACTACGCCCTCTTCATCGTCGCGCGACATCAGGATCAGGTGCGCCACGGCATGGACCCCGCCGAGTCCACGGCCCGCGCGACCGGCACGGCCGGATCGGCCGTCGTGTTCGCCGGCGTCACGGTGCTGATCGCGCTCATCGGCCTCGGCTTCGCCGGCATCCCGTTCCTGACGACCATGGGCATCGCCGCCGCCGTCGCCGTCGCGATCGCCGTCCTGGTCGCCGTCACCCTCACGCCCGCCCTGCTCGGGTTCGCGAAGCACCGCGTCGCCGGCTGGAAGCCAAGCCGCGGCATCCGCCTCGGACGACGCGGGAAGACGGATGCCGCGAGCGCCGGCACCGACCAGCCGCGCCGTGCGAAGCGCCCGAACCGCTGGGTCATGCTCGTGACGCGACACCCGGTCATCACGACCGTCGCCGTCGTCGTGGGCCTGGGCATCGTCGCCGTGCCCGCCGCGAGCCTCACCCTCGCCCTCCCCAACGCCGGCGTCCAGCCCGAGACGAGTCAGGCCCGCCAGGCCTACGACCTCACGGCCGAGCACTTCGGACCCGGTTCGAACGGCCCGCTCATCATGACGGGAACGATCGTCACCTCGACCGACCCGCTCGGGCTCATGGCCGATCTCGCCGAGGAGATCGAGCGCGTGCCCGGCGTCAAGGAGGTCGCGCTGTCGACCCCCAACGAGACCGCCGACACCGCGCTCATCCAGATCGTGCCCGAGACGGCGCCCGACGACCCGGCCACCGCCGACCTCGTGCGGGCCCTGAGGGCGGAGCACGACCGGCTGCTCGACGAATACGGCGTCGATCTCAAGGTCACCGGGTTCACCGCCGTCGGCATCGACATCTCCGACCGTCTGGGCGCCGCGCTCGTGCCGTTCGGCATCTTCGTGGTGGGACTGTCGCTGATCCTCCTGATGATGGTGTTCCGCTCGGTGTGGGTGCCGATCAAGGCGGCCGCCGGCTACCTGCTGTCGGTGCTCGCCTCGTTCGGGGTCGTCGCCGCCGTGTTCGAGTGGGGCTGGTTCGCCGACGCTCTGCACGTCACGCGCACCGGCCCGGTGATCAGCTTCATGCCGATCATCCTCATGGGCGTGCTGTTCGGCCTGGCGATGGACTACGAGGTGTTCCTCGTCTCGCGCATGCGCGAGGACTTCGTCCACACCGACCGCGCGCGAGACGGGCGCGGCGCCCGCGCCACAGCCATCGGCGCCGTCCGCTCGGGCTTCACCGCCTCGGCGCGCGTGGTCACCGCGGCCGCCGTGATCATGTTCGCCGTGTTCGCCGCGTTCGTCCCCGAAGGCGACTCGTCGATCAAGCCGATCGCGCTCGGACTTGCGGTCGGCATCGCCGTCGACGCCTTCATCGTGCGCATGACGCTCGTCCCGGCCGTCATGGCCCTGCTCGGCGAGAAGGCGTGGTGGATGCCGCGCTGGCTCGACCGCGTCCTCCCCCACTTCGACATCGAGGGCGAGGCCGTCGAGCGCGAACGGGCGCTCGCGGACTGGCCCGAGCCGGACACGACCGCCGTGATCGCGGCCGAGGGCCTCGCGGTGCGGGCGGATGCCGGACGCAGCGCCGGCGACGTGACGCTGTTCGCCGACGCCGACGTCCGCGTCGACGAAGGCGGCACGCTGCTGGTCACGGGCGAGGCCCGGCCCACGCGCGCCTTCGCGCTCGCCGTCGGCGGGCGCCTGACGCCGAGCGAGGGCCGCCTGCGCGTCGCCGGCCATCTGCTGCCCGGGCGCGGGGCGTGGGTGCGCGCCCACGTGGGCATCGCCCTGCTGGCCGAAGCCGACGACCCGGTCCGCGAGGTTCGCGACGCCCTCGCCGGTCGCACCCGCACCGTGATCATCGACGGGATCGACACCCTCGACTCGCACGACCGCGACCAGGCGGCCGCGGTCGTGCTCGATGCGACCCGCTCGCTGCGCTCGCGGCGCACGGACGAGCCGATGCCGCTCACCGTCGTCGTCACCAGCCGCACCGACGGCCCCGCGCTGGCGTTCCTCGCCGATGCCCACAGACCCGACGTGCAGACGCTCGCGCTGCACGCGAACACCGCTTCCGTCTCCCCCGCCACCGAGGTGACCGCATGACCCTCCCCATCGAGCGCGCCCGAACGCGCAAGCCCATCACGTGGGTCACGATCATCGGCGTGCTGCTGCTGCCGGTCGTCATCGGCGGCCTGCTCATCGCCGCCCTGTACAACCCCACCGACCGGCTCGACAGCATCAACGCCGCGATCGTGAACGAGGACGACCCCGTCACGATCGACGGCCAGATGGTGCCGCTCGGCCGGCAGCTGACCGCCGGCCTCGTCGGCGGCTCCGACGAGGTCGAGGGCAACCTCACCTGGACGATCACGAACGCCGACGACGCCGAGGAGGGTCTCGCCGACGGCGACTACGCCGCCATCGTGACGATCCCGTCGAACTTCTCCGCCGCGGCGACGTCCACGCAGCCGGGCGAGACGCCCGAGCAGGCGGTCATCGAGGTCACGACGCCGCCGGACAGCCTCATCGTCGACGACGCCATCACCGCCCAGATCGCGCAGACGGCGGCATCCGTCCTCGGCGAGCAGCTGTCGGAGGTCTACCTCGAGAACGTGCTGCTCGGCTTCACGACCCTCGGGGAGGAACTCGGCACCGCCGCCGACGGTGCAGACGAACTCGCCGACGGCACGGCCGGCGCGGCCGAGGGAACCGTGTCGCTGGCCGACGGCGTCGCCCAGCTGTCGACCGGGGCAGACGGGCTCGCGGGCGGCGCGAGCGACATCTCGTCCGGCGTCGGACAGCTCGCCGGCGGCGCGCGCGACCTCGCCGACGGCGCCTCGGGCATCGCCTCGGGAACCGACGAGATCGCCTCGGGCGCGGGGCAGCTGGCCTCGGGCACCGCCGCATCGGCCGCGGGTCTGAACGAATGGGCCGCGGGCGCGCGCGAGCTCGCCGACGGCACGCAGCAGCTGGCCGACGGGATCTCGTCGATGATCCCCGACATCCCCGACGAAACCCTCGACCAGCTCGATCAGATCGCCGCCAACAGCGACCAGATCACGGCCAACGTGACCGACGCCGCCGACCAGCTGTCGGCGCTCGCCGCCGACTGCCTCGCGCAGGGCGGCACGCAGGAGCTGTGCGACGCCGTCACCCAGGTCTCGGCGCAGGTCGACAGCGCTCTGCCGGCCGTCACCGGCGTCCTCGACAACGCCGACACGATCGCCGAGGGCGTGCGCACCATCGCCGACGGCACCGGGCCGATCCTCGGCGCGATCACCGGCATCGCCGGCGGCATGGACGAACTCGCCGACGGCGCATCCGACGCCGCGGCCGGCGTGGGGCAGCTCTCGGACGGCATGTCGTCGCTCGCCTCGGGTGCGTCCGACCTCGCCGACGGCACCGACACGTGGGCCGCGGGCGCCCGCTCGTGGGCCGACGGCGCAGATCAGACGGCGGCCGGGACGGCGACGTGGTCGGCCGGCGCCTCGTCGTGGGCGGCCGGCGCATCCGACGCCGCCTCCGGTGCGGGCGACCTCGCCGACGGCATCACGCTGCTCGCCGACGGCACCGGCGAGCTCGCCGACGGGCTGCACACGGCCGTCGAGGAGATTCCGAGCTACACCGACGAGGAGGCGGCGGACACCGCCGCCGTCGTGGCCAACCCGGTCGCCGCGGAGGGACTCGGCACGAACCTGTTCGGCGCGTCCGCGATCCCGCTGCTGGCGATGCTGGCGCTGTGGTTCGGCGGCCTGGCGAGCTTCGTCGCGCTCCAGGCGGTGACCGGCCGCACGCTGGCTTCGCGCATGTCCTCGCCCACCCTCGCGATGCGCGCGCTGGCTCCGGCCGCGGCACTGGGCGCCATCCAGGGCCTGCTCGTGGCGGGGGTCGTTCAGCTCGCCGCCGCCTACGCGTGGGGAGACTTCTGGGTGTTCGCGCTGGTATGCGTGGTCGCCGGCGTCGCCTTCGCGGCGGTCAACCAGGCGCTGGTGGCCGTCTTCGGCGGGGCGGGGCACGGCATCGCAGCGCTCATCGGCGTCCTGGCAGTCGCGACCGGCATCGTGTCCACCGTGCCGGGCGTGCTCATGTCGATCGCGTCGCTCCTGCCGACCGCACCCGCCTACAACGCGATGGTCGGCGCCCTCACCGCCGCCGGAGGTGTCGGGGCCGGTCTCGTCGGCCTCGTCGTCTGGGCGGTCCTCGCGCTGGCCGTGACCGTCATCGCGGTCACGCGACGGCGGACGACGTCGGCGCGCGCGCTGCTGGCGGCATCCCCCGCCTGACGGGCTCCCGAAGCGGCAGCCGCGCCGGCGCGCCCGTGCCGGGGGGCGCGGCTACTTTTTCTTGCCGTTGCCCGGAGGCGTCGGGGCCGGCGCCGGCGTGGTGGTCACGCCGTCGTCGCCGACGATCGTGACGACGCCGACGCCGTCGGTGATGTTGAGGTCGGGCGTGGGCTCGAGCTGCACGGCGAACACCTCGTCGCCCTCGGCGGCGGTGTCGCCGACGATGGTGAACGTGATCGTCGCGGTCGTCTGCCCGTCGGCGAAGAGGAGCGTTCCTCCGGTCGCACCGAGGTAGTCGTCGCCCAGGGCGGCGGTCGCATACGGCGCGAGCGCCCAGTCGATGCTCGCCGCCCCGTCTCCGTCCGACCTGGTCACGGTCAGCGTCACCGTCGTCGTACCCGAGTCCCCCTCGGCGACGGTGGCGTCGCTCACGCTCACAGTCGCCGCTGGGGGCGACGCACCCTCGTAGGCGACGTCGTCGGTGCGCATCCGCCACGAGTCGACGGTCACGGCGGACGTGCCGAACACGCCTCTTCGCCCATCGGCGAGCGGTGAATTGTAGCTGTACGACTCGAGAACCTGCCCGTTGAAGGTGACGGTGACGACCGTGGCCTTGAGCACGACGTTGAGCGTGTGGGAGCCGCCCGCCGTGAACGTGCGGGCGATGGACGCGTCGATCGTCTCGACGCCGCCGACGACGTGGCCGATGACGATGCGCTGTCCGGCAGTGTCCATCGCGACGAACTTGTAGTCGGACGCGGTGTAGTAGTCGAACACGATGCCGGTCGTACCTGCGGCGGTCAGCACCGCCTCGAGCTCGACGTACGACATCGAGTCGAGCTGCGGGATGTCGTCGTCGGCGTCGAGCAGATCCAGCAGCGCCAGGCCGCCCGCGGTGCCGTTGAGGGTTCCGGCTGTCGGGTCCGTCGTCCACGTGCCGGCGACGTCCTCGACGACCGACGGGCCGCTGCCGGAGTAGTGGTCGGTGCGGTCGATCGTCAGCTCCGGCGAGATGATCGTGAGCGCGATGTTGTCGAACCAGCCGCGGGCGCGGTTGGACCCGAAGCCCACGAGGCCCTTGTTGAGGGCCACCTGGTCTCCGTAGAGGACGCGGGGATCGAACGTGTACGACAGCGACCCGGCTCCCGCGACCGTCACCGTCACGATGAGTCCGTTGACGACGACGTTCAGGTCGTACCACTTGCCGGCCTTGACCGAACCGGGCACCGAACCCTGCGACAGCACGTTCCAGCCCGACGCCGTGCGCTCGCCGATCACGAGCTTGTTGATCGCCTCGTCGATTCCGGCGAACTTGAAGTCGTCGGGTCCGAAGTAGTCGAAGACCACGTACGAGTTCGCCTTCCAGCCGCCGGTGGGCTTGTCCATCGAGATCTTCGCGGCGAGTTCGTAGTAGACGGTCTTGTACGCGTCGGAGTACCAGACGGCGACGGCGTCGCCGTCGTTGTTCACGGCGCCGACCATGAGGACGCCCTGCGTCACGGTGAACTCGCCGGAGTCGGTGGCGAAGCCCTGCAGGGTCCCGTCGTTGAAGTCCGCGCCGCGCACGGTGTCGCGACGGCCGCCCGGGATGTTGCCGGCCTGCGGGTCGGTCGGTCCTCCGGTCTGCGTCTGCCACTGACCGTGGTCCTGCTGGATGATCAGGCCCAGTTCGCCGTAGGGCTCGCCGTTGCGGATCTCTTCGGTGCCCTCGTCGCTCCAGCGCGTGGGGTCGGCGCCCTGGCTGCCGCTGAGCGCATACAGGAACTCGGGCAGCCACGGGCTCACCTGGCGGCTGACGGTCGCGATGCCGAAGGGCGCGAACGGCACGATGTAGCTGTTGAATTCGCCGACCCAGTCGATGAGGCGGTCGCCGCCGGTGTTGCCGATGAGGATGTCGAGCCCGGCTCCGCCGTACACGCGATCCTGGAAGCTGGAGTTCACGCCGTCGGGCACATCGTTGAGCCATGTGTCGCCGGCGAGCGTGCACGTGCCGTTGGGCTGCTCGGTGACGCAGCCGGAGTGCAGGTCGTCGTCGGCGTTCATGAGGTCGTTGCCCCAGCCGCCCCAGATGGTGTCCTCGCCGGTGCCGCCGACCATCCAGTCGTTGCCCAGGTCGCCGAACATGACGTCGTTGCCGTCCGACGGCTGCTCGGAGTCGGTGCCGATGCAGTTGCCCTGGTTGTCGAGTTCGACGCAGGCGGTCACCCAGTTGCCGAGCAGGTCCTCGTTGTTGAGGAACCAGTGCGACGGGTAGTCGGCGATGTCGGTGCTGTCGGTGCACGTGTGACCGCTGGGCGTGTACGCGGTGCACGTCCACACATCCCCGGTCTCGTCGAAGAGGATCGCGCGGCGCGGCTCGTACTCGTCGTAGAGGTAGAACTCGCCCAGGCGCAGCTCGTTGTGGTTGTTGGCGTGCCACGGGTTGGTGTCGTCGCCGAAGTGCAGCACGTCGCCGGGGTTGTACGGGTGGAAGAAGTCGATGTACTCGAGTCCCACCGGGTCGCCGTCGCCGTCGAAGTGCTGCGCGTAGCCCTCGGCACGCGCCTCGGCGCCCGAGACGGCATCGTCGCCGGCGCCGGTGTGGATCCAGTCGGAACCCCATCCGCCGAAGACGATGTCGTCGGAGTTGTTCGCGTCGTACGTCGGCTGGTCGGCGACGTGGTGCTGGCTCTGGTTCGTGTTCGGGCCGAGGTTGTAGACGGTGAGGTCGGCGGCCTTGTTCAGCTCGCCTTCGACGTTGATCGTCGCGTTCTGGACGTGCCCCGGCGTGTAGATGTACTCGTTCAGCACGTCGCCGTTGCTGTACTTGTCGTCGGGGTCGACCGTCCGAAGGCCCAGGATGCCGTAGAGCGGCTCGGTCTCCTGCGTGCACGCCGCGGAGCCGGCGGTCGGGCAGGCGGTGTTCCGGCTGGTGAAGATGCGCCCGTCGTCGCCGAGGATGCCGTCGCGGCCCGTGCCGCCCGACACCCAGTCGTTGCCCCAGCCGGCGATGATGTCGTCGTCCTGAGCGTCGCCGAACACGATGTCGTGGTCGGCGCCGGTGTAGACGGTGTCGTCGCCGGTCTCGCCATGGACCTCGTCGCGGCCGCCGATCTGGATCGTCTTCCAGGATCCGCTCGAGGTGTCGAGGACCATGGAGCACGTCGGCTGCGTGGGTGAGCCGTTGCAGTCGGCCCCTTCGGTGAGCCCGAAGTTCTGCGGCAGGAAGTCGGGGCCGCCGATCGTGTAGTCGAGCAGCTCCACGCCGCGCACGACGATCTTCTGCGGACCGTAGTCGTCGTAGTTGAACGTGACGTAGTTCGGGCCGGTCGCCGGCGGTTCGAAAACGCCGCCGGTGTTGTCGTCGCCGTTGACGTCGATGTGGTTCACACCGACGATGCGGATGATCCGCCCGTTGTCGCCGACGATCGTGTCGGCGTCGCGGGCATGCATGTTCCCGGGCACCGTCTGGTCGTCGAGGATGCCGCCGTCCAGCCCGGGCACGGAGTCGACGCCCGAGGTCTGGTCGTTGATGCCGATGCGGATGCCGGCGCCGCCGAACAGGATGTCGGCGCCGCGGTCGTCGCCGGGCAGGTACCACGGCTGCGGGTTCGGCAGACCGTCAGGGCGCTGCTCCGGGTCGACGAGGCTGAAGAAGTCGCTCGAGCCCCCGAGGATGTCGTCCTGGCCGAGACCGCCGAGGACCCGGTCGTTGCCGCCGCCGCCTTCGATGTAGTCCTCGCCGTCGGTCGCGGCCTCGAACGTCGCCACGACGTCGAGGGTTCCGACGAGGTCGCACACCACGCCGGCACCGTCCGGCAGGCAGCCGAGCGGCGTGCGCGACGCACCCGGGTGCACGGTGATCGTGTCGTCGTCGACCATCCGCGCGAACGCCTGCTCGGTGCCGCCGTCACCCTGGATCACGTCGTTGCCGAGCTGGCCGAACAGCAGGTCGTGGGCCTCGCTGCCGGCGAGCTCGTCGTTGCCGAAGCTGCCGGCGCCCTCGGAGCCGTCGTCGATGGCGAACGTGTGCCACAGCTCGGTCACGTCGTATTCGGCCCACCAGGGCGCCCCGTCGGGGTCACGGTACGGGCGCGGCGTTCCGTCGACGAGGAGCGCGCCGGAGTCGTCGGCGGTCGGCGTCGGTGCGCCGTTGCAGAGGTTCGCGGCCGTCAGGATGTCGCTGCGGCTGTAGAGCAGGGTGCCGCACAGGGTCTGGAAGCGCTCGCTGGTCCAGTCGCCGTGCGTGCGCACGATCCCGGCGGCGTCGCCGAACAGCATGTCGTCGGCCTCGTCGCCATCGGCCTGGTCGTCGCCGCGGCCGGCGATGATGAGGTCGCGTCCGAGGTTTCCGAAGATGTGGTCGCCGTCGCCCTTCTGCAGGTTCACGCTGTAGACGGCGAGGATCGTCTCCAGCTCGGTGGTCTGGATCTTCTGAAGGATTCCGAGGCTGCGGATGTCCGGCAGGTTCGGATCCTGGACTTCCTGCAGCACGACCCCGTGGTCGCCGAAGACGACGTCGTCGTACACGGACTCGGGGCCGCCCAGGACGGTCCACAGGCCCTCGCCGAAGATCAGGTCGTGGCCGCCCACGAGCAGGTCGTCGCGGACGAACGGCTTGTACGGCTGGATCGTGGTGCCGTTGTTGATGTAGCCGGCTCCGGTGACGCTGGGCGCCGGCGAGAGGTCGCTGGTCGCGATGTCGAGCGCGCGCGTGAACATGTCGACGTTCATGCCCGAGTCGCCGTAGATGTGGTCGACGCCACGCAGGCCGCGGATCTCGTCGTCGCCCGAGCCGCCGGCGAGGTGGTCGCCGGCCTGACTGCCGATGATGAGGTCGTTCCCGACGCCGCCGTAGGCGCTGAACCCGACGGTCGGCAGCTCGCTGTGGCCGAGGTGCGCGAACAGGTTCGACGCGTCGATGATGTCGTTGCCCGCGTCGTCGTACGGGTGCGCGAGACCGAGCATCCACTCGTCGTCCTCGTTCTCGGCATCCGGGATGCGGGTGAACGGGTCGAAGGGCTTCGGCCCGAACTCCATGCCCAGGACGTTGGACGGGTCGCCGGCGTACCAGATGCCGTCCTGACCGGTGTCGCCGTAGACCACGAGCGGCGAGCCCGGACCGGCCGTCGCGTCGACGTCGCACGCGATGTCGAGGTACAGCGGGCTGACGGAGCCGAGGTTGCAGACCGTGATGGTGTCGCCGCCGACGCGGAGTCCGCCGTCGAGGTCTTCACGGTAGCCGGTGACCGTGAGCAGCGGCGCGTGCCACACCTGGTGTCCGTCGGCGTCGAGCGTGACGGTCGGCTGGAAGGCGACGTTGTGGAAGGTGAGGACGGATGCCGTGACCTCGGCGATCGTGTAGACGCCGGGCATCCCGCTGATGCGCACCTGCTGGCCGACTTCGAACTTGTCGGTGACGAACGAGCCGCCGTCCGTGCGGGTGAGCGAATCGGTGCGGATCTCCATCTCGTCGGTCGCGGTGACCTCGAGCGGGTCGGCGATGTGCACGGTCGTCGCCACCTCGCCGGTGGAACCGAGGTACTCCGGCCCCGAGAGGTACATGATCGAGCCGACGCCGCAGCCGGGGAACGGATCGCCGAAGTCGCAGTCGGCGAGCGTGCCGCCGAAGCCGAGGATCTCCCGGGTGAACGCCTCGCCGTCGAGCTGCACGTGCTGCGGGCCGCTGCCGTACGGGTCGAGCGCGACATAGCCGCTGCCCGGGAAGTACTCGTTGACACTCCACGGGCGACCATCCAGGCGCGTCAGCACGAGCTCGGTGCCGTCGGGCGCGTCGGGCGCGCTCGTCGCGCGGATCATGTCGAACGCGCTCTGCACCGTCGAGTTGCCGCCGCCGTGGATGACGGTGAGGCCGCCGTGCGGGCCGGGCACGAAGACCGTCGGCTCGTCGCCGAGCCCGGCGATCTGCGCGGGCGTGATCTCCTCGCCGCGACGGAGCGTGAGCATCGCGCCGTCCTCCGAGATCGCGGTGAGCCGCCACTGCCCGTCGAGGCCGTCGATCATGATCAGCTGGCCGATCACGAACCCGTCGTCACCCCACGCGCCGCTCTCGCGCTCCACGATGGCGCCGTCGCCGGCGATGTTCGGGGTGATGGTGATGTCGCCGGTGCCGGTGCCCACGACCTCGACGTCGCTGCCGATGACGTCGTGGAAGCCGACGCCCTCCGGTGCGGTGCCGGGAGCGATCTCCTCCAGGTACATCACCGTGTTGTCGGTGGTGTCGCCGGGGAAGTCGTCGCCGAACCCGGTCACGACGAACTCGACGCCGTCGATGGTCACCGGCATTCCGACGAGGAAGCCCTGCGCCTTCCAGTCGAACGGACCGTACGGGTCGGGCCGCGAGAGGCGATGCGTCGTGTCATCGGGCACCGTTTCGCCGACGCCGGGCTCGGTCAGCTCCACCGTGCCGGTGAGCTTGACCGCGTCATCCGGCTGGAGCGTGCCCTGCACGTCGAGGCGGTCGTTGCCGATGCCGAGCATGAGGTTGAAGACCTCGATGGTCGACTTCGCTCCGTCGGTCAGGTACTCGCCGTCGACGACCTGGACGGTGCCGAAGCTGATGCCCCCGGGGAAGATCTGCCCCTCGCCGAACGTCTCGTCCTGGTCGCCGGCGTAGCCGTCGCCGAAGTCGAGGTCCTTCGCCATGCCGAAGCCGCGCAGCGTCGTGCTGTTCATCGCTCCACGGCCGTGGGCCTGGCTGGAGTCGTTGTAGATGTTCAGCATGTCGATCTGCTTGGTCTCGGGCGCCTGCGTCGCGATCGCGAACAGCGGCCCGTCCTGCTCGCCCGGCAGCTTCAGACCGAGCTCGAGCGACCGATCGGCGCCCGACACGCCGCCCTCGACGGCGAGCGGTCCCCTCAGCTTCGACAGCAGGTGGGTCGAGGTCGGGAAGATCTTCACACCCTGGCGCTGGATCGGCTGCTCATAGGCGATGTCGGCTTCGAGGACGACCTGCTTCTCGACGTAGTAGTCGGTGTCGTCGAAGGTGACGACCGCCGCGATGCGCGTCACCGTGACGTATCCGTCGAAGCCGGTCAGGTCGTCTCCGGGAGCGAGCAGGACCTGGCGCAGCTCGAGCTTCTCGTCCTTGGTGTCGTTCTCACCGCGCAGGATCGCGATCTTCGCCCGCACGCACCCGACGTCGCCGTCGCAGATCTCGACCCACTGTCCCTCGATGAATCCGTCGGCGAGCCAGCTCGAGGCGTCGTCTCGCTCGAGACGCCATGCACCGCCGACGAGCTGCGCCGTCGCATCGCCGTCCCACGCACCGACCGCGCGCAGCTGGTTGATGGTGTCGTTCTCGGTGGGGATCGCCGGTGTGCAGCCTCCGACGCTCTGGTCGACGTCCAGCGAACCGCCGTCGGGCGCGATGCCCGTGATCGTGTAGATGGTCGCGCCGCACCCGGAGATCGTGATGCGGTCGCCCACCGCCAGCCCCTCGTCGAGGAAGCTGCCGAGATCGCTGCCGTTGGCGCGGGTCACGGTCGTGCCGGCGAAGCTGAGCTTGCCGAGGAACACGCGGGTGGGGACGTCGCCGCCGATGATCTCGTAGTCGACCTGCGGGTCGAGGACATCGCAGTTCATGCCGTCGCTGTCGCACAGCCTCACGACGTCGACGAGGCCGTCGGGCAGGAGCGCGATCTGCACTTCGCCTGTCGGCGGCTTGGTGAGCCGGATCGTGTAGTCGTCGGTCGTGCCCGGAATGCTGCACGTCGCGTCGCCGCACTTGACGATCACCGTGTCGGTGCCGCTGATGTCGGTGATGACGAACGGCGTCTCGTCGTCGTACACGACAACGTCGCTGCGCTGCGGACCGCTGCGCAGGTTCGGGAACGGGTACGCGTACTCGGCGTCCGCGCTGCTGAGCGCGGCGTACAGCTCGTAGAAGACGACGGCGGTCGTCGGGTCGGCCGGGTCGGCGTTGTCGCGTGCGTTCGCGACGACCCGGATCGGCAGGTCCCAGTTGCCGCTGGTGAACTGGACCGCGTAGTGGGTGCCGCCGTCGGGGTCGGCGAACTGCTGCAGACGAGACGCGGCGAGGCCGGGGAAGGTCAGCTGGAGGATCGCCTGACTCTCGGCATCCATCCACACCTTGACCCAGATGGTCTCGGCGCCGGGGTTCTTCGCGAGCGAGAGCAGGATGTCGTCGTTGCGCTCGGTGGTGCCGTCGCCTTCGATGACGTAGGTGCCGGCGTCGAGCTCATCGGTGCCGGGCGCGACCGGGATCGCGTACACACCCGGGGTGTCGTTGTCGTATACCAGCGCGTTGACCTGGCGGACACGTGCCATGTGGAAGGTCTCGTCCGCGCTGATCACGGAGTGCTGGATGACGACCCTGCGGTCGCCCTCGGCCCGCGGGTCGTCGACCGCGTAGACGTAGACGCGCTGCGGGGTCATCCAGTTCATGTCGTCGAAGGTGAGCACGACCTCGCGGCCCGCACGGTCGTACACGACGCCGTTGCGGACATAGTGGCGCTGGAACTCGCCCTGCTCGTCGCAGTCGGCGTCCACCGCTCCGACGCACAGCCACACGGTGTCGCCGATGCCGTCGGGCAGCGGGTCGAAGCCGTTGTAGACCTCGGGGCCGGGGTTGATCTCGTGGCCGAACGCCTCTTCGGACGGCGAGTACGCGGCGGACACCGTCACATACACCGGGGCATCCGGCTGCTCGGCGAGCTCGACCGTATAGTACGCGGTCTCGTCGATGGTCGAGCCCCCGCCTTCGCGCACGACCGTGCCGCCCGTCTGCTCCTTGATCACGACCACGCCCTGGTCGCCGACCGCAAGGTTGTACGGCACCCCGTCGGTGGGCAGTCCGTCGTAGCCCGAATCGGTCGCCGAGGTGACGAGGTGATCGACCGCGCCGGAGAGGCCCTCGAGCTCGCGCGTGACGATGTCGGCGGTGACGTCGCCGGTCACGCTGATCATGTCGGAGCCGAGACCGCCGATCACGCGGTAGGCGACGCCGTAGGCCGTGGACTGCACGAAGAACTGGTCGTCGCCCTCGAGCCCGTCGACCTCGAGCACCTCGATGGTCGTGTAGCGGACGAGGAGGCCGGCGCCGTAGATGCCGGTGTCGGTGATCGCGAAGTCGTCGGCGAACTCCGTGCCGAGCACGACGAGCTTGTCGAAGCCGGTGCCGCCGTCGACGTTGACCGGGGCGTTGACGTTGTACTGGACCTCGTCCTCGCCGCCGCCCGCGCGGATGTCGAGCGGTCGGTTCGTCGAGAAGCCGAGGCCGATGATCGGCACCGCGACGCCGTCCTCATCGAGCGGGATGATGTCGTCCATCCACCAGCGGTTGTCGAGGTCGACGTTGCTGCCCGGCTCGTGGTTGTACGTTATGTGCGCGTCGGCGTTGTTGCAGACGCCGTCGCCGTTGTTGTCGTACCGGATGTAGCCGTCGGCGAGCTGGCACTGCCCGTCGACGTGGCCGTCGTCGCCGTCCATCGGGTACTCGCCGGTCTCGGGGTCGGCGTCGAAGCTCACGTCGCTGTACCCGCATCCGTTCGCCGCATCCCCGGCATCCGCCGCGTTGTCGGCGTTGGTGTCGCACACCGCGGCGATCGCGAACGCGCGGACCACGAACAGGTCGTTGTCGTCGTCGCCGTTCAGCTGGATCTCGGCCTGGTTGGAGTAGACCGTGAACCTGTCGTTACCGGTGCCGCCGGTGGCGATCAGCGGCGCGTGAGCGCCGGGGCTCAGCCAGCCGCGCGTCGTCGGCACGAGAGCCGGGAACGTGTCGGCCGGCAGCAGCGCGCCGCCGTCGGGCGCGAGGTCGTCGTCGCGCTGCGTGCCGAAGATCTGGCCGATCTGGAAGGTGTCGTTGCCGTATCCGCCGTCGAGGGTGATGGTGGCCGAGGTGTCGTCGACGTAGAACGCGTCGTTTCCGCCCTGGCCGAAGACGGTGATGCGGCCGTTGAGCGCGGTGTCGTAGGTGACCCGCTGCACCAGAGCGCTCGGCTCGTTGCCCTGGATGCGGTCGCGATAGGTGCCGATGCCGCCGTCGTCGGCGGCGCTGTCGCCGGCCAGCAGGGCGATGAACGCCGGGTGGTCGGCGGTCTCGGTCGCCGAGTCGCAGGTCGCCGGCACGCCGCTGACGCCGTAGGGCGACTCGTTGTCGATGCAGACGAGCGCACGCAGCAGCCAGATGTCGTCGGTGGCCTTGTTCTCGCCGTCTTCGGAGCCGTTGAAGTCGTCCGACAGGTTGTCGTAGCCGTAGATCTCGAGCTCGTCGACGCCGTTGTCGGGCGCGCCCGTGTCGAGCACCTGGATGACGTAGTTGCGGATGCTGCCGTGGCTGCCGTTGGTGTAGACGGTGTAGTGGTCGCTCTCGCCCTGGCCGTCGAGCGTCAGCGCATGCCCGGCTCCATTGCCGCTCTGCAGTCCGGTCGGGCTCGTGACGATGTCCATCGACTGGAGGTACCAGACGGTGAATTCGTCCTCGCCGTCCGTCGTTCCCGGCGTCGGAACCGCATTGCCGTGGACCGTGGTCTTGGAGCCGAGGAAGATGTAGCCCGGGTCGCCGAGGCTGAGCTTCGAGTCATCGAGGTCGAGACCCGAGGGGTCGCCGAGCTGGAACACGTCGACGTCGACTCCGCCCCAGATGTCGGTCTCCCAGACGGGCACCGGCGCGGTCGACGGGGCGCACGCACCCTCGGGGTGGCCGAAGCCGTCGATGTCGGCCCCGGTGACCATGCAGTCGGCGGTGATCTCGCCGCGCAGGATCATCGTGGTGCCGCGTTCGGGCACGGGCGCACCGAGCGTTCCGCCGCTGTCGAGGTTCAGCCAGTCGCCGCGGATGTCGATGCCCTCGTTCGCGAGGATGCGGCTGTTCTGGTGCAGCGTGATGTCGTCGCCGACCCGCAGCTCGACACTTCCCGTCTCGGCGAAGACCGTGCCGTTGGGGATGATCCGCAGGTGGTCGGGGTCGTTCCCGGGCACCGTGTCGTTGTCTTCGGCGAAGTTCGCGGACCCGTTGCGGATGAGGAAGAGGTCCTCGTCGAACTGCGCGGACTCGCGGACGGTGAGCCGGATGTCGCCGCCGGTGGTGTGCGCGTAGACGAGCCGCAGGTACGCGTCGGTCTCGGTCAGGAAGATGCCCCCGGATGCCTCGAGCGCGACGTCGTCGGCGACGGCGATCAGGCCCGCATCCGAGGTTCCGTCCGAGTTGTCGGCGCAGTTGGGGTTGTCGCACGCGAACGGCGAGCCGACCAGCGAGTCGATCTCGAGGTCGTTGGCGCCGTCGGTGTCGCCGATCGAACCGCCGTGCGCGTCGATGTCGATCGTCTGCCCGATGACGTCGGCGGCGGCATCGTCGAGGGCGTCGCGGATGCTGCCGTTCCGGCTGCGCAGCGACACGTTGCCGGTGGTCAGGCCCGTGATCGGGGCGTTGTCGCCGGCGGTGTGCACGAGGCCGATCTGCATGTCTCCGTCGACCTGGTCGAGGAAGATGCCGAAGGTCTTGTCGTCGTCCGCGGCCGTGTCGAACGCGTTGAGGATGCCGAGCGGGCCGCCGATGGCATCCACCTCGATCTCGAGGAAGTTGTCGGGGAGACCGATGCCACCCACACCCGAGACGCTGCCGGGCTGGCCGAGTCCGTTGTCGCCCGCGGTCAGCGTGATGTTCCGGCCGGTCACGTCGACCCCGGTGAGCGGGCCGCCGGTGTCGAGGTCGTACGCGTCGACGAGCGTCGAGTCGTCGTCGGTGTCGAGGATGCCGGCATCGAGTTCGGCGTCGAGGATCTTGCGCGGCGAGCGCAGGTCGACATCCGCGCCGATCGTCGCGGTCGTGCACGCCTTCGGGGTCGCACCGGAGCACAGCCCGGTGGTGTGGATGTGGCCGACGCGCAGGTCGCCCTTGCCACTCTGCTCGACGACCGTGATGTCGCCGTTGTTCAGGACATCGATCTTGCCGGAGCCGTCGGTCACACCGTGGGTCGCGGACGTCTCGTCGTCGGTCCAGGTCGCGTCGACGTCGGTGTACGCGAGGATCGTGATCTCGGTCGCGGCCGACGTGTGGAAGATCGCGATGTTGTGACCCGCGCGGATGTCGCTGAAGGTGTAGTACGCACGGATCGGGTCCAGATCGGTTCCGAATGGCACCGCGACAACGTCGCCGCCGACGATGACCGGCTCCACGATTCCGCCAGGGCACCCGTCCGAGTCCTCACGGAAGTAGCACGTGGTCGGCACGGTGTACGTCGGAGATCCGGTGCCGTACGGCGCCGGCTTGTCGTTCGGGCTGTAGACGTCGACGTTGACGTCACCCAGGGTCGGCAGCTGGATGCCCTCGGCACTGTCGCGGAGGATGACGACCGCGTCGCCGCCGGCCCTGATGGGCCCGATGACGGGCTGGACCGCGGACGTGCTGGCCGTGAGCGCGTCGCGACGGATCACTCGCAGGTCGAGGTAGAGGTTCTGGCCCGCCTCGACGTCGAGGGCGACGGGCTTGAACACGGCGGGGACGCCGACTTCGCCGGTGTGGGTGATCTGGTGGAGGACGAGCGCGATCGGGCTCGGGATGGTGCCGATCGAGCCTTCCTCCGCGTCGAGCGTCGCGGTGTTGCTGTAGATGGTCTCGGTGCCGCCGTCGGGGTCGCGGAGGATCGAGCCGCGGTCGTTGGTGATGCGGGTGGTGCCGATGGTGTTGACGATGTCGCCGTCGTACGTGATGTCGAAGCCGGTGGTCGTGCCCGCGCGCAGGCTCTCGATCACCACGTCGGTGGCGGGGAAGATGTGCTGAAGGTCCCACGTCCACGCGGGCGGGTACGGAGGCGCGTGGGGGCCGTTGTCGACCGACACGCTGATCGTGGCCGCCGGGGTCGTGGTCAGGTGCGAGTTGAGGGTGTTGATCGACACGC
Organism: Microbacterium thalassium; assembly: GCF_014208045.1. NCBI lineage: Bacteria > Bacillati > Actinomycetota > Actinomycetes > Micrococcales > Microbacteriaceae > Microbacterium > Microbacterium thalassium. The sequence continues at coordinate 3,552,553 of NZ_JACHML010000001.1, forward strand.
TCTGCGGGTCGTTGGTGCCCTCGATGTAGATCGCCTTGTCGGAGGAGTTCCGGATCAGCAGCGAGTTCCAGGTCTGCTGGATGTAGAACGTGCCGTCGTGGCCGCCGATCGTCCCGTCGCAGAGCAGGTCGCAGCTGCCGCTGGCATCGTTGGTCTCGAACAGTGCGGCCGGGATCTCGTCGTAGATGATCGGGTCGATCCAGATCGTGCCGCCGGGGACGACGTCGCCGATGCCGAGGGCACCGCCGCCCTGCGTCGCACGGACGGTGACGTTGTCGGTCTTCGCGACGATCTCACCCGTTTCGTCCACGATGAGGATCGGGTTCGGCTCGCCGAGGAGGAAGACGGTCGAGTTCCACGTGATGGCGCGTGCCTGGACGTTGGTGACGTCGGCGTCGGAGGAGCCGACGTCGAAGAATCCGCCCGAGCGTCGCGCCGAGGCCGACAGGTTGTCGAAGGTCGTCACGGCCCGCACGACGAGTTCGGCGGTGCGCACGATCGACTCGTCGACCCCGACGACCTGGGATGCCCCCGAGAAGGTGACGCTCGCGCGCGCGTCGGTGTCGCCGCCGCCGCAGCCGCAGCTGGAGCGCGCCGTCGCCGACAGATCGATGTTCTTGTGGCGCGACTGGATGAGCACGGACGCGCCCTCGACCTCCGATCCCGTCTCGAGCGTCGTCGTCACGGTGTCGGCGAGCTTCACGTGCGCGCCCGCGTCGGAATCGGCGCCGAGGGCGTAGGCACTCGCCGACGAGTTGGCCTTGCCGAGCACGGTCACGTCGTGGCCGACGAGCGCCCCGTCGCCGTCGATCGAGTAGCGGATGCCGGTGCCCGCCGAGATCTGCACGGCTCCACCGCGCAGCAGCGCGCCGGTGCCGATCGTGGTGCTCACGGCCGCGGTGTGATCGTTTCCGATCTGCACGCCACGGCTCGAGCTGTCGTTGGCGTCCACATCGGTGCCCAGACCACCGGACCCGGCGGACGCGTTCGCGCGCCCGTCGACGCCGGCCGCGGCATCCACGAGGATCGTGCGGTTGGCGAAGAGTTCGCCCGAGACGGTCGTGGCGATCTCGTATCCGATCTCGAGGTCGACGAGGGCGTCGGCGCCCGCGATGAGACCGCCGGTGCGGTTGACGGCTTCTCCGTTGGCGGTGTTGAAGCCCAGTGCTGTGACGGCGATGTCGGAGGATGAGAAGACCGTGGCGCCGGAGGCGACGTCGACGGTGACGGTGTTGCGGACGACCGCGCCCGAGTCGGCGCCGCCGAAGGCCAGGAAGCCGCCGCCCACGCCCTTGGTGGCGACCGCGACGCTCGAGAACGACTCGCCGGCGATCTCGACCTCGCCGCCGCGCAGCGTGCCGCCCTGCACCGACGCGGTCAGGTGCGGGTGCGAGGTGACGTCGGAGTCGACGTCGCTGAAGCGGAACAGTCCGCCGCCGACGCCGGTGGCCGCCGAACTCACGACCCCGTTCGCGCCGCCCGCGGGGTTCGCCAGGAGTGCGTCCGGCCCGCCGACGCCGAACAGCACGTGCGGGTTGGAGGCGGCCGGCAGCGAGCTGCCGAAGTGCAGGGTGAGCTGGTGGGTGCCCGTGCCGTTCGCGACCACCGCGATGCCCTCGTTCACGAGCCGGTGCGTCCCGGACTTGCTCACCAGACCCGTCACGAGCGCGCCGCCTGTGGTGCGCAGCTGGAACTGCGTGCCGTTGAGCACATCGATGACGTACATGCCGCCCTCGGTGAGCCCGATGTTCTCGTGCCCGACCCGGGTGAGGGTGTGCAGCGCGAGCCGGTTCGCCTCGAGCGTGCTGTACGAGATCGGCAGCACCTGGATGTTGCCGCTGCACGGCTGGATGTCGGTGCCGGGGCCGGGATCGGCGTCGTAGGTGCCGAACCCGGCGTGGCAGTACGAGTCGGCGAGGCGGACCAGGTCGGGACCCGCGGACTCGGACCCGCCGACGATCCAGACGTGCTGCCCGTTCGACAGGCCGCCGAGGACGGGACCGCCCGACACGGTGTAGACGTACTCCGCGCCCTCGATGCTGCCGTGGTCCGGAGCGTAGATCGTGTTCTCGCCCGACGAGTAGTCGATGTTCCCCGACCCGGTCGTGTCGATGATGCCGTCGCCGTCGACGGTGACGTCGACGAGGTGCGAACGGAACTCGATGACCGGCGGCGCGTGGTACACGACCGTCAGTCCGTCCAGGCCCGCCGTCGAACCGACGGTGAACGTGTCGCCGCCCGAGATGTTGGGAGCCCCCGACCACACCGTGGCGCCGTTCGCGCCGAGCGGGGTCGTCGACAGGCGCAGCCGGTACGCGTCGACGACGAAGACGTAGTACGAGGCGCCGCAGGTGAGGGTGCCGCCGCCGTAGGTGCCGAACGCGGTGCCGCCGCCGCACGTGTACGTGACGACGTCCCCGGTCAGCAGGTTGTGGCCGGACGGGAAGTACAGGCCCGCGGTGACGTCGTCGACGGCATCCGCCCAGGAGTCGCCCATGCCCGGCTGGTCGGCGATGAATTCCAGGCCGAGCTTCAGCGCGTAGTCGTTCTCGACGATGACGCCGAGGGTGCGCCCGTCGGCCAGCCCGCTGATGGCGTACGGGTTCGGGTCGTTCTCGCCGATGTTGCCGGGATCGGGCGCGCCGTAGGTGACCGAACCGCCGGTGGCGAGCCCATGCGGCAGGGCGAAGCAGATCGTGTCGTCACCGGCGCAGTCGAGCGAGTCGATGGTGCCGTCGCTGAGTTCCTCCAGGGCGCTGCCGTGCTGGGCGCGCACCGCCAGCAGACCGCCGGCCTGGACGAAGCCGCCGGTGATCGTCGACGAGACGATCGGCGTGCTGCTCGCGTCGGCGCTGAAGCCAGCCTGGATGTCGATGAGCCCTCCCGAGGCGGCGTATGCGTACGCGTCGGAGTCGGTGAGCGACTGGGCCAGAATGATGACGTCTCCGGAGGCCGTGACATCGCCGTTGCCGACGCGGGCACGGACCTCGGGGGCCGTGCTCGCCGAGGCGGACGACGCGCTGATGGCGACGAGCCCGACGCCGAAGGTGTCGACGCTGGCGCTCGTGGCGTCGTCGCCGATGGCGCTGACCAGGATGGCTCCCGCACCGGGGACCCCGACGGTGCCGAGCGCCGGGTCGATGGTCGTGGAGCCGACGTCGCCCTCGATCGTCGCCGTCGTGTGCGCCTCGACGGTCGCGTTGGGGAAGATCACGCTGATGCTGACGCCGCCGATGCCCTTGCCGCCGGCGACGGCCGTCGCGCGGTTCACCGCGTGCGCCGACACGGTGAGCAGGCCCACGATGCCGGTGAGCGAGGCGCCGCTGCCGATCGCTGCGGAGGTGACGGTGGTGTCGGTGATCGTCGCGTCGGCATCGCCGCCGGTGACCGCACCGATGCCCGTGGCCAGGACGTTCAGCGTGGAGACGACCGTGTTCGTGGCATCCGCCTCGATCGTCATCGTGCCGGCCGAGGTGACATCCCCGGTCCAAACAGCGGTCGTCGGCGCCGAGATGTCGGCATTCGGTGCGCTGACGGCGATGCCGATGAGGATGCCTCCGGTGATGACGTTCGACTTCGCGTTCGCCGCCGCCGAACTGACCGCCTCGATGGCGACGTTGCCGGTGGCGGCGATCGAACCGGCGCCCGAGGCCTTCGTCTCACCGGTGTACTTCGCGTTGCTGGATCCGATCGCGAGCGAGGCGAAACCGACCGAACCGGTCTGGATGTCGGCGTCGACGTCGACGACCGCGTTTGCGCGCACGGTGACGTTCGTGGCGGCGGTGACGGCGCCGTCGAGCGTCGCGGTGGTGTCGGCGTCGACCGTGCCGATCGCGACGAACGCCTTGATGTCGGCGAGTCCGCCGACCGAGGCCGAGTCGATGATGCCCTTCGCGACGTAGCCAGTGCCCTGGGTCTGCGCCTTGATGGTGATCGCGCCGGTGGAGCCCAGGCTCGATCCGCCCTCCGCGCTCGCGGTGATGTACGCGCCCGAGGTCACCTTCGCGCTCGCCCAGGCGCCCGAGACGCCGATGAGCGAGCCGGAGTAGAGCTCGGTGCGCGTGTCGGCCCGGTTCGATGCCGTGGCGATGACGTCGATCTGAGAGGCGCCGCTGACCGTGCCGGTGGCCTTGGCCGTGGTGTGCCCGGAGAGCTCGGAGAACACGACGGTGATGCCGATGGTCGCAAGTCCCACCGCCACGCCCGGCGCCGAGACGACGGCGGAGTTGGTGGCGGTGGCGGTCGCCTCGACCGCGCCTGCGGTCGTGACGTTGCCGCCGAGAACCGCCTCGAGGTGCCGCGACGAGTTCGAGCGCGCGACGGTGAGGCCCACAGCGACGGCGCCGACGGTGACGTTCAGGGTCTTCGTCTCGACGGTGCGCGTGCCGTTCGCGGTGACGTGGACGCCGCCGGAGCCGATCGTGCCCGACGGCGAGGCGGTCGCCTTGGCGGTGCCGCTCAGGCTCACGAACGCGACGACGCCGCCGATGGCGCCGATGCCGCCGGCGACGCTGACGGCCATCGCGCTGACGGTGATGTCGTCCTGCGCGCTCGACGAGAAGGAGGCGACGGTGCCGGTGCCGCCGACGGTGACCGTGCCGGTCTCGGACGTGTTGTTCCCCGAGACGTTGACGACGGATACCGAGACGCCGGCACCGATGGCTCCGACGGCGATGGCGAGCGACAGGCTTTCGATGTCGCGATCGGCGACCGACGAGACGCTGACTCCGCCGCCGGCGCGGGTGATCTGCGCCCCGCCGTCGATGTGGGCCCGCTGCGTTCCGCTGTCGTTGATCACGACGACCTGACCCGCGATGCCGACCAGACCCGCGGCCCCCGAGAAGCCGAGGCCGAAGACGTCCTCGACGAGGCTCGCCTTCACCGAGACGGCGTCGCTGCCGCCGGTGCCGGCGGTGATCACCGCGGTCGAGCCGATGCCGGCATCCGCGACGCTCTTGATGTTGAGCACCAGCACCGAGATGCCGACGCCGACCAGGCCTGCGCCCGCGGCCCCCGCGACGCCGAGCACGGTGACGTCGTCCGACGCCCAGGCGCGCACGCTGCCGCCCGCGTCCACGGTGCCGTTGATCGTCGCCGTCGTGCCGCCGGCGGGCACGGCACCCAGGGCGTCGGTGCCGGGGTTGGTCGTCGGGGCGGCCGCGCCGAGGTTCACGCCGCCCATCGCCGAGCCGAGGCGATCGTTCGTCTTCTGCGCGGTCACGGCGGTCTCGACCCAGTCGGAGTCGACGTCGGGGGCGTCGTCCGCGGCCGTGATGTCGGCGGTCGCGACCCACTTCTTGCCGGCGTAGCTGACGATCGAGCCCTCGGCCCACGTGCCGTCGGACCACGCGACGACGCTGCCCTCGGTGGTGCCGTCGAGCGCGTCGGTCCAGCCGCCCTGGCTCGAGGCACCCGCCTCCTTCACACTGTGCGACACACCGCCTTCTCGCCACGGGAAGGCGTCGGTCTCGCCGACGTTGCCGCCCGTGGGGGCGATGCCGTGCAGTCCGTCCTGCTGAGCGGTGTAGTACGCGCCCGCATACTCGATCTCGTCGCCCTTGTTGTACGTCGCCCCGGCGTCGTAGGCACCCAGGCCCAGAGCGCTGGACGAGCCGAGCCACTGCTGGGTGTTGGCGGCGGGGTTGCTGCCGATCACCGGGGAGTCGACCTTGGCCGAGTAGCGCGAGCCGTTGTACGTGACGACGTCGCCCTCGAGGTACTCCGTCCCCGCATTCCACTCGCCCTTGAAGTTGCCGCCGTCGGCCGCGTGGTAGTCACCCGTGCTCTCGGTGCCGACCGACCACACCGAGACGGATGCCGCGACCCCGACGAACCCGCCGGCGGCGCTGACCGCGAAGGTGCTGACGTCCTTCGACGACACGGCGTACACGTGCACGTCATCGGCGGCGTTGACGGTCGACAACTGACCCAGGATCGCCTGCACGGAGATGTTCGCGACGCCGACGTCGACGCCCCCGGCGACGCCGACGAACCCGCCCGCGATGCCGCCCGCGATCGTCAGCGACGTGAACTCGTCGGTCGCCGAGACGTGGACGTCCTGCCCGCTCGACGCGCCCGCCTGCCCGTTCACGGTGCCGCCGTCGATGCGGGCCTGCACGACGATCGTCAGCAGCGTCACCGCGACGCCGCCCGCGACGCCGACGAACCCGCCGCCGACGGCCGGCGCGAGGCCGAAGACGTCCTCGCTCGAGGTGGCCCGCACGATGACGCCGTGGGCGCTCGTCGTGCCGCCGACCGTCCCGTTCGAGACGCCGCTGATCGGGTCGCCGCCCGCCAGCGCGTCCACCGTGCCGCCCGTGCCGAGGTACGCCTTCACGTTCTTGTTCAGCACGGCGACCCCGACTGCCGCGCCGACCCCGACCAGGCCGCCCGCGGCGGCCACGGTGATCAGCAGCATCCGGGTGTCGTCATCGGCCGACACGACGACGTTGTCACCGGCGCGCAGGGTCGCTCCGGTGCCGGTGCACTCCCACGCGTCCGAGCCGCCCGGCGTGCCGGTGCACGCGAAGGTGTTGACGTTGAGCACCGTCACCGAGAGGGTGCCCGCGACGCCCACCGTGCCGCCGCCTGCGCCGGCGGCGACCGAGACGATCGTGTCGCTGCCGTCCGCCGAGACGACGATGTCGTTGCGGGCGTTCACCCACGCACCGCTGCCGATGTAGGCGAAGGTGTCGAGGTTCACGACCCGCACCGCGACCGGAACGGCGATCCCGGCCCCGCCGCCGACACCGACAGCGGCGGCGATGCCGAGCTCGTAGTACTGGTTCGCAGCGGCGACGCGCACCGACTGTCCGATGTTCGCGCCGGTGACATTCGAGGTGCACAGGGTCGCGCAGTTGATGCGCGCGTTCGCGCCGATGTGCGCAGAGGTGCTGGCGCTGTTGACGGCGATCGCGCCGGCGACGCCGATACCTGCCGCGCCGCCGCCCGAGAAGGCGATGCCGAACGCGCCGACGTCGTCGGAGTTGTTCGCGGTGACGGCGATTCCTCGGAATCCGGTCTCGCTGCCTGCCGTGATGTCACGCGGCCCCATGGCCGATGCATCGCCCGCGGGGGCCGTACCGCCGGGCACGAGGCTGTGGGACTTGCCGGTCCAGCCGGTCCCGAGATCGACGACCTGTCCGCCCTCCGTGCTGCGGGCGTCGAGGAGCTGGAACCATCCGCCCCCATCGTTCTTGTAGTAGTACGTGCCGCCGTCGACGAGGCCGCCGATGGGCGTGCCGCCGCCCGCGCTGTAGACGAGCGGGTCATCATCGGCGATGGGCGTGCCGCTGTCGAGCAGCAGGTCGTACGGCAGGTTGATGCGGTCGCCGCCCTCGTCGACCGCGCCGGTCGGGTTGAAGCGCAGCGTGTTGTCTTCGAGCACGTTCGCCTGGTCGGACCGGAAGAACCGCTGGTTGGTCGACGAGCCCTGAGAGGTGATGTCGACGGCGGCGCCGCCCTCGGTCTCCGAGACCTGGAACGTGTTCGCCGTCGCGCCGACGATGTAGTACGTGCCGGCATGGGCCAGTCCGCCCGCCGCCGCGCACCCGGGCGCCGAGTCGCAGCCGCGGTCGTACTGGACCACGTCGCCGTTCTCGAAGCCGTGGCCGGCGAGCGTGATGGTGTCCGCGCCGGTGTTCACGTCGCCCGGCGAGAACCGCATGTCCTTCGTCTCGACGCTGTAGTCACCGGTCGACACAGTCAGCGTGTTGCCGCCGGCGGCACTCACGCTCGCGTAGTCGCCGATCCATGCATGCGTGTTCTTGGTCGTGACCGGGATGGCGACCGAGGCGCCGATGCCGGCGCTGCCGCCGATCGAGATGTTCCCGCCGATCACGTTGATGACGAGCGTCTCGTCGGCGGCGATGCGGATGCTGCCGCCCATCGCGATCTCGGCACGGTTCGAGGCGCTCGTGCCGTCGGCGATGTAGGCCTCGGTCGTCACGGTGACCGCGGAGACGGCGGCGTTCACGTTGATGGCCGCGGTGCCCGCGAATCCGCCGCCGACCGAGACGGAGGTGATGTGCTCGCTCGAGATGGCGTCGATCGTGAGGTTGCCGGACCCGACGATGTCGACGTCGTTGCCGATCCACGCGCGCGTGGTCTTCGTGACGACCTCGACATCGACGCCCACGCCGACACCGGCGGTGCCGCCGATCGTGATGACGCCGGCGAGCCCGATGATCGACGTCGTGTCCTGAGCGAGGACGGTGACGTGGGTGCTCGGTGCGACGACCACGACCCCGGCGTCGAGGTGGGCGGTGGTGGTGTCGTTCGTGACGTTCACCGTCACCGATCCGGCGACACCGGCGGTGGAACCGCCCGCCCCGCCCGCGGCGATGTACGTGGACTCGCCCGACTGGACGGCCGAGACGGTGAGTCCCGGACCGCGTGCGTCGATCTCGGTGCCCGTGCCGACGTAGGCGTCGACCACGCTGTCGCGCACGATGACGACGACCGAGGCGCCCACGCCGGCGCTGCCCCCGCCGATGGCGAGGTTGCCCGCGGCGACATCCGCTTCCATCGCCCGGTGCGCGAGCACCGAGACGCCCTGGTCGCCGCGCACCACGCTCGACGAGCCGATGAACGCGCGGGTGACGGGTCCGGAACCCCCCTGGTTGAAGACGAAGACGTTGACCGCGCCGCTGACCGCCGCCGATCCGCCGCTGACACCGCCGGCCACCGCCAGCTGCAGCCAGTCCTCGGTCGCGCCGGCCTCGACGAGCACTGTGCCGCCGCCGCGGACGTCGGTGCTGGACCCGATCCAGGCCCGTACGTTCGAGTTGACGACCGAGACGATCACCGAGATGCCGACGCTCGCCGAGCTGAGGCTGATCGAGAGAGAACCGACGATGTTGACGACCTCGATCTCGTCCGTCGCGTGGACGGTGACGTCCTGCCCGGAGCCGCCGACGGCGATCGTCTGGTTGACCTGTGCGCCGTTGCCGATCCACGCCCGGGTGTCGAAGCTCAGGATGTCGACGAGGAAGGCGCCCGAGATGGCGGCGCCGCTGTTGCTCGCACCGCCGGCGACGACGACCGACGTCACCTCGGGCCACTCGATGTCGATGGGGCCAGGCACGTCGGGCGCGACGGTGACGTACAGCGTCTCGGCCTCGACCAGCGTGGCGCCGAAGGCGTCGGTGCGGGTGATATCGGCGGGCGCGGTGCCCGAGTCGATGTGAGCGGTGGTGGTGATCTCGACGTAGTTGACGGCGAACGATGCGCCGATGGCCGCTTCGGAGCCGGTCGACAGCGCACCGGCGATCGCGAGGTTCTGAACGCCGAGGGCCTGGGTCGCGCGCACGGTGATTCCGCCGGCGGGAGCATCGATGTCCGCCCCGGCGTCGATGACGGCCTCGGTCGTGAGCAGCAGGATCTGCACGGTGACGGTGCCGGCCACCGAGGTGCTCTTACCGCCGGCGGCGGCGAAGCTCCAGACGATGAACGAGTTGCACGGGCGGTCTTCGTCGTCGTCGCACTGGTCGTCGGGTACGAGTGCCTCGACGAAGACGCCCTCGTCTCCGTTGACGGTCGCGTCGCCGATGCGGGCGCGGTTGGTGAGGTCCTGGACGTTGAGGCCGATGGTCGCGCCGATGCGCGTCCCGTCGTTCTGGAGGTCGATGGCGGAGCCGAGACCGAACGCGTTCGCGCTCGCGGCGAACGTCGAGCGCACCGTGACCGCTCCGTCGGTCGCGACCACCGTCGCCCCGTCGACGATGCGAGCCGTGCTGACGGCGACGACCCAGTTCACTCCGACGGCGGCGGCGATCGCGGTGGTGTCTCCGCCGCCGCTCGAGCTGGCTCCGCTCTCGTCGGAGGCCTTCTGGTCGGCGGCGTTCGCGCCGTTGCCTCCGGTGCCGTTCTTCGAGTCGGGCATCGACCCGGTCTTCGACTGTGTCGCGCCGGTGTTGGGGTTGGATCCGTTGACCTGGTCGTCGGCGGCCGCGTCGCCGTCCTGCGTGCTGTCGTCGGCGCCCGAGGCGCTCGCCACCGACTTCGCCTCGGTGTCGATGACGGATGTGGCCAGCACGCTCACCGCGTCGGCGGTGACATCACGCGCGACTTCGGCGAGGGTGTCCCAGTCCACGATCGCGTTGATCGCCAGGTCCACACCCACGGCCGCGTCCTCGCCCGCGGCATCCGCCTTGCCCTCGGTGTGCGCGATCGTCGTGTGGGTGGCGTGCACCGTTGCACCGCCCGTGCCGACGTACCCGGCGCCCGCCGTGCCGAGCCGTGCGAGCACCGTGTCGTCGATGCTGATCGCGAGGGCGACGACGGGGGTGATGGCCGTGCCGCCTTCGGTGCCGCCCTCGGCCTTCGTGATGAGCTCGCGGTACCCGTCGGCGGTCACCTGCAGGCTGGAGCCGCCGGTGAGCACCGCCGTGTCCTCGACCTCGGCGCGGACCGTGCTTCCGTCGATGATCTGCAGCGCGACCGAGGCGCCGATGCCGACGGCGCTGCCGACCTTCGCCAGCGATGTCGCGGTGGCGGTGTCCCGCTCGTTGCTGCGGGCGGCGACGACCACATCGGCAGACGTCAGCGTCGCGGATGCACTCGCCGAGACGACCGCCTCGGTGGCGTTGTCGAGGAGGTTGATGGCGACGGCGCCGGCGACACCGAGGTCGCTCGCCTTGCTGGCCCCGGCGCGCGCCGTGGTGGTGACCTCGTGCTCGAAGAGCCGGAAGAGCTGGTCGGTCGACGGGGAGGCCGGCAGCTCGTCCCCGGACCCCAGAGTGGCCGACGGCTGGTGGATCCACTGGTGCTGGTCGTTGCGCTTGTAGAAGCCGGCGACGTTCGATCCGTCGGCCTCGGTGAGGCGGAACCAGGTGTCCTCTTCGATCTCGTCCTCGGGCAGCTGCGCCTTCGTCTTCGTCGTGAACTTCGTCACGAACACCCATGAGCCGGACTCGCGCTTCCATACGCTGCCCGCGGGGTGACCCTCGCGCTTGCTCGTGAGCAGATAGTAGTCGCCGTCGCTGGCACCGCCGGGGAGCGTTGCCACGGTTCCCGTGAGGCTGACGTCGGTGGTGTTGCTCCAGTTCGAGCCGTCGAAGGTGTAGAGGCCGTCATCGCCGCCGTCTCCGTCATCGGTCGTGACGAACCAGGTGTCGTTCTTCGAAGGCCCCGGAAGCTGCGCACCCTCCTCGACGACGTCCCACCCGCTGCCGTTCCAGCGGCGCACGATGTCGTCGGTGTCACCGAGTCGCATGCCCGCGGAGACCACGAGCCCCACCGCGGTGATGGTGGTGTCGCCGGTCTCGGCGAGATTGACGATCGAGACGTCCTGCACGGCCACCCCCGCGCCGATGCCGACGGATCCGTCACTCGCGGAGTCGCCGCGGGCCTCGGCGGTGGAGTCGGTGTCGGCGAGGCTCTTGAGGGTGACGGTGCCGCCGGAGCCGACGGTGATCCCGTCGGCGAACCAGGCGTGTGCGGTGCTGCCGATCACGGCGATCGCGATGGCTCCGGCGATCGAGACCGAGTCGCCGCCGCCGTCCTCGGTCGCGGCCTTGGGCGTCGAGCTCGTGCTCGTGCCTGTGCCGGTCTCGGCGGCCTTCTTGGTGTTCGCCTTCTCGAGGTTGTCGTCGGCCTTCTCGTTGACGTCCTTGCCGCCGGGCTGGTCGCCGCCCTCGGAGGGGTCGGCGCCCTTCGTCGCCGCCTCGGCGGTCGTGGTCGCGTCGACGCGCTGCTCCGCGGTGAACTCGACGTCCCCGGTCGCGGTGATGTCGCGTGCGCTGTGCGCGGCGGCGATGGTGTCGTCGAGGACGGCGAGTGCGAGAGAGACGCCGATGCCCGCGGACGAGCCGGTGACGGTCGATCCCTTGGCGGTCGTGGTGGCCTTGACCGTCTGCTTCGCGTGGGCTTCGACGTCGTCTGCGGTGAGCGCGGAGGCGGATGCGCCGATCGACGCGCTCGAGTGGAGGGTTGCCAGGGTAATGGCGATCGCGGGGACGATCGTGACGGTTCCTGAGGCGCCGCCGGCTTCGGCCTCCGTCGTGAGCGTCACGTCCTGGTCCGCCGTGATGCTCAGGTCACCGGTGATCGTGACCGGGGGGCCGCGTGTCGGGTCGGTCACCTGCGAGATCCCGGCGAACACGATGCGCGTCAGCAGGTTGAGGGCGAGCGAGGCACCCAGTCCGACGGTCGCGTCTCCGGACTGGGCTGCCTTCGCCGAGGCCTTGTCGCTGCTCTTGGAGCCGGCGGTGATCGACAGGTTCCCGGTGCCGGTCAGCACGACTCCCTGCAGGGGGTCGGGGCCGGGGTGCGGGGTGTTGACCGGGTCGGAATCGATCGCGGCGGTGGTCTCTTCGTCGACGATGTTCATCGCGAACGCACCCGCGACCCCGAGCGTTCCGGCGGCGTTCGCCGCACCGGCCTCGGCATCCGCAGCGAACGTGTGGGTCACATCTCCCGAGACATCCCGCACGGTCGCCGAGACGGTCAAGCCGGTCGCCTCGACTCCGGAGTCGACGCCGATCGTCGCACGGTTGACGAGCTCGACCTTGTTGACCGCCAGGGCGGCACCGATGCCGACCGACGACGAGTCGGTCGCCGTTCCCTTCGCGGTCGCCGACGCATCGGTGTTGTTCTCGGTCTCGAACGAGACCGTGCCGGTGGTCACCACACTGCTTCCGTCGGCGAGCTCGGCCGTGGTCACCGATCGCACGATGTTGAACGCGATCGCGGCTGCGACGGTGACCGCGGTGCCGTCTTCGTTCTCGGCGGTGGGCGTGGACGTTCCCGCTCCGGCGCCGCCGGCGGTCTTCGACCCGGCGTCGGCGGCCTTGGCGTCCGCCTTCTCGTTGGCGTTCTTGCCCGAGGCGTCTGCGGACTCGTCGGGTGCCCCGTCGGCGCTCGCCTCAGCCGTCGTGGCGGTCGTCGAGGTTCCCTCGGCCGTCATCGCGACGTTCCCGCCGGCGGTGACGTCGCGGGCGATCGAGGCATCCGCGATGTGCTCGGCGCTCGTGACGGCGATCGACACCGTCGCTCCGAGCGTCGCGCCCGATCCGGCCGCCGTCGCGCCGGTGGCGGTCGTCGTGGCCTTGGCCGTCTGGTGGGCGCCGCCGGTGAGTGCGCCGCCGAGCATGAGCGGCGCCACCGCGTCCAGAATGCTCGCGGAGGTGCGCACGTCGTGGATCGCGATGCTGCCGACGCCCGTGATGGTCGCGGTGGTTCCGCCGGATGCGCCCCCCTCGGTCTCGGTGAGCGCCTCATCGAGTCCGGTCGCGTCGATGGTGAGGTCGTCGATGCCGGTGGGTGCGGCCCCCGAGGCGACGCCGGCGAAGACCTCGGCGTCGACGAGGGTGAGGGCGACCGATGCGCCGCCTCCGATCGATCCTGTGCCGTCCTGCTTCGCGGTCGCACTGGCGGTGCTGTTGTGGCTGCCGCGGGCGTCGAGTCCGACATCGCTGCCGTCGAACGAGAGACCTGTCCCGCGCAGGTCGGCGCGGGTGACGGCGTCGATCTTGCTCACGGCAAGCGACCCCGCCACGCCGATGTCGGAGGTGCCCTTCGCACCCGAGACCGCGGTCGCGGTGAAGACGGAGTCGCCGCTGGCCGGGCCGCGTGCGGCGAAGGTGAAGCCGCCGTCGGCGTTCAGGTCGCCGCCGTCCGCGAAGGCCTGGGTCGACAGGTTCGCCACGAGGATGCCGACTCCGATGCCGAAGCCCGATCCCGTCGTCTTGGTGCTGCCGTCGCCGGTGGCGGCGATGGTGTTCATCGCCTGCGCCGTGACCGACTGCGTGCCGGTCGTGGAGACCGTGGATCCTGCGAGGCGAGCGGTCGTGGCCGTCTCGACGATGGCGAGCCCGAGCGCGCCGGCGATCCCGATGCTGCCGTCGTCGGTGCTGGCCTGGCCGTTTCCGCGCTCGGAGCCGTTCGCGTTCTTGTTGTTCGCGGACGCTCCCTGCTGGCCCGCCTTCGCCGTTGCGGTGACGTTCGCGGTCTGGTCGGCGAGGATGGTCAGCGATGCCGCCGTGGTGCCGGTCGCGTTCGTCGAGTCGATCGCGGCGTCGGTCGTCTGCGACAGGTACGCGACCGCGATGCCCGCGCCGCTGGTGGCATCCGTCGCGTCGCCGACGCCGTTGAGCGTCGCGGTGTTGGTCGCGGTGATCCCCAGTCCGCCATCGACGACGGCGCGTGCGTTTCCGGTGATCTTGCCGACCGCGCCCGCGAAAACCGTGAGGATCGCGACGGCGGCGTCGAAGCTGCCCGATCCGTCGGTTTCGGACTTCGATGCATCGGCCCCCGGGGTCGCGCCGACGTCGACGGTCGAGGTGGCTGTCATCGCGACCGTGCCGTCCACGTCGAGGACCGCATCGTCGCTCACGGTCGTGGTGGCGTCGGAGAAGATGATCGCCGCGTCGCCGTACTGCTTGTCGAGGGTGAAGGGTCCGACGACCGAGGAGGCGTTCGCGGTGTAGTTCCCGGTCGCGTTGATCTGGGACGTCCCGCGCACGTCGATCTCGGCGGTGGAGTTCACCAGCACGGCGTAGGCGGTGGCCGCCGACGTGTCGGGCACGACGGTCGCCGTCGCGGTGAACGTGACGTCGCCCGCGTTGATGGTCCCGCCGTCGACGACGATGGAAGCTTCGGCGTCATGGTCGATGCATCCGGTGATCGAGAAGTCGTCGAAGTCGGTGCAGTCGCCGACGTTCAGCGGCACGCCGTCGTTGTTCGTCTCCTCGGCGGTGAACTGCACCGAGCCGGCGTCGATGGTCGCGCCGTCGACGAAGATCTGCTCGAACAGGGCGACGAACATCGCGAGGCCCAGATTGATCGGTCCCTGGATGGTCAGCGAGTCATGGCCGTCGCCGCCGGCGATGCTGAGCTGCTCACCGGCACCGGTGGGCCTCGTGAACGAATGCGTCTCGAACGTCGGCGTGGTGCTCGTGCTGCGCAGGCGGAGCAGGTTGCTGTCGCCCGGATCGACCTCGAGCACCGCTTCATCGTCATCGGTGCTGAGCTCGAAGACCACGTCGCCGCCTGCGCCCGTGTTGGTGAGCGGCTCGATGCCCGTGTAGGACACCGTCGTGGACCCGACGACGAGCGTTCCCGACGTCCCGTCTGTCGGGTAGGACGCGAAGCCGGCCGGCGCGTTCGCGGTGACGAGCGTGTCGAAGCCGGCGCCGCCGTCGAAGCTGATGAACGTGCCGGGGTCGGTCCCACCGAAGTCGATCGTGAACGTGTCGTCACCGGTCGTGCCGACCACGCTGATCGACGACGTCTCCGCCAGCGGGCGGGACTCGCCGCCGTAGGTCGCCGTGCCTCCGGCGCCGAACGTCAGTGTCGCCGAGGTCGTGTCCATGGCGATCGACCACGGGGCCGTCCCCGCCCCGGCTTCCGACTCGGTCGCCCCGGGATCGGGCTCGCTGGTCGTCCCTTCAGCACCGACGTCGGACGCGGTGCCGGCGCCTGGCTCGGCGACCGCGCCGTCCCCGCTTGACGCGTCCTCGGCCGCGGCAGCGTCCGCCGGAGCCGCGGTGTCCTCGGCGACCGGGTCCTCCTCGGCGGCCGGCTCAGGCGCGGATTCCGTCTCCGGCGCGGGAACGGGCTCTTCGGCTGCGGACTCGGGAGCAGGGGCGGGCTCCGGTTCCGGCGCAGGCTCCGGAGCAGGCGCCGGCTCAGGTTCCGGCGCGGGCTCAGGCTCCGGCTCAGGGGCTGGCGCGGGCTCAGGCTCCGGCTCAGGGGCTGGCGCGGGCTCAGGCGCGGGCTCGGGCTCCGGGGCAGGCTCAGGTTCCGGCGCGGAAGCCGGTTCCGCCACGGGCTCTGACGGCGTCGTGGCGCCCTCGTCGGTGGCTTCGGCATCCGCCGTCGCGTCGGCCTCGAACGGCCGCACATCCAGGAAGGCCGGCTGTCCGACGATCTCACTGTCGTCGGGAGCCCCGACGACGGTCACCTCGAGTGTGAACTCCGTCTCGGCCGGCAACGAGCCCGGAACGACATCCGCGGGAGCGGACGCCTCGGCCTGCGGCGGAGGCGCAGAGACCGCGAAGCTCGGTGTGGCCGCGGCGAGCGCGACCACCAGACTCGCACTCACCGTGAAAGCGAGTGCGGTCTTGCCGGCGCCCCCCGAGCGCCGCCGATCCGCGGATCTCATGTTCGTCTGCTTCGTCCCGTCGATCGTCGTCGAACACGTGAGAGCAAGCGATCGCTTCTCTGATACCGCCCCTCCCCCGAGAAGTCGGTCCCAGCTACCCCAGTCGTCGCCTTCGTGTCCCGAGAGGCATTCCGGTGGCGACGGGCGTCACGCTAGACCCGCTCCCGGGCGCGCGCAAGGGTGTGTCGTGAATTGCCCGGACACGACGAATACCGGAGGAATCTGTCCGCTGCGACGGCTCGAGGCCCTCAGCTCAGGCCGGAGTAGGCGTGCAGGCCCTTGAAGAACATGTTCACGATCGTGAAGTTGAAGATCACGGCACTGAAGCCGATGATCGACAGCCACGCCGAGCGCGCACCGCGCCAGCCGCGCGTCGCGCGAGCGTGGATGTAGCCGGCGTACAGGACCCAGATGACGAAGGTCCACACTTCCTTGGTGTCGAAGCCCCAGTAGCGGCCCCACGCGTCGTTCGCCCAGATGGAGCCGGCGATGAGCGTGAAGGTCCAGAAGATGAAGCCGATGATCGCGAAGCGGTACGCGAGCGACTCGAGTGCATCGGCGCTCGGGAGCGTGCGCAGGAACCGCGGGCCGGTCTTCGCCGGCGCGTCGGCGCTCTCGGCGGCCGCGGCGGCCATGATCCGGCGCTCCCGGCGGCCCTGCATGAGCTGCAGCACCGACAGGCCGAACGCAAGGGCGAACAGCGCGGTCGCGAGCGATGCCACGAAGACGTGGATGACGAGCCAGACGCTCTTGAGCGGGTCTGCCAGCGGCACGACCTCGACGTAGAACGCGAGGGTGGCGCCGCCCAGCAGCAGCACCGTGAGACCCGTGATGAAAGAGCCGAGGAACCGCAGGTCATACCGCAGAAGCACCGCGAGGTAGACGGCCACGATGAGCACGGTTCCCGTCAACGAGAACTCGTACATGTTCGACCACGGAACGCGGCCGGCTGCGATGCCGCGCGTGATGTCGCCGGCGAGGTGGAACAGGAAAGCGAGCGTCGTCAGCGACGTGCCGATCCGCGCCCACACGAATCGGGTCCGCGCGGACGGCTTCGCCTCGACCGCCTCACCGGCGGCACGCTCTTCGGCGCGCATCCGCTCGAGCTGGCCGACGGCGGCGCCGACGAGCTCACGCTCGCGGACGTGGGCGTCCTGGCGCTCGGCCGCGGATGCGCTGCGACTGGCGAGGTCGACGGCGTACGCGACGAAGGCGAGCGCGTAGATCGCGATCGCGGTCCACACGAGCAGCACCGAGACCGAGTCGAGCGAGAGGGCGGAATCCGGCATGCGTGTCAGTCTACTTTCGGGGCCGTCGGATCAGGGCTTCGGGACGCCTCGGCGCCGCGCTCGGAGGCATCCGCCCCCGCAGCATGGGTGCGGGCGAACTGCTCGACGGCGTCGTCGAGCGCGGGGTCCTCGCCGCGCGCGAGGCCGGCGTATTCGAGCTGGAGCATGCGTCCGGCGACGCTTGCCTTCACCCACATGCGTCGACGCGGGATGAACAGCGCCGACAGGAGCCCGGCGACGGCGATGATGGCGAAGACGAGCACCCACGCGGCCGCGGCGTCGCGGTGGATCGACAGCGACACGTAGCGCTTGACCGACTCCTCGTAGCCGGAGGCGCCGGCGGGCGACTCGTCCTCGAACGTGACGGTGCCGTACCCGTTCGGCAGCTCGGCGGTCTCGCCCGGCGCGAGCTGGATCGAGTCCACGCCGGTGTCGCCGCCGGTCAGCCGCTCCATGTCGCTCGTGTCGAGCGCGTACACCGAGCGCGGGATGCCGCCGTCGATGCCGAGGTCTCCCGAGAAGACGTTGATCGACAGGATCGGCAGGATCAGGTCGGGGTAGCCCGACGTGAACGCCCCGGTGTCCAGCGCCACCTGCGTCGGGTAGAAGAAGCCGACGAGACCCAGCTGCTCGCTCAGGCCGTCCGGGATCTTGATGACGCCGAGCGAGGTCATGTTCGTGTCCTGCGGCAGGAAGGGCACCGACTCCGAGTAGACGACCGTCCCCTCGGCGTCGCGCACCGTGACGGTCGGGGCGTACCCGTTGCCCATGAGGTAGATGCGGTCGCCGGCCATCTCGAGCGGGTGGTTGACCCGCACCTCGCCGGACTGCGCGTCCTCGCCGGGCACCTGGGTCGTGAGGTGCGCGACGAAGTCGCCCGCCTGCCCGGCGCCGTTCTCGCCCGCGGGCGTGTACGTCACCGAGAACTCGTCGAGCGTGAGCGAGTACGGCGACAGCTGCTCCTCGTCGACGAAGCGTCCGGGATTGAACGAGGTGTAGTCCAGCAGCGAGTTGACGAACGTGCGTCCCTCGATGATGACCGTCTGGCCGGTGTAGGTGAGGCCGCCGCCGATGCCGACCGAGATCAGCACGCCGATGAGCGCCGTGTGGAACACCAGGTTGCCGGTCTCGCGGGCGTAGCCGCGCTCGGCCGACACCGAGAAGGCGCCTCTGCCGTCGTAGCGCTCGACGCGGTAGCCCGAGGAGCGCAGCTGCTTCTGCGCCCGGTCGACGGCGGCGGATGCGGCATCCGTCGCCGCCTCGTCGTCGGCGAACTCCGTCTCGGCCGAGCGATAGGCGTCCAGCCGCGACAGCCGTGCGGGCGTGCGCGGCGGACGCGAGCGCAGCGCCTTGAGGTGGTGCTGCGTGCGCGGGATGACGCAGCCGATGAGCGAGATGAACAGCAGGATGTAGATCGCCGAGAACCACACCGACGTGTAGACGTCGAACAGCTGGAGCGTGTCGAGCACCGGCGCGAGGTCGGGGTTGTCGGCGTAGTACTGCGTGACGCCGTTGGGGTCGGCGCTGCGCTGCGGCACGAGGGAGCCGGGGATGGCAGCGATCGCGAGGAGCAGCAGGAGCACGAGCGCGGTGCGCATGGACGTCAGCTGCCGCCAGCCCCAGCGGCCCCAGCCGGCGAGCCCGAGCGCGGGCTGGGTGATGTCGGATGCCGCGGCGGGAGCGGCATCCGCGCTCTCGGCGTGATCGGCCGGGCGCAGGGGCAGGGACTCCTCGGCGGGCTCGGTCACGGTGTCGTCAGAGCGGGAGCGGGACACTGGCGAACACCCCCTGCAACTGGGACATGATGGCCGTCCAGACGCCGGTGACCATCAGCAGGCCGAGCACGATCAGCAGGCCGCCGCCGATGAGGTTCACGAGGCGGATGTGGCGGCGCAGGAACCCGACCGAGCGGGTCGCCCAGCCGAAGCCGAGCGTGATCAGGATGAACGGGATGCCGAGACCGAGCGAGTACGCCAGGCCCAGCAGCGCGCCGCGGCCGGCCGAGGCCTGGTCGAACGACATGCCCAGGATCACCGCGAGCGTCGGGCCGATGCACGGCGTCCAGCCGATGCCGAGCGCGACGCCCAGCAGCGGCGCGCCGATGAGACCCGCGCTCGAGCGCACCTGCGGGCGCACGGTGCGCTGGGCGAGCCCGAAGACCCCGATGAACACGAGCCCGAGGGCGATGATGACGACGCCGAGGACGCGCGTGATGATGTCGGCGTACTCGAGCAGGAATCGTCCGAGCGTGCCCCCGAGCATCGCGACGGCCATGAACACGGCCGTGAAGCCCGCGATGAACAGCACGACGCCGAGCAGCAGGCGGCCGCGCGTGGGGGCGGCGGCATCCGTCGCCACCGCGGCGTCTTGCGTTGGAGATTCCACGCTTCGTCGGAGGTTCTCACCCGAATCCTCCGACGATGGCGCGATTCTCCGACTTTCGGGAGCGGCCGGGCGCGGCGCGACGGCTCCGCCGATGAACCCGAGGTAGCCGGGCACGAGCGGCAGCACGCACGGCGACAGGAACGAGATGAGGCCGGCGAGCACCGCGATCGGGATCGCGATCAGCAGGGAGCCGTCGGCGACGGCGTCGACCGGGTTCACGACTCTTCCAGCGCGTCGTCGACGATCGTGGTGAGGATCGACGCGTCGGCGAGGCGCCCGATGATGCGCGCGGCGACGCGGCCCTCCTTGTCGAGGACGAGGGTCGTGGGGACGGCGTTGAGCGGCGTCTCGTCGGCGAACGCGAGCTTGATCGAGCCGTCGACGGTCGCGAGCGCGCTCGGGTACTCGATGCCGTAGGTGTCGGCGAACGCGAGCGAGGCGTCCGCGCCGTCGTAGATGTTCACGCCGAGGAACGACACGGCTTCGCCGTCGAGGTCCGCGTACGCGGCCTCGAGCTCGGGCGCCTCGGCACGGCACGGCGCGCAGCCGGCGTACCAGAAGTTCACGACGAGCACGTCGCCCTCGTAGTCCGCGGCGGTCACGGTGTCGCCGGTGTCGAGGACGCCCGTGAACTCGACCGGCTCACCGCGGTCGTCGGCGGCGATCTCGACCACGCGGAAGCCGTCCGCGGCGATGAAGCCCTTGTTGTCGCCCGCGCGGTACTGCTCGGCGAGCGGGTCGGAGGAGCAGCCGGCGATCCCCGCGGTCAGGGCGAGGGCGGCGAGGGCGGATGCTGCGGCACGCGCGCGGCGGGTCAGGGACGTCATACTGCTCCGACATCGATGGAGCCGGCGGTCGTCGCCGGCTCGGCGTAGTTCTGCTCGCGCCACACGCCGTCGACCTTCTCGAAGCTGGTGACGCTCGAGAGGGCGCACCGGCGATGGCGCGGGTCGTGCTTGGCGGGCAGGCCCGCGACGGCGAGGTGCGTGATCCAGATGGGCAGCTGGTGCGACACGATCACGACGTCGCCCGAGGGGACCGACTCCCATGCGTCGGTCATCGCCGCGTCCATGCGCGCGATCACCGACGCGTACGGCTCACCCCAGCTCGGCCGCGACGGCCGGCGCAGGTGCCGCCAGTTCAGCGGGTTCATCAGCGCGCGCTTCATGCGGCGCCCCTCGAAGACGTTCGTGGGTTCGATGACCCGGTCGTCGACCCGCGGCTCGAGACCGAAGAGCTCGGTGAACGGCTCGGCGGACTCCCGCGTGCGCTGCAGCGGCGAGCACACGAGTGTGCTCACCGGGCGCTCGAGCGACTGCACGTACTCGGCGGCCTGCCGCGCCATGCGGCGGCCGTCGTCGCTGAGCCGGTAGCCGGGGAGCCGTCCATAGAGCACGCGCTCGGGGTTGTGGACCTCCCCATGGCGCACGAGATGAAGGCGGTCGGCGGGCACCAGGACAGTCTACGTGCGCGTGTTCTGTGCTCGGGCTGAGCGTCGCAGCTCGGCCCGCGTGGTCGGCTTCGGCTGCTCGGCACCGGCGTCGTCGGTCTCAGCCGCGGCGTCGGTCTCAGCCGAGGTCGCCGAGGCATCCGGGGCCGGCTCCGCGGAACCCGCGTCGTCGACCTCCACCTGCTCGGCGAACGGGGCGGGCTCGTCCGCGATGACCTGGATGGGAGCGCCCTGACGCTGCAGCCGCCGCTCGACGGCGACGAGCACGAGGACGGTCGCCGCGCCGATGACCGCCAGGACGACCGGGCCGAGCACGGGGTCGTACGGGGCCGTCAGCGTGCCGACCCCGTGATCTTCGCCCGCCGGGAGCGTCTGCCACGGCCACAGAGCCCGCAGAGACCCGAGCATGAGGCCGGCCATCGCGATCAGCGTGAGGCGGCGGTGGTGGTCGAGCAGCCACTTCATCAGCCGCACGATCGTCACCAGGCCCACCAGGGCACCGGCCGCGAAGACGCCGAGGTACGCGAGGTCGCGTTCGTCGACCGCGATGAGGGTCGGCGAGTACAGGCCGATCGCGAGCAGGAAGAAGGATCCCGAGACACCGGGCAGCACGAGCGCGCACACCGCGACCATCGCCGCGAAGAACACGACCCACAGCGGCGGCTCGACCTCGATCGCGCCCGCGGCGAACTCCACCGAGAAGAACGCGCCGGCGGCGGCGAGGACGAACACGGCCGCGCCCCCCACGTGCGCGCCCGCGGTGCGCCGTGCGCGCGGGATGAGCTGGAGCGGCACCATGATGCTCGCGGCGACCAGGCCGAAGAACAGTCCGCGCGCCATCTCGGCGTTGGCGGAGACCAGGCCCTCGATGAAGCCCGCGAGCGTCAGCACCATCGCGCCCATGCCGACGATGACCGGCACGATCAGCATCCACTCGACGCGCCGCAGCTCCTCGCCGAACCCGGCCCGGCGGTCGGGGCCGAAGACGAGGCGCTTGACGGCCGACACGACAGCGGATGCCGAGTCGATGAGGCGCTCGTAGACGCCCGTGATGAGCGCGATCGTTCCGCCGGAGATGCCCGGCAGCAGTTCGGCCATGCCGATGAGGGCGCCGCGCAGCGCGTTCAGCAGGAAGGCCGGGACCGCGCGCAGAACGGAAGCGGCGGTCCGGGGCGGCGTCGTGGCAGGCGTCGTCATGCTCCGAGGGTACGCGCACCATGCTGTGGGCTTGGTGTGGCGCCGGGCGGCGCCCGCGGTGCGTTCCCCAGCCTGTCCGCAGGAGGAGGCTTCCGGGCAACGTAGGATAGACGTCCGTGAGTGAACGCGTCCTCGTCAACCAGCTGCAGGGTCTCGCCGACGGTCCGGTCTCCGTCTCCGGATGGGTCGAGACGGTCCGCGATCAGAAGAAGGTGCAGTTCGTCATCCTTCGCGATGAGACCGGCGCCGTGCAGCTGGTCAACCCCGCCACCCGCGAGGTGGGCGAGGACGCCACCGACGAGGAGCGGGCGGCGCTCGCGCTGACCGAGATGATCTCGGCCATGACGCACGGCACGTTCCTGACGGTGCACGGCGTGCTCAAGCACGACGAGCGGGTCAAGCTCGGCGGCGTCGAGATCAAGATCGGCACGCTCGATGTCGCCGCCGAGGCGCTGCCCGAGACGCCCATCGCCGCCGACAGCCACATGGACAAGCGCATGGACTGGCGCTTCATCGACCTGCGCCAGCGCCGCAACAACCTCATCTTCCGCGTGCAGACGACCCTCGAGCACGCGATGCGCACCTACTGGGTCGAGCGCGACTACATCGAGATCCACACGCCGAAGCTCATGTCGAGCCCGTCGGAGTCGCGCGCCGAGCTGTTCCAGCTCGAGTACTTCGGCGACCAGACGGCCTACCTCGCCCAGAGCCCGCAGCACTTCAAGCAGATGGCGCAGGCCGCCGGGTTCGGCAAGGTGTTCGAGATCGCCGACGCCTTCCGCGCCGACCCGTCCTTCACCAGCCGCCACGCGACCGAGTTCACCTCGATCGACGCCGAGATCAGCTGGATCGACTCGCACGAGGACGTCGCCGCCATGCAGGAGGAGCTCCTGGCGACCGCGCTCACAGCCGTCAAGGAGAAGCACGGCGACGAGATCGAGGAGCTCTTCGGTCTCACCGTCGAGGTACCCACGCTGCCCTTCCCTCGCATCCCGCTGGCCGAGGCTCACGAGATCGTCGAGGCGCGCGGCTACGAGATCCCGCGCACCGACGGCGACCTCGACCCCGAGGGCGAGCGCCAGATCTGCGCGCACGTGAAGGAGACCTACGGCCACGACTTCGTGTTCATCACGGACTACCACCCCGGGATCCGGCCGTTCTACCACATGCGCAACCCCGAGACCGGGATGACCAAGAGCTACGACCTGCTCTACCGCGGCACCGAGATCACCACCGGCGCGCAGCGCGAGCACCGCATCGACGTGCTCGAGGAGCAGGCGACGGAGAAGGGCCTCGAGCTCGAGGGTCTCGAGCACTACCTCGACTTCTTCCGCTACGGCGTCGCACCGCACGGCGGCTTCGGCATGGGCCTCGCGCGCCTGCTGATGCTGCTGCTGGGCGAGTCCTCGATCCGCGAGGTCACCTACCTCTTCCGCGGGCCCACTCGCCTCGCGCCCTGAGCGGTCGCTAGGGTGGCGGCACAGGAGGAGATATGGCCGCCGACGACCTGGATTTCCGCCCCGCCGACCCCGCCGAAGCCGATGCGCTGTGGGCGCTCACCCTGCGATCGCTCGACCATTGGGGCCACCCGACGAACCATCCGGACCTCATCGCCCAGATGAGCGCCGAGGATGCGATCACCGCCGCGTACATCCGCGACAACGACACGTGGGTGCTCGCGTCGGGGGACGGCACGACCGTGGGGTACTACGGCCTCAAGCCGATCGAGGCGGCCGTGGATCTGACCTACATGTTCCTCGAGCCTGAAGCGATCGGCGGAGGGCTGGGACGACGGATGTGGGATCACGCGGTCGCCCGCGCGCGCACCACGGGGAACGAGCGGATGCGGATCATCTCGGACCCGATGGCCATCGGGTTCTACCAGGCGATGGGGGCCGAGCTCGAGCGCACCGTCGCCCTCGCCCCGGGCTTCGAGCTGGGCGTCATGTGGCTGCCGCTCGCCGACGGCGCCGAATCCGCGTAGCGCTCAGCCGGCCGCATCCAGCGCGGCCCGGAGACGCTCCGGCGAGACGCGCCAGTGGGCGTGAAACTCGCCGTCGATGAGGACCACCGGGATCTTCTCCCACCACTGCTCGTACAGCGCCGGATCCTCGAGAATCGACAGCTCCTCGATCTCGACGGCATTCTCGGGCAGGTCCATCGCGACCGTCTCGATGACCTCGCGCGCGACGTCGCACAGGTGACAGCCGTCTTTGCCGATGAGGGTGAGAGTCGTCACAGAGTCATCCTAGATTCGCCCGTGAGACCGGCTGTGCATTTGCATCCGCTCCGGAGTCTCCATCAGGCTGGGCGTTCCCCTTTCCGCATCCGCCGCCCCGACCTCAGGAGGAGACACCGTGTGGGATGACTGGCTGAGCTTCATCATCGTCTCGGCGATCAGCCTGGGCGTCGCCCTGGCCGTCATGATCGTGATCACCTACGTGATCCGCTTCTTCGCGCGCAAGTACGGCTGGCCGGACGAACTGGCCCGCCGCGCCCGGCGACCGTTCCGGTGGTTCGTGCTCATGATCGGCGTCTGGGCGGCCGTGGCGATCGCGTACCCCGAAGAGGATGCCGGCCGCCCGTTCGTCACCCACATGCTCGCGATCCTCGCGATGGCGGTGCTCGCATGGCTCCTCATCGCGCTCGTGATGTTCGGCACCGACCTCATGCTGGAGCGATTCCGCGTCGACGTCGAGGACAACAGCTCGGCGCGCAAGATCCACACGCAGGTGATGATCCTGCGACGCCTGGCGATCGCGCTCATCATCATCATCGTCGTCGCCTCGGCGCTGCTGAGCTTCCCCGCCGTCCAGACGATCGGCGCCTCCCTGCTGGCCTCCGCCGGCATCGCGTCGATCGTCGCGGGCCTGGCCGCCCAGTCGACCCTGTCGAACATGTTCGCCGGGGTGCAGCTGGTCTTCAGCGACGCCCTGCGCGTCGACGACGTCGTCGTGGTCGAGGGCGAATGGGGCCGCGTCGGCGAGATCACCCTGAGCTACGTCGTCGTCGACATCTGGGATCAGCGCAAGCTGGTGCTCCCGTGCACGTACTTCACGACCCAGCCGTTCCAGAACTGGACGCGCCACGGGGCCGAGGTTCTGGGCACCGTCGAGCTCGACGTCGACTGGCGCGTCCCGATCGGGCGCATCCGCGAACGGCTCGCGAAGATCCTCGGCGAGACGGAGCTGTGGGACGGCCGCACGCAGGTGGTGCAGGCGACGGATGCCACCGGCGGACTCGTCCAGGTGCGCATCCTCATCAGCGCCCCCGATTCCGGGAAGCTCTGGGACCTGCGCTGCATCGTCCGCGAGGAGCTCATCGAGTTCGTGCAGACCGAGGCGCCCTATGCCCTGCCGGTGCAGCGCATGCTGCTCGACTCGGGAACGGATGAACTCCGGACCCCGCGCCCGCAGGCGCAGCGCGAGGGCATGTTCAGCGGCTCGGCGGAGGCCGAGGAGCGCCACCGCCAGTTCACGCAGGCCCACAACATCGTCGAGGTCACCGGGAACCTCGGCGAGGGCAGCGGCGACGGGGGCGACGGCGACGGCTGAGTTCCGGGCGGCGACTCGGCCCGACCTCCGTCAGGACTGGGCCAGACAGTGCCGGGCATCATCGATCGATCGGGCGTCGTCGCGCGCGAGGCCGTCATCGAGCTGCTGCGGCCAGTCGCTCACGTCACGCGCGACGTCATCGATGGCGATGACCTCGCCGTAGTAATCCCCCCAGACTCCTTCATCGACCCTGCCGTCGACGGAGAATCGCATCGCAATGTAGATGAAGTTGTCACTCCGCGGGCTGGCGACACCCGAGCCCACGATGGGTTCGAGGCCCGGTGCCCTGGATGCGATGTCGTCCATCACTTCGCTGGGGATCGGATAGCAAATGCGCGAGACGTCCGCACAACCGGTCAGGCCTCCCGCCACGAGCGCACCGAGGCCGACGACGACGGCACCGTTCACAAGCCGGCCGCGAGACCGGGGTCTGCAATTCACGGCACGACGACCCTTCTCGCAACTGGCGCTCATCGTCTGGCCTCGTCGGCGAGAACCTCACGCGCGATCCTGTGCGCGAGCTCACCGATGTCGTCTCGATCGAGACGAGAGAACGGCAGGCGCCACCCCTCCTTCGACGGGGACATCTTCACGATGACGTGGCCCCACTTCTCGTCGGGCACGACGACATTGATGACGTCGATGGGCCGCGTGACGATACCCTCGCCGACTTGTACGTCGACGATGAGCTCTCTCGGGAGCGTGTATCGCAGTTCTGGTTCGCGTCCGCCCTTCCAGAACTCGATCCCTCGCTCCGAGGCGACGGCGACGAAGTAGTTCCCGATCCGCGGGCCACGGTAGCCCAGCCACCGAAGGGTGTCCGTCAGCTTCTCCGGATGGATCATGGGCAGGACGACGGAGTGAGGATTGCGCCGGCGCAGAACGGCGAGCCGCACGCTCTGGTTCTGCACTCCGAGCCACAGCGCGAGGACCACCGAGACCGCCACGACGAGCACGGCGACCAACGACAGCGAAATCACGACGGAACCCGCCTGTGCCAGCTTCACGGTCGCCAATGCGAGCTGCACGACGACGAACACACCGAACCCGGCGATGCCGAGCACCCAGGGCCATCGCCGCGGCTTCGATCGGGACTCGAGGTTCACGGTATTCACGGGAGACACCACCCTACAGATCCCTGGCCCCGTGCATCGATCCGATCACCCCGGCGGCAGCAGTTCGCGCACCACGAGGATGATGAACCCAGCCAGGCCGACAAGCAGCAGGCCACCGGCGTACACCCAGAAGGACAGCCAGTCGATCGCCGGGCGCCCGCGGACTCGGCGTCGCCGCGTCCGCTGCGATTCCGGGGCGGCGAGGCTGGGCGACGTCTGCCCGCGAGGCGCGATCGCGACCCCGTACCCGAACACGGCGCCGATCAGCCCGGCGATGGCGAGGAGCGCAATGGCGACCCAGGGCGCGACGTCGGTCCACAGCCAGAACGCCACGCCTACGACGACGAGCTCGCCGAGGCCGAACCCGACGGCGATGCTGCGCAGCATCGCCCCTGTCGTCAGGCGGGTTCTGGTCACGCGTCCGCCTCTTCGACCTCGGTCGATCCGGCTGAGCGATCAGCGGTTCGCGACCACTTTCGGGTCATGCACTCATCACCCTTGCTCCGCCTCCCGCCCGGGAGGCCTCCGCAGCGCTCGAACCCACTGGCGAGCCCGACCTCGTGTCACTCCGCGTCCTTCGACCGGCGCTTCCCGCCGCGCCGCACGCCAAGCCCTGCGCGGTCGTTCGATCCCGAGCCAGCCGTTGAGCGACGCCGCCTGCTTCCGCGCGGTACGCCGTATCGTGATGGTTCCCGCCAGCGACAGTTCGCGACCGTCGTTCATCGCGATCGTTACGAGCCCGGCCTCGCGGCTTTCCCCCGAACACCGTCCAGCCGAGGACGAAGAGCCAGCCGGTGTAGGGCCCCGATCCGGCGCGCTCGATGTCGGCCTTGGCGAAGCGCCCATCACGGCATCCGCCATCCCTGTTCTCATTGCCCGCTCGTGCGAGGAACTCCACCGTATCGGGGATCGGGAATCGCGGCGATCGTCGCCCGCCCGGTCACTGCCCTCCTGCACCAGCAGGGCTACCGCTCGAACGCCGCGCCGTCAGTACGTCATGTGCTCGGGGACGTCGCAGCGGACGACGCGGCCTCGTGCAGCGAGTGCCTCGCGAAACCGCGCGACCTTGCGGTCCGCGAATCCGCCCAGCGAGAGCGTGACATTGAGGGGGATCATCCTGAGCCGATCCCCTGCCCGAATGGCGAGGTTGATGGTCGCGCTGAGACCCAGCGAGGGACCGATGCCACCCCAGTTGATCATCCCGACGTACCCCATCGAGAACACGGACTCGATGTCCTCGAGCGGGATTCGCATCGTCCGGTACCACTGGACGACGATGAGAGTGTCGGCCGTCACCTCGATACGGATCACCAACGCTCGAACCGCGACGTAGAGCAGGCCCGCGGCACACACCACGAGAGCGACCCACACCTCGACCGCCACTCCTCTTGCGTGTGCCGCGTCCCATCCCGCGGCGAATGCGGGTGCGAGGACGAGCAGCGGCAGCCACCCCAGGGCGCGCGCGAACGAGACCATTCCCGGAATCCGGTCACTCGCAACGGTGCGCTCCGTCATTGCCTCTCATCCTCAGCCCACGACGTCTGGCACGAAGCCACGGCGACCCGGCGCCGTCGTCCTCACGGAAGCCACACGCTAGCGGCCGAGCCCACGCGGAGGCCAATCCGCCCGCCCGGCGAACACGGCTCCCGCCCGCGCGCAACTTCCGGAGAAACACGAAGCGCCCGTCCGCAGGGACAGGCGCTTGGTGTCTGAGCCGCTTACTTCTTGTTGCGGCGCTGGTGGCGAGTCTTGCGAAGCAGCTTGCGGTGCTTCTTCTTCGCCATGCGCTTGCGGCGCTTCTTGATGACAGAACCCACGGGAAACCTCGCTAAGTCAGGGGTCTGGACGGTGTGTTACGCGTCCGGGAACGGGCAGATGCGAAAAATGCCTCGGACCATTCTAGCCGACATCGGCAATGGGCCTGCGCAGGGCCTCGGTGACGGCCGACTCGGGCACGCGATAGCTGCGGCCGAAGCGCACCGCGGGCAGCTCGCCGGAGTGCACGAGGCGGTACACGGTCATCTTCGAGACGCGCATGAGCTCCGCGACCTCGGCCACGGTGAGGAAGCGAACATCGGGCAGCTCCGCCATCGTGATCCCCTTCCCAGACGGGTACTGTCCCACACTCTAGAGCGGTCCGGCGACGCATGTAAACCCGTGTGGCGCATGTGACCAGTGGGAATCGAGCCCCGATTCCCAGCGGAATCATCAGAACGGCATACACCCGGACCAGGTCCGCACAGGATCCTGGCGACATGAGCGACTCAGACAATGGCGCGCGCGACGAAGCGAAGACGCCCTACACACCCGAGCCCTATGTCCACTCCGACTCCTCCGACACCGCAGCCGACGCAGGCACGGCCGGCGGCGCCGACACGACCGCACCGACCGGCAGCGACGCCGACGCGACGCGACCGCTCCCCGAGGCCGATCCCGCGAGCGACGCCGCAACGCCCGCGGCCGACGCGGAGGGAGCCCCCGAGGATCAGTCCGCCGACTCGGCCCCGCGCCGCAAGCGCGGCTGGGTGATCGGCGGCATCGCCGCGGGCGGCGTCGTCGCCCTCGGCCTCGCGTTCGGCGGCGGTGTCGCGGTCGGCCTCGCCGTCGACGGCGGCCGGGACGGCTACCAGGTCGTCAGCGAACGCAGCGGCGACGGCCCCGGCTTCGGCACCGACGGCGACCGTCAGGGCCATCCGGGCGGCCAGTTCGGCGACCGGGACGGCGACCACGACGGCTACGGTCCGGGTACGCGCGACGACGACAGCGACGACTCCACCGAGGAGTCGACGCCCGAGGCGACGCCGAACGCCTGATCCGCCGCTGCGCGTCTACGGCAGCGACGCGACGAAGTCCGCGACCAGATTGAGGTTCGCCTTCTCGATCTTCCACGGGCCGTCGCCGTGTTGAAGGTGGAGGGGGTCCGCGACGAAGACGATCATCATGTCCAGCGGCTCGATGAGGGCGATCTGCTGGCCGCCGTGGCCCCAAGCCAGGCTGTACCGGTAGTCACCCGCTTTGATGGACCACCACTGGTAGCCGTAGGCGTTGTCGCCCCAGTTCCCTCCGACGCGGATCGTCCAGGTTCCCTCCGAGTAGGTCTCCAGTGAATCCTCCACCCACTCGGAGGGGACGATCCGGGCGCCGTCGTAGGTTCCCCCGTCGAGATACATCAGGCCGAACTTCGCCAGGTCGGTGGACGAGAGGTCGATGTCTGAGAAGCCCAGGTGGTTGCCGTCCCAATCGACCTGCCAGAACCCCGGAGTGATTCCGAGGGGGTCGAACAGGTGCTCCTGCGCGAAGGACTTCAGGTCCGTCCCGCAGGCTCGCGCGACGATGATCCCGAGCAGGTGCGCCGTGAAGTTGCTGTACGCGGAGTCCGTCCCGGGATCGTAGGCGATGGGCACCCCGACGAGGTCCGACTCGTGGAAGCCGGTGAGGAGCCACTCGGTGCCCTCGGCGGTGGACTCCTCCCAGGGAAGACCCGCCCTCATCTGGAGCATCTGCCGGATCGTGATGTCGTTCTTCCTGAGGTCGCTGATCCGGTACTCGAACTCGGGGAAGAACTCCATCAGCTTCTGATCGAGGCTCGTCAGACACCCTTGTTCGAGAGCGAGGCCCACCAGCGCCGAGGTGATGCTCTTGGTCACGGAATGGATGTTGACCTGCAGGTCCGGCCGGCCGATGCCGAAGTAGTCCTCCGCCACGAGGTACCCGTTCTTGAAGACCAGGAGGCTGTACGCGGTCTCGAGGCGGGCGGCGTCGTAGTACAGCTCTGCCACGAGATCGGGATCGAGGCCCTGTGCTTCGGGGGTCGACACCGGCCACTCGTCTGCTGTGACGGGGGTGTAGTCGACGGCCGCCAGCTCCTCGGCTGACGGCCCGCACGCCGTGAGCACCACGCCGAGCGCGAGCAGCAACGCAGCCAGCCGCCAACGGGACATGGCTCTTTTCTCGCGCACCTCGGCGCCGAGCGCCAGGGACGAAGGTCATGCGGGCGTGCGCCGCGCGCTGACGGCCGGAGCGGCTCAGCGCCCGGGCAGCTTCTTCAGCGCGCTCTCGAACGCGTACTTCGTCGATGCCGCCGCGCGGCCCACGACATCGGCCGCGCGTACGGCCGACCCCGGCAGCGCCGGCGCCTCGGACTCGCCCTGGTCGGCGTCGAGGAACGGCACCAGCCAGTCGTCGACCGCGTCCAGCGGAGCGGCGTCGAGACTGTAGTAGCGGTGCTGCCCCTCCTCGCGCACCGACACCAGGTGCGCCTCGCGAAGCACCTTGAGGTGCTTCGACACGGTGGGCTGGCTCGTGCCGAGCTCCTGCACGATATGCGAGACGCTCGTGCCGCTTTCTCCGGCGGATGCGCGATCGAGGAGCAGTCGAAGAATGTCGCGACGCGTGCCGTCCGCGATCACGTCGAAGATGTCCGCCATAGGCTCAGAGTAGTCGGGCTCTGGCCGGAGTACCATGAGGCCCGGATTCGAGTCGACCGGAAGGACGTGGATGGCGACGGGTGCATCCTCGGCGGCCTCCCGCTCGCGCCGTCCGGTGGGCAAGGTCGTGATGGAGGGCGTCCGCGACTTCGCGACGTCCTCTCCCGCGCGCTTCGCGATCCTCGTGTTCGGATCGCTCGTCCTTCTCTTCACCGCGCTGCTGTCGCTGCCGATCGCGGCGGCGGACGGCAAGGTGACCCCCCTGGCGGACGCTCTGTTCACCGCGATGTCGACGATCTGCGTCACGGGCCTGGTGACCGTCGACACCGCCACGCACTGGTCCGCGGTGGGCAAGACGATCATCTTCATCGGCGTGAACATCGGCGGCATGGGCGTGCTCACGCTCGCGTCGATCCTGGGCCTGGCGATCTCGCGCCGCCTGGGCCTGCGGGCCAAGCTCATCGCCGCCGGCGACTCGAACCCGCTGCGCGTGCACGGAGGTCCGGTCAACGAGGGTCAGACGGTTCGCCTGGGCGAGGTCGGCCAGCTGCTGCGCACCGTCGCACTGTCGACCCTCGTCATCGAGGCGGCGATCGCGGTGGCGCTGTATCCCGCGCTGGTCATGGCCGGCATCACGCCGCTCAACGCGCTGTGGGAGGCGCCGTTCTACGCGGCGATGGCCTTCACCAACACGGGTTTCACCCCGAATCCGGGGGGCCTCGCACCGTTCGCCGACGACTACTTCCTGCTGACGGTGCTCATGGTCGCCGTGTTCCTGGGCAGCATCGGATTCCCGGTGATCTACACGCTGTCGCGTCACTACTGGCACATCAGCCGCTGGTCGCTGCACACGAAGCTGACCCTCATCACCACGATGGCGCTGTTCTTCGCCGGCGCCGTGGCGTTCCTGTCGCTCGAATTCGACAACCCCGGCACGTTCGGGTCGATGGATGCCGCCGATACGACGTTCCAGGCCTTCTTCCTGTCGGCCATGACGCGATCGGGCGGGTTCGCGGTGGTCGACGTCGGCGAGCTCTACGGGTCGAGCCTGATCGTCGGGTCGATGCTGATGTTCGTCGGCGGCGGGTCGGCGTCGACCGCGGGCGGCATCAAGGTCACGACCCTGGCCGTCCTCGCACTCGCGGTGTGGTCCGAGGCGCAGGGCCGCGCCTCGGTGCAGGTGTTCGGTCGCCGCATCCCCAGCGACGTCCAGCGCGTGGCGATCTCGGTCCTCGCGTGGGGCGCGACGATCGTGGCCGTCGCCACGATCACTGTCGCGCAGATCACCAAGGCGCCGATCGCCGACGTGCTCTTCGACGTCATCTCGGCGTTCGGCACCGTGGGCCTGTCGACCGGACTCACCGAGGCCCTGCCCGATCCGGCGGTCTACGTCATGGCCGTCACGATCTTCATGGGCCGCGTTGGTACAGTGACACTCGCCGCGGCGGTGGCCGCGACGTCGAGATCGCAGCACTACTCGCTGCCCGTCGAAAGGCCGATCGTTGGTTGAGCGGATCCGCAGCGACGCCCCCGTGCTCGTGATCGGTCTGGGCCGCTTCGGCGCCGCGTGCGCCGGCGAGCTCGACCGCCTCGACCGCGAGGTGCTCGCCATCGACGAGAGCCTCGACCTCGTGCAGAAGTGGTCCGAGCGCGTCACCCACACCGTGCAGGCCGACGCCCGCAACATCGACGCGCTCAAGCAGATCGGGGCGCAGGACTTCCAGGTCGTCGTCGTCGCCGTCGGCTCGTCGATCGAGGCATCCGTCCTCATCACCGCCAACCTCGTCGACCTCAAGGTGCCGCAGATCTGGGCGAAGGCGGTGTCGCAGTCGCACGGCAAGATCCTCGCCCGCGTCGGTGCGAACCACGTCATCTACCCGGAGCGCGAGGCGGGCGAACGCGTCGCGCACCTCGTGAGCGGACGGATGCTGGACTTCATCCGCTTCGACGACGACTTCGTGCTGGCCAAGATGTACCCGCCGAAGTTCATCCGCGGCGTGGGCCTGAACGAATCGGGCGTGCGCACGAAGTACTCCGTGACGGTCGTGGGAGTGAAGAGCCCCGGCAAGCCGTTCCGGTATGCCGAAGCGAACACGGTCGTCACCAACCACGACCTCATCATCGTGTCGGGCACGAACTCCGACATCGAGCGCTTCGCGGCCCTCGACCGCTGAGCGCGCCGCGACGCGGCCTCAGCGCAGCTGCGCGACCGCCTCGACACGGCTCGTCGGCCCGACGATCAGGATCTTGTCGCCCGGCTGCAGCACGGTGCTGTTCTCGGCGTTGCGCCACGCGCCGTCGGTCGGCTTGAACGCCGACACGGTCACGCCGTGCTTGCGACGCAGATCGGTCGCTCCCAGCGGTGTGCCGGTGAAGGACGCGGGGACCACGAGCTTCGCCAGCGAATAGCCCACCTCGATCTCCAGGTAGTCCTGCGCGGCGCCGCGCACGAGGTGGGCGACGCGGCGTCCCATCTCGCGCTCGGGGTAGATGACGTGGTGGACCCCCAACTGCTCGAGGATGCGCCCGTGCTGCTCCCCCACGGCCTTCGCCCAGATGACGGGCACCTTCAGCTGCAGCAGGATCGACGAGGTCAGGATCGACGCCTGCACGTCGTGGCCGATCGCGACGACGACGCGGTCGAACTGGTCGACCGACAGCTGCCGCAGCGCCTCCTCCTTCGTCGAGTCGGCGCGCACGACCTGGGTGAGCACGCCGTTGTACGACTGGACGATCTCCTCGTCGGTGTCGATGCCGAGGACCTCGGTGCCCGACGCCATGAGCTCCTCGGCGAGGGCCGCGCCGAAGCGGCCGAGCCCGATGACGGCGACCGAGTCGACCTCGGCGATGCGCCGCGAGGTGTCGGCGAAGAGCGAGAACTTAGCCAATGGCGGGCCTCTCCTTGGGGTACTCGTACAGGATCCGGCGATCCCGGAGTGCCAGTGCTGATCCGAGCGTAAGCGGCCCGATCCGTCCGAGGAACATGAGCACGACGAGGATCATCTCGGCGGACGGAGGCATCTCCCACGTGATGCCCGTCGTCAGCCCGACGGTGCCGAAGGCCGAGACCGCCTCGAACAGCACGCGGTCGAACGGCAGCCCCGTGATGATCATGATCGCCACCACGGCGGACATGACCGCGCCGATCGCGACGAGCACGACCGAGATCGCCTGGCGGTGGACGGCGCGCGAGAGGCGCTTGCCGAAGATGTTGACGGCGCCCTCGCCGCGCAGCTCGGTCAGCAGGATGAACAGCAGCACGCCGAACGTGGTGACCTTGATGCCGCCCGCCGTGCCCGCCGGTCCCCCGCCGATGAACATCAGCACATCCATGCCGACCCATGTCTCGTCGTGCATGAGGCCGACGTCGACCGAGTTGAATCCCGCGGTGCGCACCTGGACGGCGTGGAAGAACCCGATGAGCAGGCGCGACCACGGGTTCTCGTACTGCCCGAGCGTGCCGGGGTTCGACCACTCGATCACCGTGATGTAGATGGTGCCGACCGGAATCAGCAGAGCCGTTCCCCAGAGCACCAGACGCGTGTTCATGCTCCAGCGAAGCGGATGCCGCCATTCGCGGCGCAGCTGCATGAGGACCGGGAAACCGAAGCCGCCGAGGATGATGGCCGCGCAGATGGGCAGGCAGATGAAGGGATCCGCTGCGAACGGAATCAGGTTGTCCGTGTACAGGGCGAACCCGGCGTTGTTGAACGACGACACCGCGTGGAACAGCGCATGCCACAGCCCCTTGCCCACGTCGTAGCCGTACCCGCCGACGAACCGCAGGAACAGCAGCACGAACACGACCGCCTCGATCGAGAACGAGGTCAGGACGATGCCCTTGACCACACGGCGCACGTCGTCGCGACCGATGGCGGTCGTCTCGGCGGCGGCGTTGAGCCGCGAGCGCACGCTCAGGCGCCGCGCGAGCAGGACGCCGATCAGCGTTGCGACGATCATGATGCCCAGGCCGCCGACCTGGATCAGCAGCATGATGACGGTGAGGCCGAACCCGCTCCAGTGCGTCGCGGTGTCGAGGGTCACCAGACCCGTCACGCACACCGCCGACGTGGCGGTGAACACGGCGTCGTCGAAGTCGGTCGCCGTGCCCGACGCGGCCGAGACCGGCAGCGTGAGCAGCAGGGCGCCCAGCATGATGACGCCCGCGAACCCCGCCACCACGACCTGGGCCGGATGCAGGCGCGCACGCCGCCTGCGCCGCAGGCGCGCAGGATCGGTGGTCGGCACGATCGTGAATCTACGCCGCTGCGGCCGGAGCGCAATCCTCCCGTGCCGGAATCGTCACGCTCCGGCGGCGAGCTCCCGGGCGCGCGCGAGGGCGGCATCGGTCGCCCGCGCGAACACGTCGTCGAGGTGCGCCTCCTGCAGCACGGCGATCGCGCGCTCGGTCGTACCCTTGGGACTCGTGACCCGTCGCCGCAGCTCGGCCGGGTCCTCGCCGGATGCAGCCAGCAGCGCCGCGGCCCCGATGAAGGTCTGCTCGGCCATCAGACGCGCCTCGTCCTCCTCGAAGCCCTTGCCGAGCGCGGCCTTGGTGAGCTCCTCGATGAGGAGGAAGACGTACGCCGGTCCCGAACCCGAGATCGTCGAGAGCGCGTCGATCTGGGACTCGGGCACCTCCACGACCGCACCGACGGTCTCGAACAGCGCGCGCACGAGCGCCATCGTCTCCGGCGTCGCCCGCGTGCCCGCGGCGAGTCCGGTCACGGCCCTGCCGACGACGGCCGGCGTGTTCGGCATCGAGCGGACGACGATCGCCTGCGGCCCGAGGATCTGCTCGAAGGTCGCGATCGTCACCCCGGCGGCGAGGCTCACGACGATCGCGCCGGGGCGCAGGACCGGCCCGATCTCGCGCAGCAGTGCGGGCACCATCGCCGGCTTCACACCGATCAGGACGATGCCGGCGCCGGCCGCGGCAGCGCGATTGCCCTCGGCATCCGCTTCGAGCGCGACGCTGGTCACGCCCTCGAGCCCGGCGTGCACGTCGGCCTTCGCCGCCGTCCGGTTGGTCACGACCACTCCGGCGGAAGCCGCGCCGGAGGCCACCAGCCCCTGGAGGATCGCGCCGCCCATGGAGCCGGCGCCGAGGATCGCGATGGGGGGAAGAGCGGTGTCGGGCATGGGCCCATCCTAGGTCGGCCGCCGTGGCACGCGGATGCCGATGACACACGAACATGAAACCTCGTTCACCTTACCCTCCGCGGTCTATAGTCGAGGCAGGAGGGGCGGCGAAGCCCCTGGTGCACGACCCGTGGAGGACCCAGCCATGACCCTGTTCGAAGGCATCACCGAGCGCGTCATCGACACGCCACGACTGCGCGTGAACATCCTCGAGCGTGCAGGCGACGATCCGGCCACCCCCGCCGACCGCACGATCGTCTTCATCCACGGCAACGTCTCGTCGTCGCTGTTCTGGCAGGAGATCATGGAGGATCTGCCCTCGGACCTCCGCGTCATCGCGATCGACCTGCGCGGCTTCGGCGGCACCGAGCACGCCCCCATCGACGCCACGCGCGGCGTTCGGGACTTCAGCGACGACGTGCACGCGACGCTCGAGGCCCTGGGCCTGGGCGCCGTCCACCTGGTCGGCTGGTCGATGGGCGGCGGCGTCGTGATGCAGTACGCCCTCGACCACCCCGTGCTCAGCCTCACGCTGCAGTCGCCGGTGTCGCCGTACGGCTTCGGCGGCACCCGCCGAGACGGCACGCGCCTGACCGACGACGACGCCGGCTGCGGCGCCGGCGGCGCGAACCCCGACTTCGTGCAGCGGCTCACCGACGGCGACACGTCGGCGGATGCCGCGACCTCGCCGCGCAGCGTCTTCCGCTCCGGCTACGTCGCCCCGGGCTACACGACCGAGAACGAGGACGTGTGGGTCGCGTCGATGCTGTCGACGTCGACAGCCTCGGGCAACTACCCCGGCAATTCGGTCGCGTCGGAGAACTGGCCCGGCTTCGCCGCGGGCACCGACGGTGTGCTCAACACGATGGCCCCGAAGCACTTCGACGTGTCGGGCATCGTCGACCTCGAGCCCAAGCCCCCGATCCTGTGGGTCCACGGCACCGCGGACGCCATCGTCTCGGACGCGTCGTTCTACGACCTCAACCACCTGGGCGCGCTGGGGATCCTGCCCGGCTGGCCTGGCGCCGACGTCGCGCCGGCCCAGGAGATGGTGTCGCAGACCCGCGACGTGCTGGGCGAATACGCCTCTCGCGGCGGATCGGCGGTCGAGCTCGCGTTCGAGGGCGTCGGCCACTCGTCGCACCTCGAGCGCCCCGCGGAGTTCCGCCACGCCCTGCTCGAGCTCATCGGCTACATCGGCCACGCGCAGAATCCGGCGCCGCCGACCGAGGCGATCATCCTGCGCGCCTCCGACTGAGTCCACCAGAACATCGGCGGGTGCGCCCGCCGATGTCCCTAAACTCGACCGCATGAGTGCATCCGGCGGCGGCAAGGCGATCATCGCAGCCTTCCTGGCCAACATGGGGATCGCGGTGGCGAAGTTCATCGCGTGGTTCATCTCGGGGTCGGCGTCGATGCTCGCCGAGGCGATCCACTCGGTCGCCGATTCGGGCAACCAGCTGCTGCTGCTCCTCGGCGGCCGCCAGGCCAAGAAGAAGGCCGATCGGGAGCACCCGTTCGGGTACGGCCGCGAGCGCTACGTGTACGCGTTCGTCGTCGCGATCATCCTGTTCTCGGTCGGCGGGCTGTTCTCGATCTACGAGGGCGTGGACAAGATCACCCATCCCCACGAGCTCGAGAACGTCTGGCTCCCGGTGACCGTGCTGCTGATCGCCATCGCCCTGGAGTCCTTCTCGCTGCGCACCGCGGTCAAGGAGTCCAACCAGGTCCGCGAGAAGAGCCAGTCGTGGGTGTCCTTCGTCCGGCGGGCCAAGGCCCCGGAGCTCCCCGTCGTGCTGCTCGAGGACGTCGCGGCCCTCACCGGACTGTTCTTCGCCCTGCTGGGCGTGGGCCTGACCGCGATCACCGGCAACTCGGTCTTCGACGCGATCGGCACGCTCATGATCGGCACGCTGCTGATCCTGGTCGCGATCACGCTCGGCATCGAGACCAAGAGCCTGCTCGTGGGCGAAGGAGCGACAGAGGGCGACCACCGCCGCATCGTGGCCGCGATCCAGGACGGCCCCGAGGTCCGCCGCATCATCCACATCAAGACGCTCTACCTCGGTCCCGACGAGCTGATGGTCGCCGCGAAGCTCGGATTCCGCGGCGACGTGTCGCTGGGCGAGGTCGCCGCGGCGATCGACACGGTCGAGGCCCGCGTGCGCGAGGTGGTGCCGGCGGCGCGCGTCATCTACTTCGAACCCGACATCTATCGCGCGCCGGCGTCTCCCGAGCCGCCCACCGAGCAGGTCGTCATCCGATCCACCGACTGACGAGGAAGTCATGGAGTACTGCGTCTTCACCGAGCCCCAGCAGGGAGCGAGCTACGACGATCAGCTGGCGTTCGCGCAGACGGCCGAACGCGTCGGCTTCGACGGCTTCTTCCGCTCAGACCACTACGTGCACATGGGAGCGGGCGACCCGCTGCCGGGACCGACGGATGCGTGGACCACGCTCGCCGGCCTCGCGCGCGAGACCTCGACGATCCGGCTCGGAACGCTCGTGTCGTCGGTGACGTACCGCCTGCCGGGGATCCTCGCCATCCAGGCCGCGCAGGTCGACGCGATGTCGGGCGGACGCGTCGAACTGGGGCTCGGGACCGGGTGGTTCGAGCACGAGCACCGGGCGTACGGCATCCCGTTCCCCGCGAAGCGCTTCGGTCTGCTTGAGGAGCAGCTCGAGATCGTCACCGGACTGTGGTCCACTCCCCCGGGCGAGACGTACTCGTTCGCCGGCGAGCACTACGCGCTCGAGGACTCGCCCGCGCTGCCGAAGCCCGTCCAGAACCCGCCCCCGGTGATCGTCGGCGGCGCCGGGCCGAAGCGCACGCCGGCGCTCGCGGCCCGGTACGCTTCCGAGTTCAACATCGGGTTCCTTCCCGAGCCGGTCATCGCCGAGAAGTTCGCGAACGTGCGGCGGGCGTGCGAGGCCGAGGGGCGCGACCCCGCGACCCTGAAGATGTCGGTCGCGCTCCAGACCCTCGCCGGCGCGACGGAGGCCGACCTCGAACGGCGCGCCGCGAACGCGAACCGGACCGTGGCCCTGTACCGCGCCGACGAGAACGTCGCGGGCGGCCGGGACGAGATCCTCGCGAAGGTGGAACGCCTCCAGGCGCTGGGCGCGCAGCGCATCTACTTCCAGCTCTTCGATCCGCAGGATGCCTCGCACGCGGAGTTCCTCGGCGAAGAGGTGCTCCCCCACCTGCCGCGCTGAGCGCTACGACGCGGGCGTCAGGCGATACGACGGCAGACCGCGGCGGCGGATGAGCCACTCCGCGACCAGCAGGTTGGGGAGCCACGCCAGGAACGGCACGGCGGCATACGCGTTCGTCCAGGCCGACTCGAACTCCCACGGCATGCCCAGCCACAGCGGCAGGAGCAGCAGCAGCGGGATCCACAGGCGCAGGGTGACCGCGGCGAACGTGAGCGCGTAGTTGCGGATCATCCACGACTGATGCGTCGCGACGTCGCCGCGCCGGATCGCCCGGTAGGCACGCCACCCGGTCAGCATCCACAGCACCGCGAGCGAGCCGAACCCGAACAGGCCGACCCAGCCGGCGGGGCTGACGAACGAGATCAGCAGGCCCGCGGCGCCGCCGAGGGCGACCGCGACGAGGTACACGCGGCCGGTCCACCGGTGCACACGCGGCAGCCGGTCGCGCAGCCCGCGCCAGAACTGCAGGGCGCCGAGGATGAGCGCGACGGATCCGCCCGCGATGTGGAGGTACAGGGAGAGCTGGACGAACAGCGGCTGCGCCGCGTAGGCCTCGGCGAGGCCGACCTGCTGCTCGGCGAGCGCGTCGAGGGGGCCGGTCGCGTACGGGGCGGCCGCGAAGGCGACGATGGCCAGCGCCGACAGGACGACGAACGTCCAGCCGATGCGGGAGCGCACGATCGGCGCGGCGGAGGCCGGCGGCGGCGTCGTGGCGGGCGATGCGGTGCGCGAGGTGGTGGTCGAAGTGGCCATGACGCCACGGTATGGCGGGCGCCTCCGGGCCGACACCGGGTTATCCCCCGGATCCGGTCGGGCTTTCCGTCAGCGGCGGTCGGCGAAGAAGTCGCGGAGCAGAGCCGTGGCGGCATCCGCCTCCACTCCCCCGAGGACCTCGGCGCGAGAGGGCAGGCGCCGGTCGCGCACGACGTCGTACATCGACCCCGCGGCACCGGCCTTGTCGTCCCACGCCCCGAAGACCACGCGCGAGACGTGCGCCTGCAGCAGAGCGCCCGCGCACATGACGCACGGCTCGAGGGTCACCACGAGCGTGCAGCCGTCGAGATTCCACGACTCGATGGATGCCGCCGCCTGGCGCATCGCGACGATCTCGGCGTGCGCGGTGGGGTCATGGGAGACCTCGCGCAGGTTCCGCCCCTCGCCGATGATGCGACCGTCGGCATCCGTCACCACGGCCCCGACGGGGACGTCTCCGGCCTCGCCGGCCGCAGCCGCGAGATCGAGCGCCCGCTCCATGGCGGCGAGGTCCGACGCGGCGATGTTCACATGACGAGGGTAGGACGTCACCGGCTAACCTGAGCGTATGCGCCTGCACGTCGCCGAACACCCGCTCATCACCCACAAGCTCACCGTGCTGCGGGACGAGACCACGCCGTCGCCGGTCTTCCGCCAGCTCACCGAGGAGCTCGTGACGCTGCTCGCGTACGAGGCGACGCGCAACGTCCGCGTCGAGAGCGCCGAGATCGTCACGCCCGTCACCCCCACGACGGGCGTGCGCATCAGCGAGCCCCGTCCGCTGGTCGTGCCGATCCTCCGCGCCGGCCTGGGCATGCTCGAGGGCATGGTCAAGCTCATCCCCACCGCCGAGGTCGGCTTCCTCGGCATGGTGCGCAACGAGGAAACGCTCGAGCCCTCGACGTACGCCGAGCGCCTGCCCGACGACCTCAGCGACCGCCAGTGCTTCGTCCTGGACCCCATGCTCGCCACCGGCGGGTCGCTGGGCGCTGCGATCGAGTTCCTGTTCGCGCGCGGCGCGCAGGACGTCACGGCCATCTGCCTCCTCGGCGCCCCCGAGGGCGTCGCGGCGATCGAGAAGCAGGTCGGCGACCGCGACGTCACCCTCGTCCTCGGAGCCCTGGACCAGAAGCTCAACGAGAAGGGCTACATCGTGCCCGGTCTCGGCGACGCCGGCGACCGGCTGTACGGCACCGTCTGACGCGTCACTCCACCGCGACCGTTGGCGGCGCGGCGCCCGCCCCTCGCCGAACGAGCGCCGCACCTGCGCCGGTGGGCGCATCGCCAGGCTACGAGGCTGCGCTCGAAGCGCCGCCGGGGTTGACACACGCGCGCTCGGCGCGTAGCGCGCGTGTGCACACCGCGCAGCCTGGCCAGGCCGCACGGGCGGGGCTACGCTGATCACGGCCGCCCCGACCGCCTTCACTCGACGACGAGCAGGAGTGCCCATGGCCGAGCAGCGAACGCACGCCGCGCACACGAGCGACGGAATCACCCTCAGAGCATCCGTCCACGGCGCCGGTCCGCCGCTGGTGTTCTGGCACGGCGCCTACGGCGACGGCGACCTCGACTGGCGGGGGCTCGTGCCGTACCTGACCGGGCGATTCACCTGCTACCTGCCCAGCTGGCGGGGCCGCGGGCTGAGCGACGACCACCCCGATGTGAGCTACGGGCGGCGCGTGGACGACGTGCGCGACTTCGTCCGCAGCATCGGCGAGACCACCGGGCTCGTGGGCTGGTCCGGAGGCGGGAACCCGGTCCTCGCGGCTGCGGCCGGGAGCGACGGGATCTCGGCCGTGGCGGTCGTCGAGCCCACGATGGGCGCGAGCATGGACGACGAGGACCGGGCCGGCTTCGGCGCTGCCGTCACGCGCATGCGTGAGCTCGCAGCGGACGCGAACCCGGTGGATGCGCTCCGTGCGGCCGCCGAGTACCCGTTCAACGACGACGAACAGGCTTCCGCCGACGAGGCGGGCTACTACGAAGCGGCGGCCCGCTACGTGCCCAACCTTCTCGCCGTGTTCCAGCAGCTGCCGCTGTGGAAGGGCCCGACCGCCGACGACCCCGCCGTCCTCGCAGCGATCGCCTGCCCGGTGCTGGTGCTCCGGGGTGAGGTGACCAAGCCGTTCTGGGTCCGCGGCGCCCAGCACGTGGCGGATCACGTCCCCGACGCACTCATTCAGGTGCTCGCCGGCGCAGGCCACGCTGCTCCGCTGACCCATCCCGCGGCAGCCGCCACCGCTCTCGGCGACTTCTTCTCGTCGACGGGGCGCGCCCGTCAGCTCTAGAACGCGCGGTTCGGCCGGCGGGTCAATCGTCTTCGAGCAGGGAGTCCGGCGGCTTGCGGCGACCGGTCTCCTGCTCCCAGAACTCCAGCTGCTGGGTGAGCGCCTTCGCGAGCTCGAAGACCTGCTCGGGAGGAATGCGGATGCGGCTGACGACGCGCGCGGGCACCAAGGTCCGCCGCTCGCCGCTCTCGGGGTCCACGTGATCGCTCGGCGGTTTCGCGAGAGTGAGGAAGTCCATCACGAAGACGGTCGGCGTGTGCCACACGTTCGCGAAGTCCGCGTACGCGCCGCCGATGAGCTCAGGGGGCAGATCGATCTCGAACTGGCGCGGTGCCTCTTCGGCCATGCATCCTCCTCCGTCGTGCGCGAGTCTACGCACCCGGCATCGCCGGTGCGCGGCGCCCGGCCGCGGAGCCGCTCGGCCGGGCGGAGTCCCGGCCGTCTCACCTCACCGCCGCAGCTCCCAGGGGCCCTCGAGCGTGGGGTCGTGGCATTCCCGGGCCAGCCAGACCGACGGGTAGACGGCGCCGCACAGGGGGCATTCCCAGAGGTGGGCGGCGTCCGTGATCTCGGGTGCTTCGTGTCGTGCCGTGTCCATCACCTGCTCCTCGGGTCGCACATGAACGGACTCTCAGTTTCCACCCGTGGCGACCCCTGCGGGCC
Source organism: Microbacterium thalassium (assembly GCF_014208045.1). Classification (NCBI taxonomy): domain Bacteria; kingdom Bacillati; phylum Actinomycetota; class Actinomycetes; order Micrococcales; family Microbacteriaceae; genus Microbacterium; species Microbacterium thalassium. The sequence continues at coordinate 3,596,137 of NZ_JACHML010000001.1, forward strand.
GGGACTTTGGTCCCGGCGTGTCGCAGCCGGCACCTCCCGGTGTCATCCTGGAGGCGTGGTGAGCACCCCGTCCGACTCCGCGCGCTCGAGCGGCGGAGCGCTCGTGGTCCGCCAGAGCGAACGGCTCGATGCCGAAGCGGACCTCGCCCGGTCCGTCGAGCTGCTGCGGGCGGTGGCCGCGGGCTCCATCGCCGAGGACCGGGTCGTGCGCCTGTACGCCCCGGCGCCCACCGTCGCGATGAGTCGACGCGAGAGCCGGCTGCCCGGATTCGAGACGGCCCAGGGCGTCTCACACGTCCACGGGTTCGCGCCGGTCATCCGCCCCACCGGCGGGCGGGCGGTCGCCTACGACGAGTCCTGCGTCGTGTTCGACATCGTCGCCCGGGAGCCGGCGGGCGCCTCGATCGATCAGGCGCGGTTCTTCCGGGAGATCGGCGACTCGCTCGTCACGGCGCTCCGCGGCATCGGCGTGGACGCCCGCGTCGGCGACGTGCCGGGCGAGTACTGTCCCGGCGAGTTCAGCATCAACGCGCGAGGACGCGTGAAGCTGATCGGGACGTCCCAGCGCGCGGTCCGCGGAGCGCGGCTGCTGAGCGGGATGCTCCCCCTCGGGGACGTCGCGCAGCTGGTCGACGTGCTCGCCGGCGTGAACGCGGCGCTCGACCTCGACTGGGACGCGACGACCTTCGGCAGCCTCGCCGCCGAGCTTCGGGGAGTCCGGCGCGCGACGGCCGAGGATGCACTCGTCACAGCTCTTGCGGCGCGCTGACCCGAACGGCGAGGCATACTGGCAGAGTGACTCCCTTGGCCGACACGATGCAGCTCCGACCCCTCGCGGGCCGATAGGACGCGCGACCGATGAACCCCTACAAGCGGACTCTCGCCGGTGTCATCGGCGGGTTCATGGGGCTGATCGCACTCAGCGTCGTCGCCGCTCTGCTCATCGTCACGCCGTTCGTTCCGGGCCTCGTGATCGCGGGCAACGCGGGGTACAAGGCCGTGTCGCTGTTCGACGGCCTGCCGGGCTACCTCGAGATCGACAGGCTGATGCTGCCGACCACGATCTACGCGAAGGACTCCAGCACGGGGAAGGACGTCGAACTCACCACGTTCTACGACCAGAACCGCGTGCCGGTCGAGTTCGACGAGGTCGCGCCGATCATGTTCGACGCGGTCCTGTCGTCGGAGGATCCGCGCTACTACGAGCACGGCGGCATCGACATCTTCGGCACGACGCGGGCCCTCATCTCCAACGCGCAGGGCGGCGCGACGCAGGGCGGCTCGTCGATCAGCCAGCAGTACGTCAAGAACGTGCTCGTGCAGCGATGCGAACGGGATGCCGCCGCGAGCGACACGCAGACGCGCGACGAGGTGCTTCAGGCATGCTGGCTGGCCGCCACCAACGCGTCCGGCTCCGACGGATACCAGCGGAAGCTGCAGGAGATCCGCTACGCCATCGAACTCGAGCAGAACTACTCGAAGGCCGAGATCCTCCTCGGCTACCTGAACATCGCCAACTTCGGCGGCACGACGTACGGGATCGAGGCGGCCGCGCGCTACTACTTCGGCGCGTCCGCCGCCAAGCTCTCGATCGGTCAGGCCGCCGTGCTCGCCGGGATCGTGCAGAACCCCAACACCTACCGCATCGACAGGCCCGGCGGCTCGATCTTCAGCACCGACGGGGCCACGTTCAACAAGGCCGCCGACGGCTCCGTCGACGACGTCGACCGCGGCACGCTGGCCGCCCTCGACACGCTGCTGGCAGCGGGCACCATCACCGACGAGCAGTACCTGGCCGCGGGCGACGCGTACAGCGCGACGAAGGGCCGCCAGCTCTACGTGCTCGACCGGATGCGCGAGGACGGTCGCATCACCGAAGACCAGTTCCTCGCCGCGGCGATCGAGCCCATCTCGCCGAAGATCACGCCCCCGCACACCGGCTGCGTCGCGACGAAGGCGCCCTTCTTCTGCCAGTACGTGGTCAACACGGTGCGCTCGGACCCGGCGTACGCCGCCGCGTTCGGCGAGACGGCCCAGGACCGCCAGCGGTCGCTGACGCGCGAGGGCCTGAAGATCTACACGACGCTCGACTGGCGCCTCCAGAACGCGTCGCAGTCCGCCGTGAGCCGCTACACCCCCGCCACCGTCCCCGGGATGCGGTTCGGGGCGGCGTCGGTCAGCATCGAGGCGACCACGGGGCGCATCCTCGCCATCAGCCAGAACAACAAGTTCTCCGAGGACGCCGAGCTGACCTCGTCCTCGCGCGCGTACACATCGCTCGTGTACGCCGGAGACACCGTTCACGGCTCGTCGATCGGCTTCCCCACGGGATCGACCTTCAAGCTCTTCACCCTGATCGACTGGCTCGAGCAGGGTCACTCGCTGTACGAGAGCGTCAACGGCAACGTGCGCGTCATCCCGCGGCTCGCCGACCGCTGCGACGGCCCGTGGGTCAACGTCGAGAAGGCCGTCGTCCTCAACTTCGCCAAGGCGAAGGGCTACGTCGGCACCCCGATGCAGTTCACCGCCCAGTCTCTCAACAGCGGCTACCTCGGCATGGCCGAGAAGCTCGACCTGTGCGACATCGAGGACGTCGCGACGCGCATGGGCGTGACGCAGGGCAGCGGCGCGCGTGTCGATGTGAACGGCGCCGCCGCGATCATCGGCACGAACAACATCGCGCCGGTCGCGATGGCGGCGGCGTACGCCACCGTCGCGAACAAGGGCGTCTACTGCGTGCCGCGCGCGATCGAACGTGTCGTGAACGCCGACGGCCAGGAGATCCCGGTGCCGGGCAAGCAGTGCTCGCGCGTGCTCGATCAGGACATCGCAGCGGCGGCGGCGTTCGCCCTGCAGGGCGTCATGAACCCCGGCGGCACCGGCTATCAGGGAAACCCGAACGACGGCACGCCGATGCTCGGCAAGACCGGCACGCACGAGGCGTTCCAGACGTGGCTGGTGGAGTCGAGCACTCGGGTCACCACGGCCGCGTGGGTAGGGAACACGATCGGCACGGCCGACCTCTTCCGCACGTGGCACAACGGGGCGCTGCTGTCGAGCGCCCGCTACTCGATAGCCCGCGACATCCAGACCGTCGCCAACAGGCACTACGGCGGCGGGTCGTTCCCCGCTGCCCCGGCCGAGTTCCTCAGACGGCCCTATGTGGCTCCACCCGCGCAGGACTCCGACGATGACGCAGAACCCGCCGGCAACAACAGCGGCGGGAACAACCGCGGAAACGGCAATCGCAACGGCTGACGTCGCTCAGGCGCGTCCTGTGAATTCGATCGAACGCTTCCGGAGCGGGCTTCCGCGTCGTACACTCGCCGCAGCGTTCGACACGTTCGACCCGAGGGACGAGGCACGCCCATGACTGCTGTGAGCTGCACCTGGTGCAATGACATCGTCACCCAGGATCTCTACAACGACGGCGACCTGGCATCAGCATTGACGACCCACGACAAGGCGTGCGCCGGGCACTCCGTCGGCGGACCGTGCGACCACACCGGCCCCTGCTACACGCGGGCGTCGGCGCGCTGACGGCAGCCGGACGCCGAACTCGGTGTCATCGGGTCGTCGCGTGCGCCGGCCGATCGCGGATCATCAGCGCCACGACGATGGTCGCCGCCACCGCCAGCGCCGCGTCGAGGATGAACGCGTTCCGGATGCCGGTCGTCACCGCCGCCGCGGCGAGCACGACCGCGGTGTTGATCCCCAGCCCGACCGACCCGCCCGCGACGTTCGCCATGTAGACGATCCCGCCGGCGAGACTCGAATCGGCGGGACCGACCGAGGTCACGGCCACGGTGGTGATCGCCGAGAAGTACAGGCCCACGCCCACGCCGCACAGCACCAGCCCCGGCACGAGCGGCCCGTAGCCGTTTCCCATGAGCACCGCGAGGAGCGTGGCTCCGACGGCAAGACAGCTCGCCCCGGCGATCACCACCCGGCGCCCTCCGACGCGATGGTAGAGCGGGCCGGCGAGGAACGAGACCCCGCCGAAGACGAGCATCATCGGGAGGAGGCCCGCCCCTGCCGCGAACGCGCTCCAGTCCAGCTCGTTCTCCAGGTACTGCGGCACGTAGACGAGGATGCCGAAGAACACCGATCCCAGCAGCGGGATCGACACCAGCGCCCCCGCGAAGTCCCGGCTCGCCACGACGCGGGGCGGCACCAGCGCATCGTCGCCCTGCCGCCGCTCCACGAGCACGAACAGCGGCAGCAGCACCACGCCGATCACCATCATCGTGACGACGGACGGCGATCCGAAGCTCTGTGCCGTGCCGATGTCGAGGGCGACGAGGATCATCACCACCGCCGCCGACAGCGAGGCGATCCCGAGATAGTCGACGCGGGCGCGCGCACCGGCCGACGACTCGGGCACGTTGCGTCGGACCACCAGCATCGTGACGAGCGCCACCGGCACGTTCACGAAGAAGATCCAGCGCCAGTCGAGCAGATCCGTGAGGACGCCTCCCAGCAGCGGACCGATCGAGTTCCCCAGGCCCGCGACCCCGATCACCAGTCCGCCCGCCAGCCCGCTGCGGTTCTTCGGGACGATGTCGTAGGTCATGCCGAGGACCGACGGCCACATCATCGCGCCGCCGATGCCCATGAGGGCCCGGGCCGCGATGAGCAGGCCGATGTTCGGCGCCAGCCCTCCCAGCAGGGAGAACGTCCCGAAGATCGCGGCGCCGATGAGGAACACGCGCCGCCGCCCCAGCAGGTCGGCGAGGCGCCCGCCGGTGACGATCAGCACGCCGAACACGACCGTGTAGCCGTTGATGACCCACTGCACGCGGTTGAGCGTCGTGTCGAGATCGCTCTGGATGCTGGGCACCGCGACGCTCAGCGCGGTGAAGTCGTTCGCGACGACGAAGACGCCCATCGACAGCGCGATGAGCGTGACGACCGCCTGCCGTCCGAGTCGCTCCGGTGCGGACGCGCTCATTCCCCGGCCGCCCACCGTGCGCGGGGGCCGACTGCCGCGACGCCGACCACGGCCGTGCACGCGCTCGGCTTCCCCCGGTCGTCTGCGCCCGCCCCCATGCCGACATTGTGTACCAGCATCCGCGGCCTCCGCGCCCCCGAGCCCTATGTCCGCAGGAACACGTACGCGAACGCCGAACGCGTGTAGGAGATCCCGCGGCCGCGGTCGCGGATGCGATCGGGGTCCGCCTCGGACGGCTTCCGAGGGACGAGGTACCGGTCCAGACCCGTCGTGTCCAGGCGGTAGCGACCGCCACGGTGCTGCACGGCGGCCACGAGCGTCAGGTCGGGATCGAGGGCGGCGAGGCTGGCATCCCCGTGGCTCGTGTTCGCCACGAGCAGTCCGCCGGGTCGCAGGTACCGTCGGCAGTGCTCCCACACGGGGCCCGCGTACAGCGAGATGAGCAGATCGAACGCCTCGTCCGGGACGGGAAGCGGCGTCGTGTAGTCCGCGTGCAGGAACCGGATGCCGTCGGCCGAGCCGGTCCGCGTGCCGGCGAGCTCCGCCTCGACGAGACCGGAGTCGGCGAAGTAGCGCGCCGCGCGCCGATCGGTGTCGACATAGGTCACGGAGCGGATCGCGGTGGACGGTGACAGGTCGAGGTAGCACCCGGGGTACAGCGCGTCAGCGACGTCCCACGCATCGGCGATCGCCGCGAACATCGGCGACCGGTCGCCGATCGATTCCCGATACGACGCCCACGACGACGTCGACGTGCGGGTCATAGCGGCATCCTCGTCGTCCGCGTCATCGCTCGCCCCCGGGCAGGAACCGGAGACCCGCCTCGTCGACCACGGCGATCTCTCCCGTCGACGTGAGCGCGACCGCCTGCGCCTGGCCCTCTGCGACACCCGCCTCCGTCCAGGACGCGGCGGCATCCGCACTGACCCAGATCGTCCCGGAGGTGTCCGCGCCGACGAGCGTCGCACGGTCGGGCGAGGCGGACAGGAGGTACAGCGCCGGGGAATCGGGCACGGGGGCGAAGGTCGTTCCCTCGTTCACGCTGAACATCACGCCATCGGGCGTGGTCGCGTACACCGTGCGGGTGCTGTCGACCGCGAGGGCATACGCCGAGAGGTCGGCACCTGCCGGGCCCCAGGTGGCACCGCCGTCGGCACTGGTCAGCAGAGCGGGATCGTCGGTGGCGAGGCCGTACAAGATGCCGTCGGGACCGGCGGCGAGAGCGTGGAAGTCCTTCGTGCCGGAGTAGGCCATCGGCTCCCATGACCGGCCGGCGTCGTCGCTGCGGATGATGCCGAGGTGCGGCGAACCCCATTCCGACGGCGTGTTCGCGCCCGGGTGGCCGGAGGCGACGAACGCGTCACCCACGACGGCGAGACCCATCGCGTCGAACTCGTACCCGCCGATGGGCTCCCCGATGGCGCCGTCGGAGCCGACGGGAAGGAGCCCCTCGTGAGTGCCGAGGATCGTGCCGCCCGTGGCGGGGTCGGTGATGATCGCATGGACGTGGGTGGACGATGCGGACGCGTGGTCGTCGTCCGTCGCGGCCGTCTGGGCGGTGCAGGCGGTGAGGATGGCAGCGGCGGCGGCGGCGGCCACCGCCGCGGGAAGGCGGAAGTGCATGGTTTCTCTCGATCACGGGTGATGGGGTGGTGCCGAAGCGGCAGGACCAGGGATGCCCGGGGTCCGGGCGTCCCCATCACGTGCGACTGATCGAGAGCGTCCTCAGGTCGGGTCGATCGGGGCGCGCTCGCGGCGCGACCGGGCGCAGGAACAAGACGCTGCCCGCACCCGCAGTCCGGATCTCTCGAGGCACCGTCCGGGCGGCGAGAAGGGCGATCACGAGCAGCGCGATGACGCACATGGTCACCGCGTCATGCTCACCCGCGAGAGCACATCCCGCACAGTCGGCGCCGACGTCCTGCGAGAGCACCGAGGGCATCGCGGCGCCGTCGGTCGCGTGACCGGGAGCGGCCGCCTCGGCGACGACCGCGGAGCCGACCGTGTCGGCGTGCGGGGACGATGTCCCGCTCCCCAGCGAGTGCATGCCGACGAGTCCTGCCAGCAGCAGCACAGCCACGAGGACGGCGAACCACCGGCGATCGGCGCGAACGCGCCCTGCCGCGTTCGACGACACGTCCATTCGCTGGTCCTCTCGGCTCCCGGCCATCGTAGCCTCGCGGCCCGGGCTGCCCGATCCGTGAACCTCGCCTGTGACGGCGGCCAGCGGCATCCTGCCGCTCAACCGCCTCTCAGCACTCGCATGCGTTCGGTGAACTCATCCGTGTCGATCTCTCCCCGCGCGTATCGCTCCTCGAGGATCTGCTGCGCCGAGCCGGTCGTCGCGCCGGCTGCCGGTCCGGTCCCCACCGGCGGGGTCGGTTCCCGCGGCTCCTTCGGCCGCAGGCTGAGCCGGATCGCGACGTACACCAGGAGCCCGATCCCGACGAGCACGAGGATGGCCCACACCCAGCCCCACCCCCAGCCCATGCCGAAGCCCATGCCGTAGCTGCCGCCGTCGTCGTCCCACATCATGCGAATCACCCTTCCGGTCATGGCGTGCCGTCACGCGACTCTCGGATACCCCCGGCGGGTATCCGAGAGCATCTCCAGGCTACGTCGCATCTCAGCCGCTGTGGGGGGACATAGGTCCCGAGGCCCCGGTTCCGCGGATGGCCGCGCGTGCGGGAGCCGGGGCGGGCAGGGCGCAGAAGTCACCCTCGCACACGTACTCCCCTGCGCCGAGCAGAGTGAGCGGGCGGGGCTCGCCAGGAGTGTGGGCGGTCGGCCCCGCGCTCATGCGACCTGTTCCTCGGCCGCGACCTTGGTGAGCACCTCGGCGAACATCTCGCTCGGCTGGGCGCCCGAGACGCCGTACCTGCCGTCGAACACGTAGAAGGGCACGCCCTGGATACCCAGCGCGCCGGCCTGGCGGACGTCCGCCTTCACAGCCGGCAGGTGCTCCTGCGACTCCAGCGACCGCACGACGTCGTCGCGGTCGAAGCCCAGCGACGCGGCGAGGTCGGCGAGGTCGGGAACCCGGCCCACGTGCCCGCCGTCGACGAAGTACGCCTGGAGGAGTGCCTCCTTCATCTCGGCCTGGCGGCCGCGCGCCTTCGCGTAGTGCAGGAGCTCGTGCGCCTTCACGGTGTTCGTCTGGTGGGTGTGATCGAAGTCGTAGGCGAGCCCCTCCTCGGCGGCGAGCTGCGTCACGCGCGCGAGCATCTGGTCGACCTGCGGTCGGGCCAGGCCGCGGCGCTCCATGAGGTAGTCCGCGGGAGTGCCGTCGTAGCCGACCGGGGTGTCGGGCGACAGCTCGAACGAGTGGTACTCGACCTCCACATCGACGCCGGACGACGCCACGGCCTTCTCGAAGCGTCGCTTGCCGATGTAGCACCAGGGGCACTGCACATCGGACCAGATGTCGACCTTGACCGGGGGACGGGACTCGCTCATGAGATACGCCAACCCCGGACGGCGCGATTGCATTCCCTCGCATGCACCCGGCGCGGGAGCCACGACGGCCGATCTACGCACCCGCCCCCACGAGATGGGCGAACGCACTCAGGCGGCCGACGCCCTCGGGCGTGTACGGCAGGTCGTCGAGCAGACCCGGCGAGTGGACCAGGTAGGCGGTGTGCTCGGCGCGCGAGACGGCGACGTTCAGGCGGTTGCGCAGCAGCAGGAACTCCAGGCCGCGCGGGGCGTCGCGCCCCGACGACGCGGCGAGCGACACGATCGCGACCGCGGCCTCCTGACCCTGGAACCGGTCCACCGTGCCGACCGGCACCGCGCCGAAGCCCGCCTCGGCGAGAGCTCGTTCGACCTCGACCTGCTGGGCGTTGTAGGGCGTGACGACGATGATGTCGTCCTGCGTCAGAGGCCGCACTGGCAGGGCCACGGGCGAACCCGCGTCGTCGACCTCGACGTCGTGCCACCCCCGGCCGACGAGATCGCGCACGATCCCGACGACGGCGTCGGCCTCTTCGGGCGCGTGGGTGGCACGACCGTGGTGCCGGAGCGAGACCGGGATCAGACCGGGCGCGACGCCGTCGATGCGGCGGAGAGCGGTCGACGGATGAGCCGCGAGCTCCCCGTCGTACGACAGCGCCGAGACGGGGGCTGCGACCTCGGGATGCATGCGCCACGTGCGGGCGAGGAAGTAGCCCCGGTCGGCGGGGATGACGTCGGCACCGTCCATGACCCACCCCAGCGCGGACGTGTCGACCGGCTCGGGATGCGTGCCCTGGCTCACCTGAGGCAGCTGCTGCGGGTCGCCGAGCAGGAGCAGACGCGGGGCGGCGAGGGAGACGGCGATCGTCGAGGCGAGCGAGAACTGTCCGGCCTCGTCGATCACGAGCAGGTCGAGGCTCCCCCGGGGGAAGCGCCGCTCGTTGCTGAAGTCCCAGGCCGTGCCGCCCACGACGAAGCCGTCGTCGGCGTGCTCCTCGGCGAACCCGGCCACGCCGTTCTTCTCGATGACGGTGAACGACACCGGCGCGTCGCGGTCCTTGGGCGCCTTCGCCACCTGTTCGGCCGGGACGCCGGCGGCGACCACCCGGTCGAGCATGTTCTCGACGACGGCGTGCGACTGCGCGACGATGCCGATCCTGTAGCGGCGCTCGCTCACGAGTCGGGCGATCACGTGGGAGCCGACGTACGTCTTGCCGGTCCCGGGCGGACCCTGCACCGCGAGGTAGCTGCGGTCGAGGTCGGCGACGGCTCGCGTGATCGTGTCGACGTCGTCGCCGTCCCGACGCGGCAGCCCGCCGGTGACGGTGCGAGGCGCCCGCCGGCACAGGATGTCGGTCGCGGGATCCTCCGGCAGCGCCGGATCGGCCGAGATGAGCGCATCGGCCCACTCGTCGATCGCCAGCTGCTGGCTCAGCGCACGGGGCGGGGCGGCCGGGGTGATCGCGAGCGGCAGCTCCGACCACGTGAAGCCCTCGATCGCGGCCTCCTCGACCACGACGCCGTCGTCGAGGACCTCGACGACGGTGACCCGGTGATCACCGTGGATCCACCGCGCGTGCGCATCGAAGGGGAACGACACCGGCAGCTCGTACAGGGCGAACGGCGTGCCGCCCTCGCTCAGGCGCGTGCCGGGAGCGAGCTCGCCGCGCAACTCGAGCACGCGATGATCGGCCCGCCGGCCCTCCGCTCGGTGCCAGTCCTCGCGGACGCGGCAGCGGTCGGGGTCCAGCACGATGACGTCCCGCGTCTCGTCCCACACCGAGACGGGCTCGCGCAGCCGCAGGAAGTGCGTCGCCCAGAACGACTTGGCCTCGCGCGGGTAGTAGTCGATCGCCGCGGCGCCCAGCCGCAGCGCTCGCGCCTCGGGCGAGTCGGGCGTGTGGCGCAGCGCCAGCGCATCGAGCGTGAGTGCGCGCAGAGACGGCTCGTACGCGGCCTCGGCGGGCTCGGGATTCGGCGACGGGCGCAGACCCGCCTCGCGAGCGCGATCCACCAGCCAGTCGCGCAGGCGCCGGGTCGAGACGCAGTCGTAGCGGTTGTAGTCGGCGAGGTCGGCGAGGATGGCCGCCGCCTCGGCCTCGTGCCCGTCGTCACGCAGGCCGCGGGCCTCGACGTACTGCACGATCGAGTCGTCGCCCTTCTGCACGTCGCTCGTGCGGACCTCGTCGCCCATGTACAGCGGTTCGAGCTTCTTGATCGAGTACGACCGCGACCCCACCCTCAGCGCGCGCCGCACGATCGGGTACAGGTCCACGAACACGCCGTCGCGCAGCAGGCGGTCGACGTCGGCCTCGCGCGCCCCGTAGCGCGCGGCCATCGCCAGCAGATGCGTCGGCTCATACGGAGCGTAGTGGTAGATGTGCATGCCGGGGTGCTGCTCGCGGCGCAGCGCCACCATGTCGAGGAAGTCCTCGAGCGCCTGCTTCTCATCGGCGAACGAGTGCGCCCACAGCGCGCCGTACTCCTCTCGCATGTCGACCCACCCGAACAGGTAGTCGATCCCCCACGTCGCGGACTCCCCCGCGGCCGGCGACTCGGTGTAGAGCGGGTCGCCCTCGAAATCGAAGAACAGGTCGCCGAGGTCGGGCCGCGGCAGAGCGGCGAGCGCCTTGGGCGCGACGACCTCGAACACCGGCACGGGCGCCGGGGCGACGGCAGTGGCCGTCGCGGCGACGGCGGCTGTTCCGGACCCGCCGGCCTCCGCCGCGGATGCCGCCTCCGACGCCGAAGGCTGCGGCACCCCCGCGGGGCTCTCGAGCTGCAGGCGCGCCTGCGTCCGCAGCATCGAGAACACCTCGTGCCGCATGCCCTCGGGGCCCGACCGCGCCGACGCCAGATCGTCGATCGTGACGATGCCGGCGTCGCGCAGCCGCTCGCGCTGCACGGGCCGCATGCCCGCGACCAGCAGCAGATCGCGGGTCGCCGTGACCTCGATCTCGCACGTCGCGCAGCGGCCGCACGCGAGCACGCCGAGGTCGCCGCGCGGGTCGCCCCACGCGACCGGCTCCCCCGCCGCACCCTCGTCCAGGCGCCGATCGGCGATGAGCGCCTCGAGCCGCGCGCGGCGCAGACCGAAGACGGGCATGAGGTCGGTGACGCGGTGCTCGCTGACCGAGCCGTCGCCCAGCAGCAGCTCGACGCGGTCGGCGCGGGGTACCCCGATCCGGTCGAGCTGGTCGACGTATGCCGCCAGCTGCATGAGGGCGGTGACGCGCGCACGACGCGCCAGCTTCGTGTCCTGCACGACCCACGCACCGCCGGCATGCGCTCCGTCGCGCACGAGGAAGTCCGCGAACCCGACGAAGCCGTCGGACGCGAACGCGGCCTGATAGATCACGAGCGCGTCGGATTCGAGCGCCGCACGGGTGCGCGCGACCGCCGACGCCAGCCCCTCGGCATCCGACGAACGGGTCTCGGGGATCTCGACGACACGGTCCCCGAACCGCTCGACGTAGCCCGCGAGCACGCGCTTCTCGTGCACCAGCCCGAGCCGCCCCGCGCGCTCGAGAGTGAGGTCCTCGGGTTCCTCGACGGCCGGCACACGCCCGAGCTTCGCGTCGATCGCGCGCAGCCACGCGAACTCGCACTCGGCGGCCGCCTTCAGGTCGCTGGCGCTCCACACGAGCCGTGCCTCGTCAGGTATGTATCGCAAAGCCCCACCCTTTCCTCCCCGACAGTACCGAGGGCCGGCGACACCGGCGCCTCGCCCGCGGCGAGCCCCACCTGACAGACTGGGATCCATGAGCACGAGCCGTCTCGACTTCGAGAGCGCCTACCGCCACGGATTCGCCCGGATCGCCGCGTGCACCATCCCGGTGCGGATCGCCGACCCGGCCGCGAACGCCGATGCCGTGCTCGCGTCGGCGCGGCAGTGCCACGACGACGCGGTGGCGGTGGCGGTCTTCCCCGAGCTGTGCCTGAGCGGCTACGCCATCGACGACCTCGTGATGCAGGATCCGGTGCTCGACGCCGTGGTCGCCCAGATCGAGCGCCTCGTCGAGGCATCCGACGATCTCATGCCGGTCCTCGTGGTCGGCGCGCCGCTGCGGCACCGCAGCAGGCTGTACAACTGCGCCGTCGTGATCCACCGCGGCGAACTGCTCGGGGTCGCGCCCAAGTCGTATCTGCCCACGTACCGCGAGTTCTACGAGCGCCGCTGGTACGCCCCGGGCGACGATCAGGACGATCAGGACATCCGCGTCGGGGCGTTCGAAGCCCCGTTCGGGCCCGATCTGCTGTTCGAGGCACTGGACGTGCCGGGCCTCGTGGTCCACGCCGAGGTGTGCGAGGACGTCTGGGTGCCCATCCCGCCGTCATCGCAGGCCGCGCTCGCCGGCGCGACGGTGCTCCTGAATCTCAGCGGCAGCCCCATCACGATCGCGCGCGCCGAGGACCGCAAGGACCTGTGCCAGTCGCAGTCGCTGCGCTGCCTCGCCGCCTACGCGTATGCCGCCGCCGGTGCGGGCGAATCCACGAACGACCTCTCGTGGGACGGGCAGACCATGATCTACGAGGGCGGGCTGCTGCTGGACGAGACCGAGCGCTTCCCCGCCGGCCCGCGCGCCTCGATCGCCGACGTCGACCTCGATCGGCTCCGCCAGGACCGCCTCCGCCAGGGCACGTTCGACGACAACCGCCGCACGACGCAGGCGCCGCTGGGCGCGCGCGAGTTCCGCACCGTCCACTTCGAGCTCGACCCGCCGACCGGCGACATCGGCCTGCGCCGCTCGCTCGACCGGTTCCCCTTCGTCCCGGCCGACCCCGAACGGCTGGCGCAGGACTGCTACGAGGCGTTCAACATCCAGGTGTCGGGTCTCGTGCAGCGCCTCGAGGCGATCGGACGCCCCAAGCCCGTGATCGGTCTGAGCGGCGGCCTCGACTCCACGCACGCGCTGCTGGTGGTCGCGCGGGCGATGGACCGGATGGGGCTCCCCCGCAGCGACATCCGCGCGTTCACGATGCCCGGCTTCGCCACCAGCGACCACACCAAGTCGAACGCGATCGCACTGGCCGAGGCCATCGGCGCGAGCATCGAGACGATCGATATCCGCCCGGCCGCGCTCGAGATCCTGCAGGGCATCTCGCACCCGTTCGCCGACGGCGAGCCGGTGCACGACGTCACCTTCGAGAACGTGCAGGCCGGCATCCGCACCGACTTCCTGTTCCGCCTCGCCAACCACCACGGCGGAATCGTCATCGGCACCTCCGACCTGTCGGAGCTGGCCCTGGGCTGGGCGACGTACGGCGTCGGCGACCAGATGAGCCACTACGCGGTCAACACCGGCGTGCCGAAGACCCTCATCCAGCACCTCATTCGCTGGGTCATCGCCCACCGCGGCGGCGAAGGCGCCGCCCGGCTGTCCGATCACGCGCGCGATGTGCTGCAGTCGGTGCTCGACACCGAGATCTCGCCCGAGCTGGTGCCCGCAGGGCAGGACGGCAAGATGCAGTCCACCGAAGACCGCATCGGCCCGTACGCGCTGCACGACTTCGCCCTGTTCCATGTGCTCCGCTACGGCATGCGCCCGTCGAAGATCGCGTTCCTCGCCGAGCACGCGTGGCGCGATCCGGATGCCGGCGCCTGGCCGCCCGGCTTCCCCGACGTCGACCGCTACGGCTACGACCTGGCGACCGTCGTGACGTGGCTGCAGGTGTTCCTGCGCCGCTACTTCGCGTTCGCGCAGTTCAAGCGGTCGGCGATCCCCAACGGACCGAAGGTGTCGCCCGCCGGGTCGCTCTCGCCGCGCGGCGACTGGCGTGCCCCGTCAGACGGCAACGCCACGGCGTGGCTGGCCGAACTGAAGGCGGCGCTGCCCGAACTCGTCGAGGAGTGACGCCCGTCACAGACCCGTGTCGCGAACGCCGACCCGGTCGGGGATGTCGAACTTGAGGCTCGGCAGCCACGTGGACGGCTCCGGCCACGGCCGCGACGACGGCAGCGCCGTCAGCAGGCGCCGGACGGCGTCGGCGGGGGAGGTCGCCGGCGCATCGACCGGCAGCACGCGCCGCGGCGCACGATGCCCGAGCGCCCCGCACCACCAGTGCCGCCACGTGTCCTCGGCCGCGGACGGCTCGAGCACGATGTAGTAGTCGGGCATGATGGCCTCGCCGGCCTCGAAGCGCGACAGCGCGGCATCCACCTCGACCTCGAGGACCCCCAGCGTCGAGCGCTCCTGGAACAGCTCGACCCACGCCGACGCGACGTGTCCCAGCGGGTCGGCGTCGTGCACCACCCACGGCGAACGGGCGGCGGCGATGCGGCGAGCGCCCAGCGACGGGTCGTCGTCGCCGAGCGGAATCGTCTCGACATCGCGGATGCCGTCGAGCGCCGTCAGCGCGTCGGCGGCGCCGTCGCCGACGATCGCGACGACCGTTCCGGCGGGTGTGAGCCAGTCCCCCGATGCCATGTGCGCCATGCTCCAGGGTACGGCTGAGCCTGTTTCGGCCGCGTGAAGGATTCGCGGCGATTCGGATCAGCGCGGCTCGGCGCCGTACGCCAGCGTGATGATCCACCCCTCGCGCGACAGATCGGCGAGCTGGTAGTAGACACGACGGTCGGGGATCCAGCCCTTCGTCAGCGGAGCGTCCAGCCGCACGTGGTCGGGCTTGACGCGGGCGCCGCGGCCGTCGGCCTCGCGCACGGCCTGCACGCGGGTCCAGTGGGCCAGCAGCGTGTCGACGTTGCTCTCGTCGAACAGATGCGAGTGGCGGCGCATCTCGCGCAGCAGGGCCTCGTCGGGGTGCGCGTCGCGCAGGTCGATGCCGAGGGGGACAGCGGGATCGGCGACGGCGACGACGGTCGCGCCGCGGAAGCTGGCGTTCTTGATCTTCAGCGGCACCTCCTCGCCGTCGACCTCGGCGAACAGCTCGGTGTGGAAGCCGAACTGCGCGGGCGACTCACGCTCGACGCGCACCTCCTTGAGCTCGCGCTTCAGGTGCGCGGCGACCAGTTCGCGGGCGAGCACCCGCTTGCGATCGTGCTCGCTCATCTTGGGGTCCCAGCCGAGCTTGGCGGCGATTCCGTCGGGGGTCTCCAGCAGCACCGATTGCATGTCAGCCCTCTTCCTGCGGACGGTCTCCGCACTCCAATCCTGGCCGACACCCGGTCGAGGCGGAAGCGCACGCGCGGCGAGCCCGGTGAGCCGTCTTCCCCGCGCCGGGGCCACCGGGCAGGATGGGCGCATGGCCAGGCGCGCGACCGTCGTCGGCAGCGGACCCAACGGACTGACCGCCGCCGTCACCTTGGCGCGCGCCGGCTACGACGTGCAGGTGCTCGAAGCCGCCGACACTCCCGGCGGCGGCGTGCGCACCGCCGAGCTGACCCTCCCCGGGTTCCGCCACGACGTGTGCTCGGCGGTCCATCCCGCCGCGCTGAGCTCGCCGTTCTTCCGTGCGTTCGGCATGCGCCGGCGCGTCGACTGGATCGTCCCCGACGCTTCGTACGCGCAGCCGCTCGACGACGGACGCGCCGCGATCGCGTGGCGCGACCTCGACCGGACGGCCGAGGAACTCGGACGGGACGCGCGGACCTGGCGCGCGGTCGTGCAGCCGCTGTCGGAGAACCTCGACGCCGTCGTCGACATGACCGGGCACCAGCTGCTGCGCGTGCCGCGGCATCCGCTGGTCATGGCGCGCTTCGCGGCGCGGATGCTTCAGCTCGGCACGCGCCTCGCGCGCCCGACGTTCGCGACCGAGGAGGCGGCGGCTCTCCTCGCCGGCGTCTTCGCGCACGCGGGCACCGCCCTGCCGACGATGGCATCCGCGGCGTCCGGACTGTTCCTCGCCGCCCACGGCCACACCGCCGACGGGTGGGCGTACCCCCGCCGCGGCGCCTCGAGGATCGCCGATGCGCTCATCGACGATCTCGTCGCCCACGGCGGTGAGATCGAGACCGGGCGCCGCATCGACCGGCTCGACCAGCTGGACTGGGGCGACCCCGAGGCCGGTGATCTGCTCATGCTCGACACCTCGCCGCGGCTGCTGCTGACGCTCCCGGAGCTGCCCACCCGCTACATCCGCGCCGTCGCCTCGTACCGGTACGGCACCGCCTCGGCCAAGGTCGACTTCGCCCTCGACGGGCCGGTGCCGTGGGAGAACCCGGCCGTCGGCGAGGCGCCCACGGTGCACCTCGGCGGCACGTGGGAGCAGGTCGCGGCCAGCGAGAACGCCGTCGCCGCCGGGCGCGTGAGCGAGCGGCCCTACGTCCTCGTCGTGCAGCCGAGCATCTTCGACGACTCGCGCGCACCCGAGGGCTCGCAGACGCTGTGGGCGTACATCCACGTCCCGCCCTCATCGACCCTCGACCCCACCGAGCTTGTCACCCGTCA
This sequence comes from Microbacterium thalassium, assembly GCF_014208045.1. Lineage (NCBI taxonomy): Bacteria > Bacillati > Actinomycetota > Actinomycetes > Micrococcales > Microbacteriaceae > Microbacterium > Microbacterium thalassium. Next base: position 3,612,889 of record NZ_JACHML010000001.1, read on the forward strand.
GATCGAGCGCTTCGCTCCGGGTTTCCGTGACCGCGTCCTGGCTTCGGCGGCGATGACGGCGGCGCAGCGGTCGGCCTACAACCCCGCCGACATCGGCGGCGACATCCTCGGCGGCGCATTCACGCTGCTGCAGGCGGTGCGACGCCCCGTCGTCTCGGCGGAGCCGTGGCGCACGCCCGCCCACGGCGTCTACCTGGCGTCGGCGTCGACGCCGCCCGGGCCCGGCGTGACCGGCATGCCCGGCTGGCACGCCGCGCGGCTCGCCCTCGCCGATCTCGCCGGGGTGCAGGTGGATCTGGAGGACATCTTCCTGGAGTGATGACATGGACGGCTTCGGGGCGGTCGACTTCGAGTTCGCGCGGCAGGTGCTGCAGCGGGGCATCGCGGCGCTCTATCTCGTCGCGCTCGTCTCGACGCTGAACCAGTTCCCGGCGCTCCTGGGCGAACGGGGCCTGCTGCCGGCCCCCGAGCTGCTCGCGTGGGCGACGCGGTCCAAGCGGACAAAGCGGATGCTGCGCCCGACGGTCTTCGCCCGGATCCGGTACTCCGACGCCCGCCTGCGGGCGCTGTGCATCGGCGGCATCGTCGTGGCGGCGGCGCTGGTGGCCGGCATCCCCCAGCTCGGGCCGCCGTGGGTGCCGATGCTGTGCTTCCTGGCACTGTGGCTCGGCTACATGTCGATCTCGTCGATCGGGCAGACGTTCTACGGCTTCGGCTGGGAGATGCTGCTGCTCGAGGCCGGATTCCTCGCGGCGTTCCTCGGCTCGAACGGACAGCCGCCCGCCACCGCCGTCATCGTGCTGTTCTGGTGGCTGCTGTTCCGGCTCGAATTCGGCGCGGGCATGATCAAGATCCGCGGCGGGCGCGAGTGGCGCGACCTCACGGCGCTGATGTACCACCACGAGACGCAGCCCATGCCGGGGCCCCTCAGCCGCCAGGCGCACCTGCTCCCCCGCTGGTTCCATCGCTCCGAGGTCGTCGGCAACCATTTCGCGCAGCTGGTCGTGCCGTGGTTCCTGTTCGCCCCGCTCCTGGGGCTGTGGATCCCGGGTCCGTGGCCGGCGATCGTCGGCGCGGCCGCGGCCGCCGTGATCATCGGCACGCAGCTGTGGCTCGTCCTGACGGGGAATTTCGCCTGGCTGAACTGGGCCACGATCGTGCTCGCGTTCTCGGCCATCGGAATCCCCGGCGTCGGCGCGGCGGCGACCGGCCCCGCAAGCGAACCGCCGTGGATCATCGACGGGCTCCCGCTGTGGTGGCTGGTGGTCACATCGGCCGTCTCGCTGCTGTTCGTCGCGCTCAGCTGGGCACCGCTGAAGAACCTCTTCGCGCACCGCCAGCTCATGAACGCCGCCTTCAACCGGTGGCAGCTCGCCAACGCGTACGGGGCTTTCGGCACGGTGACCAAGGAGCGCATCGAGATCGTCGTCGAGGGCACGCGCGATGCCGACCCGGAGCAGGCGACGTGGGAGGAGTACGGGTTCAAGGGCAAGCCGGGAGACGTGCGGCGCATTCCGCGCTGGTTCGCGCCCTACCACCTGCGCCTGGACTGGCTGATGTGGTTCCTGCCGCTCGGCCAGCCCCTCGACGAGTGGTTCGTGCCGCTGCTCGGCAAGCTCCTCGAGGCCGACCCGGCGACGCTCCGGCTGCTCGCTCGCGATCCGTTCGCCGGCACCCGGCCGCGCTTCGTGCGCGCTCTCGCATACCGCTACCGCTTCGCCACGCGCGAGGAGCGTCGCCGCGACGGCGTGCGGTGGGTGCGCGACCGGCGCCGCGTCATCATCCGTCCGGCGCACCTCCAGCAGTGACTCAGGCGGACACCGGCAGAATAGGACGGTGAAACTCCTCGTCGCCGCCCTCGAATCCGAACTCGCCGCCTTCCCCGCAGACCTGCCGGGGTTCGACCGGCTCGTTACCGGACCCGGGAAGCTGCAGGCGACGTACGCGCTCACCCGCGCCCTCGAGGCCGGCTCCTATGACGAGGTGCTCGTGGTCGGCACGGCCGGCGCGATCGACCGACGCCTCGGTCACGAGGTCTACGAGGTGGCTGCGGCGATCCAGCACGATGTCACCGACATCGACGGCATCGTCGGCCAGCACGTGTCACTGCCCGCCCGTGTCGAGCTCGGAGCGGGCGAGGTCACGATCGCCACGGGTGATCACTTCGTCGACGATGCCGAGGCCGTCTCGATCATCCTGCCGCTGGGGGCGGGCCTGGTCGACATGGAGACGTACGCGTACATCTGGGTCGCGCAGGAGTTCGGCATCCCGATCCGCGTGCTCAAGTCGGTGTCGGACCGCGCGCAGGACGACGCCCACGCCACGTGGCACGAGATGGTCGAGCTGTGCTCGGCACAACTGCGCGAGCGCGTGCGCGTCGACTACGGCGTCTGACGCTCAGCGGACCTCAGTTCTCGGAACGCGAGAAAGCGCTGCGCAGCAGCAGATAGACGCCGAGGGCGACCGCGGCGACGACCGCGAGCTTCACGACGAACCACAGCACCGAGAAGATCACGTCGACCAGCACCCACGCGATCACGATCGCCAGGGCGACGGCCAGGACGGTCCACAGAGTGCTCTTGGTCATTGCTCCAGCGTACGCGGTCGCCGAGGGGCCGGGCCGTCGCGGCCCGTCATCGGAGCGCGGGACCGGTGCCCTGCCCGCTCACACGTAGGCGGGGGCGTCGTGGCGGATGACGCTCGGACCCTCAGGCGTGGCTTCGACGAGCAGCTGAGCGGGGAGCTGCTCCTTCATCGCGGCGACATGGCTGATGAGTCCGACCGTGCGGCCGCCCGCGCGAAGCTCGTCGAGGGTGCGCATCGCGAGGTCGAGGGTGTCCTCGTCGAGCGATCCGAAGCCCTCGTCGATGAAGAGCGTGTCGAGGCGCACGCCGCCCGCGCGGGCAGTCACGACCTCGGCGAGGCCCAGGGCGAGCGCGAGCGAGGCCAAGAACGTCTCGCCGCCCGACAGCGACTGCGCGGGGCGCGCGTGACCGGTGTGCGCGTCCATGATCTCGAGCCCGAGACCGGAGGCGGCTCCACGTGCGGCGAGCGCGTCGGTGTGCTGCAGGCTGTACCGGCCGGCCGACATGTCCGACAGGCGCACGTTCGCGGCCTCGACGATCTCTTCGAGCTCGGCGGCCAGCACGAACGACTCCAGCGTCATGCGGTGCGTGTTCGGTGCGCGTCCCGCGACGGTGTTGGCCAGCCGCGCGATGATCGCGGCGTCCTCGGCGAGGGCGCCGACCTTCTCGTGAGCGCGGTCGGCACGTGCGACGAGCCCCGCGACCGTCCCGGCGACCTGGGTCGCGTGCGCGGCGGCGTCGACGGCGCTGCTCCACGCGTCGCGGGCCGCCGCCAGAGCCTCCCGCGTCGCCGTCAGGTCGATCGGCGCGTCGGATTCGCCGGCGAGTTCGAGTTCGAGTTCGCGCAGCCGGTCGCGCTCGGCGCGCACCGCCGCCTCGTACTCGCGAATGCCCTGATCCAGCGCCGCGCGGGCCGCGGCGTCGCGCAGCGCCGCCGTCGCGGCGGCGGCATCGGCGAAGTCGGTGTCGGCGATGCGGGCGTCGCGGTCTCGCGCCGCCGCGAGCGCCGCACCCTCGGCCGCGATGCGCGCGGCGACGGCGTCGGCGAGAGCCAGCGAGGCGGCGCGACGACGCTCGGCGTCAGCGATCCGGTCGGCGACGGTGGCGAAGGGGCCGCGCGCCTCGTCGACGGCTCGGCGGTCGCGTTCGGCCCGGGCCGTGCTCACCGCGAGCGACTCCCGCAGTCGCTGGAGCTCGTCCATGACGCGCTCGCGCTCGTCGCGGGCCGTCGCCTCGAGCGCGACCAGCTCGGCTCGTTCCGCGGTCAGCCGCTCCACGGTGCGGGCGGCGCTGTCGGCGTCCTCGACGGCCTGCACGACGGCCGCGAGCCGTTCCGCGAGTTCGCCCTCGGACAGGTCGCCCGCGCGAGCGCGGGCCGTCGCGTGCTCCTCGCGTGCGCTGCGCGCGGAGTCGCCGGCGGTCTGCTCCGCCGCGGCGGCGGCATCGCGCGCCGCTTCGGCGGCGGCCACCTCGTCGTCGCCGACCGCGTCGTCGGAGCGGACCGCGGGATGCGGATGCTCGGCGGCGCCGCACACCGGACACGGCTCGCCATCGGCGAGGTTCTCGGCGAGCTCCCCCGCGAAGCCGGCGAGTCGCCGTCGCAGCAGCTCGGTCACGGCGCTGCGCGCCGCGTCGTGACGCGTCGAGGCTTCCAGATAGGCGGCCTCGGCCGCCTGCGTCCGCGCGGCGAGCGCCGCTGCCTGTCGCGCCGCCTCACGTCGCGCGGTGAGGTCGTCACGCTGGGCGATCAGCCCCTCACCGGCCACAGCGGCGGCGCGCGCCGCCGTCAGGCGCTCGTCCAGGGTGTCGCGCTTGGCCGGGACCTCGGCCACCGCTGCGGCGATCGCCGCCAGTCCCGTCTCGTGCTCGGCGATCGATCGCGCCGTGGCGTCGATGTCGTTCTGGAGCCGAGCCAGGTCCTTCTCGCGGTCGAGCATGCTCGTCCACAGGGCGAGGTGCCCGGTGAGCTCGTCCACCCGCGACCGCAGGGTCTCGACGTCGTCGGGATCGGCGACGGGCTCGTCGTCGAGCAGCGCGAAGTCCTCGCGTGCGCGGTCGACGCGCCGGATCGCCGCGCGGACGTCGGCATCCGCGCGCTCCGCCGCCTCGATCGGCGCGCGCAGGACCTCGGCGGCGCCGGCGCGGGCGAACACGATGCGGTCCCGCTCGATGTCCTCGGCGCGGGATTCGAGCGCGTCGAGCGTCTCGCGTGACCGGATCCGCCGCAGCTGGCGCTCGTGCAGCTCCTTCGCCTTCGCGTGCGCGTCGTCGGCGGTGCGGTGAGCGGCATCGGCGTGGTCGCGCTCGCGCGCGAGCGTCTCGGCCCGATACGCGGCACGCTGCGCGCCGACGCGGGCGGCCGCGAGTCGGGTCGGCGCGTCCGCCGCGGCCTCGTCGGCTTCGGCGACCTCCTGCGGCGCGCCGAGGCCGTCGGCCCCGAGCGCCCGCTCGACCTCGTCGAGCAGAAGCGCGACCCCCTCGCCGGCGGCCTCGAGGGAGCGCTCGGACTCCCGACGGCGCTCGTCGAGGGCGCTCTGATAGTCCTCGTAGGTGCGCGTGCCGAACAGGCGCCGCAGCAGCTTCTGACGCTCGTCGCTGCGGGCGAGCAGGAACTGGGCGAACCGGTTCTGGGCGAGCAGGATCACCTGCAGGAACTGCTGCTGGTTCAGCCCGAGCACATCGTCGAGCTCGAGCCCCACGGCACGCGCGCCGCTCGCGCGACCGATCCAGACGCCGTCGACGCGCTCGTCGAGCTGCGCCTCGGCGGCGACCGTGGTCGTGCCGGTGCCGCGGCGCTTGGCGCGGTCGTACTCGGGCGAACGCGTGACCCGCCACCGGCGTCCGCCGGTGGTGAACTCGACCGACACCTCGGTCGGCTCGTCGGGGGTGCAGTGGTCGCTGCGCAGCCGTTTCTCGGACCCGTCGTAGCGCGGGACCCCGCCGTACAGTGCGAAGCAGACGCCGTCGAGCACGCTCGACTTGCCGGCCCCGGTGCGGCCGGCGATCAGGAAGATCCCGTCGTCGGCGAACGCATCGAAGTCGACCTCCTGGCGGGACCGGAACGGGCCGAATCCCTCGAGGGTGAGCCGGTGCAGCCTCATGCCTTCGCCTCCGCGACCACGCGCTCGCCGATCACGTCGCGGATGATCTCGGCCTCGCGGTCGGTCGCCCCCTCGCCGTCGCGCACGTGAACGAGGAACGAGTCGATCAGCTCGGCATCGGACCGCGCGGCGCGCACGCGACGCGCGTAGCTCAGACCGTCCCCGGCACGGGCGCCCTCGGGCTGGTGCATCACGGTGGCGCAGTGAGGGAAGCGCACCAGCAGACGCCGCATCGGGTCGGGCTGCGGCGTCGGATCGGTGTACTGGGCGCACACCCACTCGCCCTCGGCGGACTCGAAGCGCGCGTCGGCGAGCAGCTCGTCGAGCGTGCCGCGGACGGTCGTGAGCGCGCGCGGAATCGGAAGATCCAGCCACTCCACCGCCGCCAGCCCCTCGGCGTCGAGATCGACCAGCCAGGATCCGCGCGGCTTGTCGGCCTCGCCGAAGCTGTAGTGCAGCGGCGCCCCGGCGTACCGCACGCGGTCGGACAGCCGCTGGCGCCCGTGGATGTGGCCGAGGGCGACGTAGTCGGGGCCGTCGAACGCCGACAGCGGGACGACGTCGAGCGTGCCCTGGCGGATCTCGCGCTCGACGCCCGGCGTCGCCTCGACGCCGGCGGCGAAGCAGTGCGACACCGCGACCGATCGGCCGCCGCGCTCGGCGAGATCGGCGCGCACGAGCCCCATCGCGTGCTCGATCACCTGGTGCTGCGTGCGCAGCGGCACGTCCTCCCACAGGTGACGCACGAGGGCCGGCTCGAGGTACGGCAGCGGGTAGAAGTGGACGGGCCCGTGTGCGTCCGTGATCGTGATGGGCGTGCCCACGGTGAGCGGATCGGTCACGACGTGCACGCCCTCGCGCAGCAGGTCGGCCTGGAAGCCGAGGCGGGCGGCGTTGTCGTGGTTGCCGCTGGTGACGATGACCTGGGCGCCGGCATCCGCCATCGCGCGCAGCGCGCCGGTGAGCACGGGATAGCAGGCCGCCGACGGGGCCGCCGAGTCGAACACGTCGCCCGCGACCACCACGACGTCGACGGCGTGGTCGCGCACCTGGCGAACCAGCTCGTCGAGCACGCCAGACAGCGCATGGAGCGTGGAATGGCCGTGGAACGACCGCCCGATGTGCCAGTCCGAGGTGTGCAGGATCCGCATGCCTTCACGGTAGGCGGGCCCTGCGACATCGCGTCCGAGGCTGGCCGCGGACCGCCTCAACCGCGCGCGGCCGACTCCCCGTCTCTCTGAGACGCGCGCCGATCGCGCGCGACGGCCTCGCCGAGCATCTGGCCTCCGCTCGTCAGCAGCGCGCGCTTCCACGGCACCACGCCGCTGATCTCGATCTGGATCGACATCGACAGGATGGTCCGTATCAGGACGATGATGCCCAGGATGACGGCATCCTCGATCGAGGGCTTCGAGGTGATCGTGCGGATCAGATCGGCCGCGACGAGCACTTCGAGCCCCAGCAGGATCCCCGCCCCGAGTGTGGTGCGCAGCACCACGAACGCCTCCCCTCCCCCGTCCCCCCGGCTGAGCGAGCGAAGGGAGAGGATGACGGCGATCACGAAGCCCACGACCATCGCGAGCGCCCCGACGGCCTCGAAGCCGATCGCGACGGCGGTGAAGGCGTCCTCCATGTCCACGACGCCAGGCTAGTCCGGGGCCGGGTCGGTCGTCAGCATCCGGAACTCCCGGCGCCGCAGGAGCTTCAGGATGACCGACGCCGGCGGGCCGAACGCACGCAGCCCTTGGTCGACCGAGCACGGGCCGACCTCGACGACGCGGTACTCACGCCGGCGGTGCAGCACGACGCTCCCGCCGTGGAGGGTGTTGCGGTACCAGTTCACCTCCGGTCCGTAGGTGAGCTCGGCGACGAAGCCCCCGGGCGCTCGCGCCAGGATCAGCGGGGCTTCGAAGGTGCGGCCGCTCTTTCGCCCGATCGTGCGGATGATCGAGAAGGGGCCGTGCCCCCACCGGGCGAGAGCGCGCGTGACGTGGTTGAGCGAGTGATTGACGAAGGCGAGCCACGCGCGCTTCGCGCCGCCCATCGCCATCGCCTGCCGCCTACGCGCTCCGGCGGCGGTGCAGCAGCGTCTCGTGGCCCGGGTTCGCCGCGAACCAGTCGGCGACGTACCAGCACACCGGGATCACGGTGCGGTCGCCGCGCTCCTCGAGCTCGGCGATGACGCGCCCGACGAGTTCGCCGGCGTAGCCGTGGCCGCGGAACGTCGGCACCGTGTACGCCCGCGTGAGGGCGAGGGAGCGGCCGTCGTCGCGGTAGTCCAGGATGCTGACGCGCGCGTCGCCGTGCATCAGCGCATAGCGGGATGCATCGGGTTCGTGCACGAGCGTGAATTCGGCCACGTCGACAGGCTAACCCCGGCGCGACCCGGCGCGGGCCGCCGCGCCCACGCTGTGGGAGATCGCTCAGGGAGCGGCACGCGGGCGCAGGGCGCGCGATACCGGGTCTCAGTCGATCCGATTGAGCAATCTGTCACATTCCGTCACGCGCCGAACCGCCGGATCGAGCGATTTGACTCACTGCGACGCAGTCCGTCATAATCGGCCGCATGACGAAAATCGCGCGTTCTCTGTCCGCCTGGGAGGCGAACGGGACTGCCGGCATGATGATGGCCGGCCGCGTTGTCATGTGTTGTCGAATGTGCCACTAGCACGGTGACCCCCGCCGGACTCGTGCGCAGAGGCTGATCAGCCCGAGCGTCCACCTGAGCGAGTCCCCCGAAGAACCGGATCCGCGCGTCGACCACGCTCGCCCGCTCCCTTCGAGCCCGCCCCGTGAGACCGGGGCCAGAAAGCAGCACCTCCCGAACCCTTTCCGGGCCGAGAAGGCCAGGGTTCACACTCCCACTAGGACCATCATCATGTCGAACACCGCCCTCCTCGAGCGCCCCAACCACCTCCGCGCCGTGGCCGCCCCGGCGCCGACCCTCCGCGCTGTGCCGCAGCCGGCCGCGCCCGCCGAAGCCCCGGCGCCCCAGGCTCCCGCCGCCGACGTCCCCCGCTCCGCCAACGCGCTGCCCCCGGGCACCGCCCCGCGCGGCTTCGGACTGTACGTCGGCCTCGACGAGGCCAAGGCCGCCGCCGCGGGCGTCTCGCTGGGCGTCCTCGTCGACGCGCTCCGCCGCACGATCGCCGAGCTCGCGCCCGAGGCCGAGACCTACGCCACCGTCGCCCTCGCGCCCGTCGGCGCCGGCGGCCGCGACGTCGACGTCGTCCGCCGCGCGCTGCACGAGCCGTCCACGATCGCCCGCGCGAAGGAGGACGAGCCCGAGGACGAGGACCGCGCACCGCGCGGCGTCATCGTCGACATCTCGCGCAAGCGCGTCCTCATCGACAGCGAGTCCGCCGCGCTGACCTACAAGGAGTTCGAGCTGCTGCAGTACCTCGTCCTGCGCGAGGGCCGCACGATCGAGCGCACCGAGCTGGTCGGATCGCTGTGGCAGGGCGCCACCGACGAGGAGGTCCCGGGCGAGCGCACGATCGACGTGCACGTGCGGCGCCTGCGCGCCAAGCTCGGCCGCTACGAGGACATCGTCCGTACCGTGCGCGGCGTCGGCTACCGCTTCGACCGTCACGCCGACGTGCAGATCCGCTACGGCCACGGCACCCCCTCCCCCGACCGCTTCTGACCCCTCCCCCCTTCCCGGCGGGAATCGCGGACCGCGGAGCATGAGGGACGGATGTCGCGGCGCGCGCGTAGGGTGAGCGCATGGAGGTCGCGCAGCGCCTGAGGGCGCCCGAGGGGACGAGGACGGATGTCGCGCGCGACCCGCGACCGGATCACGGGCGGCCGCTCGAGACGGAATACCGCCCGCGGCGCCCGCTCGACCTGCGGCGCACCGTGCTGTTCCAGCGGCGGGGGCGGAACGACCCGACGATGGCGGCGACCGCGTCGGTGATCTGGCGCGCGAGCCGCACTCCGCACGGCGTGGCGACGCTCGCGCTGCGCGAGACGCACCCCGGCGTGGTCCGCGGCGCGGCGTGGGGGCCGGGCGCCGAGTGGGCGCTGGACCAGCTGCCGGCCCTGTGCGGCTCGGCCGACGATCCGGCCGGGTTCGAGGCCGACCGGCATCCGCTCATCGCCGACGCGCACCGACGCCATCCGGGGCTGCGGCTCAGCCGCACGGGCCTCGTCTTCGATGCCCTCGCCGTGGCGATATTCGAGCAGAAGATCACGGGCATGCAGGCGTTCGCCGCGTGGCGACGCATCGTCACGTGGCACGGCGAGCGCGCACCCGGCCCGACGCCCGTGCCGCTGTTCGCGCCGCCCACGGTCGACGGCTGGCGGCGCATCCCGTCGTGGGTGTGGCATCGCGCGGGGCTCGAGCCGCCGCAGGCGAAGACCGTCGTGCGGGCGGCTGCCCGCGGCGCCTCGCTCGTGCGGGCCGTCCACCGCGCCCAGGACGGCGAAGCCGTCGACCGCGCGCTCATCAGCCAGCCCGGTGTCGGCCCGTGGACGTCGGCCGAGACGCGCATCCGCGCCCTCGGCGACCCGGACGCGGTGAGCGTCGGCGACTTCCACCTCGCCCACGAGGTCGGGTACGCCCTGACCGGCTCCCGCACCGACGACGACGGGATGCTGGAGCTGCTCGCACCGTGGGCGGGGCACCGGCAGCGCGTCATCCGGCTCATCGGCGCGAGCGGCGTGAGCGAGCCCCGACGCGCGCCGCGACTGCACCCCGAGGACCACCGCGACCGCTGACACGCAGGCGAAGGGCTGGACGCCCGACCCCCGGCGCGCCAGGATGGCCCCATGATCGAGCAGCTTCCGGACCTGCCCGATGGCGTTCTCGGATTCCGCGCCGTCGGCGAGGTCACGTCGGACGACTACCGCCAGGTGATGGATCCCGCGATCGACGCCGTCGTGGCCGCGGACGGCAAGGTCAACATCGTGTTCGTCCTCGGCGACGACTTCGAGCGGTACACGCTCGGGGGCATGTGGCAGGACGCCGAGCTCGAGCGCGAGCCGCGCCAGGCATGGGGACGGATCGCCCTCGTGACCGACCATGCGCTCATCGCCGAGATCGTGCACGGCCTCGCGTTCCTCTTCCCGGGCGAGGTGCGGTTCTTCCCCACCAGCGGCGAGCGCGACGCCATCGACTGGGCCGCGGCCGGACCCGCGGAGGACTGAGCCCACCGGCCGGCGCGGTCAGCGCCCCCGGACGGTCGTCACTCGAACTCGCTGTCGTCGATCGGCGACGGCGCGGGGCCGAGGTCCTCGAGTTCGTGCCACAGCTCCACCGGGATCTCGGTCGCGAGCAGAGCGTCGAGCTCGGCGACCCGGCGCGCGTTGGTGACGCCCACGATCGTGGAGTCGATGAACGGTCCGCGCAGCGAGAAGTGCAGCGCCGCCGCCGTGAGCGACACCCCGGCTTCGGCGCACACGCGCTCGGCCCGCCGGGTCCACTCGAGCAGGTCGCCGGCGGCGGGCTGATAGTGGTACATCGCGCCGTCGGTGGCTCCGGCCGCGAGCAGGCCCGACCCGAACGGGGCGGCGTTGAACACGAGCATGCCCCGGCGGCGCGCGTTGGCGAACAGCGGCTCCGCCGAGCGATCCACGAGCGTGTAGCGGTTGTGGACCAGCACGGCGTCGAAGACGTCGGTGTCGACGTACCGGCGGACCATCGGCACCGGCCCGGCGGCGATCCCGATCGCATCGACCGCCCCCGAGTCGCGCAGTTCGACCATCGCCTCGATCGCACCGCCCGGCCCGTCCGCCACGTCGAACGAGACGGTGTACGGGTCGTGCAGGTGCAGCAGCCCGACGCGGTCGATGCCGAGGCGCGCGAGGCTCTCCTCGTGCGAGCGCAGCACGCGGTCGCGATCGAAGGCGCCGGTGGCGGGGTCGCGGTCGACCTTGGTGACGACGCGGCGTGCGGAGTCCCCGCCGCGCTGGGCGATCGCGAGGCCGAGCACCTGCTCGCTGCGCCCGTCGGCGTAGTTGTTCGACGTGTCGATGAGCGCGTGGCCGCTGTCGAAGAGCGCGGTCGCACCGGCGACGGCATCCGCCTCCTCCGGGCTTCCCGGCGCGGTGCCCCGCCCGAGCGCGGAGGTGCCCAGCGTGACCGGGCTGAGGTCGATGAGCATGCGGTTCCCCTCGGCGGTTCGACTCCACCCTACGGATCCGCACGCGCGGGCGGTACGGCGCGTACGCTGGTGCCATGAGCGACTCGAAGGGCGGATGGACCCGCGGGCACACGGGCTGGGCGTTCGGCACGGCGCTGCTGTTCACCCTCGGCATCCTGTTCGGGCTGATCTGGGGCAACGTGTGGTTCGGTCTCATCATCGCCGCCGCGGTCTCGATCGGCTGGCTGATCGCCTACGAGTCGTCCCGCGGCCGCAGCGTCGGCATCTACGACCGCGACGACGACGGCGCCCAGCTCTGACCCGCCCTCGCCCTATCGCGCCGCCCGGCCGCGTCGTATGGTGGCGATCAGGAGGTGAGGATGATGCATGCCAGCGTCGGCGACCGCGTGATCATCCACGGCCGCACCGTCGGAGCCGCCGAGAAGACCGGCGAGGTCATCGGCATCCGGAAGGACTCTGATCCGCCCCTGCTCGTCGTCCGCTACGACGACGGCCACGAGGCGATCCTGGCGCCCGGGAGCGACTGCGAGATCCGGCACGCGGACAGCGCGTCCGCGTAGCCCCGAGGCGCCCACCCGCGTCAGGTTAGGCTAACCTCATTTCATGACCACGCCGACCGCCGCCGCGACCCACGACGACTTCCGCCTCGAGCGGCGCATGCTCGAGCTGCGGTTCCGCCGTGTCCGGCTCGCCGCGCGCGAGTTCCTCACACCCGGCTACGTCCGCATCCGCCTCGAAGGCGACGAGCTGCACGGCTTCCAGTCGCTCGGGGCCGACGACCACATCCGCATGTTCTTCCCCGACGGCGACGTCGACTCCGTCGAGCAGCTGCGCGCCGCCCCGAGCCGCGAGTACACGCCGCTGGAGTGGGGCGACGGCTGGCTCGACCTCGAGTTCGCGATCCACGGCGACGAAGGCGTCGCCGCTCCCTGGGCGGCGACCGCACCGCTGGGCTCGCCCGCGGGCGTCGGCGGCCCGCGAGGCTCGAAGGTGCTCGTCGGGCGGCCCGACGCGTGGTTCCTCGCCGGCGACGAGACGGCGGTCCCCGCGATCCGCCGGTGGGTGGGGCTGATGGATCCCGACGCCGTGGGCCGCGTCCTCGTCGAGGTGCCCGACCGGGCGCACGAACTGCTCATCGCGGCTCCGGCCGGCGTGGTGGTCGAGCAGGTGCACCGCCACATGCGACCGTCCGGTGCCGCCCTCATCGACCGGATCGAGACCCTCGGCGCCGCCGACCGGCCGGATGGCTCGGTCTTCGGCTTCGTCGCCGCCGAGCACGCGATCGTCAAGCCCGCCCGGGCGCTCCTGCTCGATCGCTGGGGTCTCGACCTCGACCACATCGCCGTGCGCGGCTACTGGAAGCGCGGCGAGACGGAGTACCACGCTCCCCACTGACACGCGGGCCCGGGTCACTCCAGCTGGTCACTCCAGCACGAGGGTGTTCCAGCGTCCCGGCTCGGCGAGCTCGCCGTAGGCGAGGTCGACCTCTCCGGCGCCGACGGATGCCGCGCACACCAGCAGCGACAGCGTCGGGAAGCCGTGCGCGCGATTGTCGCGGATGATCGCCCGGTCGTCGTCGGGACTCATCCGGCGGCTGCGCTCGTCGAGCAGCCGCATCCACGGGCGCCACCACGCATCCGGACCGCTCGCGGGCGCATCCGGGTCGGGCGCCTCGGCACGGAACGCGTCGAGCCACGCGCCGATGCGCGCCGTGCCCGGATCGTCCAGGTCGTCGTGCGCGATCATGTGGATCCCCGTCGGCACCGGCACGTCGCGCCGGGCGAGCCCGTCCCACGTGATGACGCGACTGCCGCCCGCGCCGACCTGGACGAGGTTGAAGCCGCGCGTCGGCGGAGGGTCTGCGGGTTCGACGCCGGCGACGGCGTCGAGCACCACTCCCCCACGCGAGACGACCTCGTCGTCCGCGCGATCCGACAGGTCGATGCGGTTGAGCAGCACCGCCAGGCGCGACGGCGCGGGGTCGGCGGCGAGCCAGGCTCCCCCGGCGCGCACGTCCCGGATGCCGACGACTTCCGGATGCGTGTCGGGCCACCACCGGCCCGGAGCGTTCCACGGGCGCGCCGGATCCTCGTCGCGCACCGCGAGCATCCTGACCGGCCCGCCGCCGTCGGGCACCTGGAGGATCACGGTGCACATGTCGGGCTCCTCTCCTGGTCGTCGCGCGGTCGTGGGAAGATCGTGGGGTGTTCGTGGTCGTGGGAGTCAGCGGCGGGATCGCCGCGTACAAGACCGTGCAGCTGGTGAGGCTGCTCGTCCAGGCCGGCCACGACGTCCATGTCGTCCCCACCGACGATGCCGTGCGGTTCGTCGGACTGCCCACATGGGAGTCGATCAGCCGGAACCCCGTGACGACGTCGGTCCACGACGACGTCCCCACGGTCCGCCACGTCGCCCTGGGGCAGGCGGCCGAGCTGGTCATCGTGGCGCCGGCCACGGCGAACACCCTCGCCAAGATGGCCGCAGGTCTCGCCGACGACCTCCTGGGCACCACCCTACTGGCCACCACGGCACCGGTCGCCGTGGCGCCCGCGATGCACACCGAGATGTGGCTGCACCCCGCCACGCAGGCGAACGTGCAGACGCTGCGCGACCGCGGCGTCGAGATCATCGGCCCCGAGGACGGGCCCCTCACCGGCGGTGACGTGGGACCCGGCCGCATGACCGAGCCCGACGACGTCTTCGCGCGCGCCCTCGCCCTCGTGGAGCGACCGCGCGATCTCGCCGGCGTGCGCGTCGTCGTCAGCGCCGGCGGCACGCGCGAGCCGATCGATCCGGTGCGCTACCTCGGCAACCGCTCCAGCGGCCGGCAGGGTGTCGCGGTGGCGCTCGCCGCCGCCGACCGCGGCGCGCGGGTCACGCTCGTGGCCGCGCATCTCGACAGCGGCATCGGCGACCCGGCCGTGCGGCATCCGCTCATCGACGTCGTGCCCGCGGGCACGGCCGCCGAACTGGGTGCGGCCGTGACCGGCGCCTCGACCGACGCGGACGTCATCGTCATGGCCGCCGCCGTGGCCGACTATCGCGTCGCCGATGTGTCGGACCGCAAGCTCGCCAAAGAGGATGCCGCCGGCCCCGGGCTGACGCTCGAGCTCGTCCAGAACGACGACATCCTCGCGGGGCTCGTCGACGCCCGCCGCGCGGGACAGACGATCGTCGGCTTCGCCGCCGAGACCCCCGCCGAGGGCGAGGATCTCGTCGAGCGCGGCATCCGCAAGCGCCGGCGCAAGGGCGTCGACCTGCTGGCCGTCAACGAAGTCGGCTGGACGACCGGCTTCGAGACCGCCGACAACACCCTCGTCGTGATCGACGCCGCCGATGCCGTCGTCGCCCGCGCCTCGGGGTCGAAGCGCGAGGTGGCCGACGCCCTCTGGGACGCCATCGTCGCCGCCCGCGCCTGAGCGCGCTCAGCCGAGCAGCCGCGGACGCACCCAGTCCGCGCCGAGCACGTGCTGGTCGAGGAAGGCGAACACGGTCTCGTACCAGACCTTCGCGTGCTGGGGCTTCAGGATCCAGTGGTTCTCGTCCGGGTAGTACAGGAACCGGTGCGCCATGGTCCCGTCCTCTGCCGCATGGTGCTCGGCGAGGTCGCTCCACAGCCGCAGCGCCTCGCCGACGGGCACGCGGTAGTCCTTGTCGCCGTGGATGACCAGGAGCGGGGTGCGGATGCTCTCGACGTGGCGGTGCGGCGAGTGCTCGATCATCGCCTCGGGCGTGAAGATGCGCTGCCAGTAGACGGAGTGATCGGTCGTCCCCTGGAACTGGTCGAGCGCCCACAGGCTCGCGTGCGTCACGATCGCCCGGAACCGGTCCGTGTGTCCGGCGACCCAGTTGGCCATGTAGCCGCCGAACGAGCCGCCCATCGCGGCGGTGCGGGTCTCGTCGATGTCGGGGCGAGCCTCGACGGCATCCGTGATCGCCAGGAGGTCGGTGTACGGCTCGGCGCCCCACGCGTTCCAGCCTCGCGCGATGTGGTCGAGGCCGTAGCCGGTCGACAGGCCCGGGTCGGGCAGCAGCACCGCGTACCCGCGGGCGACGGCGAGCGCGGGGTTCCAGCGCCAGCTCCACGCGTTCCAGCTGGCGACGGGGCCGCCGTGGATCCACAGCAGCAGCGGAGCGGGGATGTCGGCGGACGCGCCTTCGGGGAGCATCAGCCAACCGCGCACGCGCGCGCCGTCGGCTGCCGTCGCCTCGACATCGACGATGGTGCCGGGGACGTCCGGCAGGGGCGCGGGGCTCGCCAGCGGCGTGACGGCGCCGTCGGGCGCGATGCGCACGGGATGGGGCGGCGCGATGTACGAGGAGCGGAGCGCGACGTACCCGCCGCCGGCACGGTCGACGCCGACGTGCGTATACGTGAAGTCGTCGTGTGTGAGCTGCTCGGGCTCGCCGCCGTCCAGCGGCAGGCGGAAGACCGGACCGCGGCCGTCCTGATCCGCGGTCGCGATGAGGGCGGTGTCGTCCGCGGCGAACGCGAGCGAGGTCGCCCACCGGTCCCACGCCGGGGCGATGCGGCGAGCGCCGGCGCCGTCGAGCGCGGACACCCACACCTCTTCGTCGGAGGGTCCGGCCGGGGTGCTGCGGGCCGCACGGCCGAAGGCCAGGACCGTGCCGTCGTGGCTGATGACCGGCGAGCCGATGTCGAAGCCCGGTTCGTCGAACAGCGTCGTCCGCTCACCGGTGGCGGTGTCGATCGCGACGAGCACGCTGCGGCCGCCGCGCTCCTCGGGTTGCGTGATCGCGGCGATGAGCGTTCGCCCGTCCGGGGTCAGGGCGGCCTCGGCGTTGTCGACGGAGCGACCCGGCTGGGGGGTGAGGTCGATCGGCCGCGGCAGCGTCGGCGGGTAGGGCGACGGGTCGGCGGAGTCGTCCTCGCCGCCGGCATCCGTCGCCGTGTCCTCCGGTGCGGGGATCGTGTCGGCGAAGCCGGCAAGGTCGAGGCCCAGCAGATGCGGCTGCGCGGGACCCAGGTCGTGGTCCCAGTAGCGGATGGGGTAGGTCTCGTGCAGCATCGCGGCGACCTTGGCCTCTTTGCGCTTCGTGCGCAGCGCCGCGTCGGCTTCGACGGAGTCGGCCGACGGGAGCAGGGATGCCGCCACGACGACCTGACCGCTCTGCTCGGCGACCGCCGCGATGCCGTCCACGCCGCCCGCAAGCCGCGTCACCGGGCGTGCCTCGCCGCCGGTGGCGGGGAGCTGCCACAGCTGCGCCGACTCGTCCGTGGCGTCGCCCTCGGCATCCGCGCGCGCCGACACGAACAGCACGTCGCCCGCCGGCGTGAACGCGGCGCCGGCCTCGCCCTTCGCCGATCGCGTCAGGCGCCGGGGTGCGCCCGAGCCGTCGGCGGGGACGGTCCACAGTGCGCGCTCGTAGCCGGTGCCGTCCTTCTTCAGGGTGGCGACGGTGAGGACGGCGCGGGAGCCGTCGGGTGAGAGCGCCAGCGCCTCGACGCGGGGAAGGGCGAAGCAGTCGTCGAGCGAGTCGAAGGGGGTGTCGGACATGGCCTCCACGCTAACCCGGCGTGGCCGCGCGCTGGGACGCGGTCACTCCCAGGCGGTGAGCTTGTCGGGGTTGCGCATGATCCACACGTCGGTGACGGCCGCGTCCGCCACGCCGACGGTGATGACGGCCTCGACGATCCCGGCGTCGTGCACGATGAAGCCGAGGCCGTCGGCCGTCTGGATCGGCGACATCGTCGCCTCGGGCCGCTGGCGGATGAGACCGAGGAGGAAGCGGCCGACGTCGTCGGCCCCGCGCACCGGGCGGCGCGCCGCCGACACCTTGCCGCCGCCGTCCGAGCGCAGCTCGACGTCGGGGGCGAGCACCGTCGTGAGGGCGTCCAGGTCGCCCGTCGCGCACGCGTCCGCGAACGCCGCGACCAGCTGATCGTGCAGAGCTCTCGACGCGCGACGAGCGCGACCGTCCCGGACGTGCCGGCGCGCGGCGGTGGCGAGCTGCCGGCACGCCGCCGGCGTCCGGCCGACGGCCTCGGCGACCTCGTCGAACGGCATCCCGAACACGTCGTGCAGCACGAACACGACCCGCTGCGCCGGCGTGAGCGCCTCGAGCACGATCAGCAGTGCCGTGCTCACCGAGTCGTCGAGGGTGACGCGGTCGAGCGGATCGGGCGGCGCTGCGGCCGCCACCGGCGACGCCGCCGGCACCGGTTCGGGGAGCCATTCCCCCACGTACTGCTCGCGTCGCACGCGGGCGCTGCCGAGGACGTCGAGGCACACGCGGCTCGCGACGCGCGTCAGCCAGGCCGCCGGATTCTCGACCGCGGCACGCTCGTCCTCGGACAGCCGGTACCAGCGCACGTAGGTCTCCTGCACGGCGTCCTCGGCATCGGCCACCGTTCCGAGCATGCGGTAGGCCAGCGCCATCAGACCGCTGCGCTCCCCGGCGAGATCGGACAGAACCTCCATCGGGCACCCCCTCACAGAGACGACGACGATCGGGGCCCGATTGTGAGCCTGCTCACATTCTGCCGCGCCGCGTCGTCGATGAGGCAGGACGCGGGACACGAGGAAGGACCCATCATGAGGATCGCGATCACCGGCGGCACCGGCACACTCGGCCGCCACATCGTCCGGGCCGTGCGGGCGCGCGGAGACGATCCGGTCGTGCTCGCGCGGGCGACGGGCGTCGACCTGACCACGGGTGCGGGCCTGGATGCCGCCCTGGACGGCGTCGACGCCGTCATCGACGCCGTCAATGTCATGACCCTGTCGGCCGAGGAGACCACGCGCTTCTTCGCGGCGACGACCGCGAACCTCGCGGCCGCGGCAGGGCGGCAGGATGTGGCCCATCTGGTGGTGCCGTCGATCGTCGGCATCGACCGGGCTCCGCGCGGCTACTACGTCGGCAAGCTCGCGCACGAGAAGGCGGTGCGCGAGTCCGGCGTGCCGTGGACGATCCAGCGGCTCACGCAGTTCCACGAGTTCGCCGGACAGATCTTCGCGGCCGCATCGGCGGGCCCGTTCCACGTCGCGCCGCGCGCGCGGGTGCAGCCGGTGGCGGCGGAGACGGCCGCGGAGAGGCTGGCGGCGCTCGCCGCCGGCCCCGCCGCCGGACGCGTGCGCGACGTCGCAGGGCCGCGCGAGGAGAGGCTCGACGACATGGTGCGCGCCTACGCACGGCACATCGGCCACCGCGGCTGGATGCCCGGCGTGAGCCTTCCGGGCGGCCAGATGAGGGCGATGCGGGCCGGGCTCGTGCTGCCCGACGACACCGCCGAGCGCACGGGGCCCGCGTTCGCGGACTGGCTCTCGGCGCTGCCGCCGCAGGCCGAGGGCTCGCGCGGTCCCGTGCCCTCCTCGGCGCGGGAGTGAGAGCCCCGACCGGGGCCGGGCCTACATCTCCTCGTGCGTGAGCGGGTCGGCGCCCCACAGGCGGCCGCGCTCGAGGCGCGAGATCGCCGTGATGTGGTCGTGGGTGAGCGAGAAGTCGAACACGTCGGCGTTCTCGCGCTGGCGGTCGGGGTCGGCCGACTTCGGGATCGGCGTGGTGCCGAGCTCCACGTGCCAGCGGAGCACCAGCTGGGTCGGCGTCACCCCGTAGGTCTCGGCGAGGTCGGCGATGAGCGGCTCGTTCAGCAGCTCGCTGCGGCGTGCGAGCGGGCTCCAGCTCTCGGTGCGGATGCCGTGGGCGGCGTGGAAGGCGCGCAGCGCCGCCTGCGGGAAGTACGGATGCAGCTCGACCTGGTTGACCGCCGGCACGACGCCCGTCTCGCCTTCGAGTCGCGTGATCATGTCCTCGGTGAAGTTCGACACGCCGATCGACCGGACGAGGCCCTGGTCGCGCGCCTCGATCATGCCGCGCCACGTGTCGACCCACTTGCCGACGCTCGGGTTCGGCCAGTGGATGAGCTGAAGGTCGATGCGGTCCAGGCCCAGCCGCTCGAGCGAGCCGCGGATGCTGGTGATCGCCTCGTCGTAGCCGTGTTCGCGACCGGGGATCTTCGAGGTCACCAGCAGCTCGTCGCGGTCGATGCCGCTGCGGCGGACCGCCTCGCCGACCTCGGTCTCGTTCTGGTAGTTCACAGCGGTGTCGAGGAGCCGGTAGCCCGAGTCGATCGCGGCGACGATGGCGGCGACGCCCTCGTCGCCGCGGAGGTTGTAGGTGCCGAGCCCGAGCTCGGGGAAGCGGATGCCGTCGTTGAGGGTCACGGTGGGGATCGTCAGCATGTCTCCATCCTGGCCCTGCCGCCTCCCCTGCGGGGCGGGATTGCGCGAGCGACGGCATCCCGCTACCGATCTCCCTCGTCGCCGCGTGCGGCCTCCCACGAGCCGACCCGGTGCGCGCCGCCCCTACGGGTCGACCGGGCGCTGCGCCTCGCCGCGGTGGGCCAGGACGTCGCGGTGGCCGTCGAGCCAGTGCGCGTATCGAGCCGTCAGCCACGGGGCCGACAGCCCGTGCGCGATGATGCTGAGGACGACGACGACGGTCGCGGCGTCCGTGATCAGGGGCGCCTCGGCGAGCCCCGATTCGTCGACGATCGTCAACGCGAACACGATGGTCGCGAGCCCCCGTGGACCGAACCAGCCGGCGAACAGGGTGGTGGGCGCCGACGCGCCGCTTCCCAGCAGCGACAAGGCGACCGGCAGCATCCGCACGACCGTGAGGCTGAGCACGGCGTAGAGCGCGATCCAGACGTCGAGGTCGGCGAGCGCCGGGCCCACCATGACCGCGCCGAACAGCAGGAAGGTCGCGGCGCTGAGCATCGTGCCGACGCGCTCGTCGAGGTGGATCCATGTCACCGCGCGAGGCCCGACGCCGCGGCCGTAGACGATGCCGGCGACGAAGGCCGCGATGAACCCGCTGCCACCCAGCTCGTTCGTCGCGGAGTAGGTGAGCAGTGCTGCGGCGACCGCGACGATCATCGCCCAGTCGTCGCTCATCCACCCACGGCGGTCGGCGAGGCGGACGATCCCCACCACCGCGAGGCCGAGGACCACGCCCACGGCGAGCGCGATCGAGAGCTCCCGCACGAGATCGAGCAGGATCTGGCCCTCGAACGCCGGAGCCTCCTCGACCTCGGCGAACGCGACCGCCGTGACGAGGATCGGCACGCAGATGCCGTCGTTGAGCCCGCTCTCGGCGTTGAGCCCCTGGCGCAGCATCGTGGGCAGGCGCTTGTCCGACACCACCGTCTGCCCGAGCGCCGCATCGGTCGGCGCGAGCATGACCGCGAGGGCGAGGGCGGCGAACACCGACAGTTCGGGGAACAGCGGCATCGCGAGCAGCGCCCCGAGCAGGATCGTCAGCGGCAGCGCGATCAGCAGCAGGCGCGCCGGGAGGGAGGTCTGCCGCATGAGGCGGCGGGAGTCGATGGAGGCGGCGTCCGAGAACAGCACGAGGGTGAGCGACAGTTCGGCGATGACCCGCAGACCGGCCGACCCGATCGACGGCTCCCACACGCCGAGCGCCGTTGTCCCCAGCAGCAGCCCCACGCCGGTGAACACCATGGCGGGCGTGATCGGCGTTCCCGCGAGGCGCTTGGAGAACGGCGCGAACGCGATCAGCGCCCCCAGGATGATGACGAGTCCCCAGCCCTCCACGTTCACTGTTGTATTCCAGTGCGGCGGGTGTGCGCCACCCGCGAGCGCTGATCGGTCGTCATCGCCCGCGCTCGGTCCTCGGCTGCGGCGGGGTGGGAGCAGGTCAGGTCGTGCGGCGCAGCGCGCCCGGCTCGGCCTCGACGAGTGCTTCGGCGGCGCGCGCGACGCGGCCCGCGAAAGCCGACGCATCCGCTCCCCGCGCCAGCGACTGGGCGTTGATGCCGTCGATCATGCCGAGCAGCTGCCATGCCACCTCGCCGGGCTCGCGCGTCGCGAACGCGCCCGTCCGGCATCCGTCGGCGATGAGGTCCTGGACGAGGTCCTGCCAGCGGGCCATCTCGGCGCGGACGGTCTCGGCGAGCACGGGGCTCCGGCGCGCCATCGCCCAGCCCTCGACCCACACGACGGTGAGGTCGTCCCGGTCGCCGGCGACGAGGGTGTCGATGAGCAGGCGCAGGCGCGCGGCGGGATCGGACTCCCCCGCGAGCGTCGCCGCGACCTCGCGCAGCTCGACGTCGACGAGGTCGCGGTAGACCTGGGCGACCAGGTCCTCCATGGGCTGATAGTGCGCGACGAGCCCCGTCGCGACGCCCGCGCGCTGTGCGACGGCCCGCTGCGTGAGGGCGCCCAGCCCCGCTTCGCGGGCGAGGCCGGTGGCCGCCGCGACGATCTCGGCGGACCGTTCGTGCGGCGTCTTGCGGGTGCGCGCCCGAGTGGTTGACATCGATCCCCTCCGGTCACTACCGTAGTCGTTATTGATCGCATGATCAATAGACCTCGAACCCCGTGACCGGAGCTCCCGATGACCTGGATGATGCCGCCCGAGTGGGCGCCGCACGACCGCCTGTGGATGGCCTTCCCCCGCGTGGGGCAGACCCTCGGCGACGATCCCGCCTCCGCCGACGAGGCCCGCGACACGTGGGCCGCCGTCGCCAACGCCGCCGTCGGGTTCGAGCCGGTCACGATGGTCGTCGACCCCTCCGCGGTCGGGGAGGCCCGCGCGCGCCTGTCCTCCGAGGTCGAGCTCGTCGAGGCGCCGCTGGACGACTTCTGGATGCGCGACATCGGCCCGACGTTCGTGATCGACGAGGCGGGCGGCCTCGGGGCGGTCGACTGGACCTTCAACGGCTGGGGCGCGAACGCGTGGGCGACCTGGACGCGCGACGACCGCATCGCGTCGTTCGTCGGCGAGCGGGCCGGTGCGCGCCACCTGGTGTCGGCGCTCGTGAACGAGGGCGGCGGCATCCACGTCGACGGCGAGGGCACGGTGCTGGTGACCGAGACGGTGCAGCTCGATCCGCGTCGCAACCCGTACGCGACGAAGGAGCGCGTCGAGCAGGAGCTCGAGCGCACGATCGGCGCGACGCACGCGATCTGGCTGCCGAAGGGCCTGTGGCGCGACTACGCCGGCTGGGGCACGCGCGGACACGTCGACATGGTCGCGACGTTCGCGAAGCCCGGCACCGTCCTGCTGCACTGGCAGGACGACCCCGCCCACCCCGACTACGCCGTGTCGCGCGAGCTCCGCTCCGTGCTGGAGAACGCCACGGATGCCGCCGGCCGCTCGCTCGAGATCATCGAGCTGCCGGCCCCGGCCGCGCTTCGCGATGAGGAGAACTTCGTCGACTACAGCTACGTCAACCACGTCGTGGTCAACGACGGCGTCATCGCGTGCGGCTACGGCGAGCTCGAGGCCGACGAGCGCGCCGCAGCGATCCTGCGCGAGGCCTACGGGCGCGACGTCGTGACGATCGACGCCCGCCCGATCCTCGCGCGGGGCGGCGGCATCCACTGCATCACGCAGCAGCAGCCGACGGCGGGCGCGCGATGAGCGGCGGCTTCCGCGTCCCGCCGGCGCGCCGCACCGGTACCGAACGGCGGGGATCCTGCGCGACACGCGGGGTTCCGGCATCCGTCACCCGGCGTGTCCGGCACGATCCCCGCCGTTCCGTGCGTGGGACGACGGATGCGTCGACCGAGGCGGTCGCCCGATGAGCGCGCGCTTCTCCGTCGTCGAGGCGACCATCGCCGACCTGCGGGCGGCGCTCGAGTCGGGCGCGGTCACGAGCGTGGGGCTCGTCGAGGCGTACCTCGCCCGCATCGACGCGTACGACGCGCCCGGCACCGGGACGGCGCTGAACGCCGTCGTCGTGCGCAACCCCGAGGCCCTCGCCGAGGCCGCGGCCTCCGACGCCCGCCGTGCCGCGGGCGAGGCGCTCGGCCCGCTCGACGGCATTCCGTACACGGCGAAGGACTCGTACATGGCCGAGGGGCTCACGGTCGCCTCGGGCTCCCCCGCTTTCGCCGATCTCGTCGCCCAGCACGATGCCTTCTCGATCTCGCGGCTGCGCGCGGCTGGCTGCATCCTGCTCGGACTCACGAACATGCCACCCATGGCCAACGGAGGTATGCAGCGCGGGGTATACGGCCGCGCCGAGAGCCCCTACAACGCCGGCTACCTGACGTCGGCGTTCGGATCGGGCTCGTCCAACGGCTCGGGCACGGCGACGGCATCGTCGTTCGCGGCCTTCGGGCTCGGCGAGGAGACCTGGTCCAGCGGGCGCGCCCCCGCGTCGTGCAACGCCCTGTGCGCGTACACGCCCTCGCGCGGCGTCATCTCGGTGCGCGGCAACTGGCCGCTCGTCCCGACGATGGACGTCGTCGTGCCGCACACGCGCACGATGGCCGACATGCTCGAGATCCTCGACGTCATGGTCGCCGACGATCCCGAGACGCGCGGCGACTTCTGGCGCGCGCAGCCGTGGATCGAGCTTCCCCCGGCGTCGGCGATGCGCGACCAGCCCTTCGCGGCGCTCGCGGATGCAGCATCCGGTTCTCTGCGCGGCAAGCGCTTCGGCATTCCGCGCATGTACATCAACGCCGATGCGGATGCCGGCACCGGCACGACCATCGGCGGCTCGACCGGCGAGCGCATCGTCACGCGTGAGTCCGTGATCGAACTGTGGCAGGCGGCGCGCCGCGACCTCGAGGTCGCGGGCGCCGAGGTGGTCGAGGTCGACTTCCCCGTCGTGACGAACTACGAGGGCGATCGGGCCGGGGCTCCCACCCTCATGACCCGCGGACTCGTGAGCCCGGAGTTCCTGCACTCCGAGATCGTGGACCTGTCGGCGTGGGCGTGGGACGACTTCCTGCGGGCCAACGGCGACCCGCACCTCGACCGGCTGGACGGCGTGGACGGCGCGACGATCTTCCCGCAGCCCGAGGGCGCGCTGCCCGACCGCTACACCGGCTTCGACGACGACATCGTGACCTACCCGGCGCAGGTGCGCGAGCATCCGTACGGCTCGTTCGCCGATATCCCGCACCTCGAGGAGGGACTGCGCGGGCTCGAACAGACGCGACGCCTCGACCTCGAGGAGTGGATGGGCGAGCTCGGCCTGGATGCGGTGGTGTTCCCGGCGATGGCCGATGTGGGCCCGGCGGATGCCGACGTGAACGAGGCGTCCGCCGACACGGCGTGGGCCAATGGCGTGTGGGTCGCGAACGGCAACCTCGCGATCCGGCATCTGGGGATCCCCACGGTGACGGTGCCGATGGGCACGATGGCCGACATCGGGATGCCCGTCGGGCTGACCTTCGCCGGTCCCGCCTACGCCGACCGCGACCTGCTCACGTGGGCCCTGGCGTTCGAGGCGCTGAGCCCGCGGCGCACGGTCCCGCCCCGCACGCCCGAACTCCCCTGAGCCGACGGGTCCGCGGCGCCGGGACCCCGTTCGAAACGGCGGGGATCCCGCGCGACACGCCGCGCGCCCGTCCGTCCGCGACGGCGTGTCGCCGTGCAGACCCGCCGTTCGGCACCGGGACGCGGCACTCGCCCGGGCCCCTGCGTCAGTGGCCGCCGCCGAGGTTGCCCGAGAGGCGGCCGTGGAAGTCGATCGTGGCCTCGTTCATGCCCTGGATGTCGACGCTCTTGCCGCGGTGCTCGTACTTGGTGACGATCGCGTCGAGCGCCGCGACGGTCGACGCGTCCCAGATGTGCGAGTTCGACATGTCGATCACGATCGTGTCGGGGTCGTGCGAGTACTCGAACTGGGTCGTGAGGTCGTTGCTCGAGGCGAAGAACAGCTCGCCGTTCACCGTGTAGTGCGCCGTCTCGCCGTCCTTCGAGATCTCGCGCTTGACCGACGTGAAGTGGGCGACGCGGCGCGCGAACAGCACCATCGCGGTCAGGACGCCGAGCACGACGCCGATCGCGAGGTTGTGCGTCCACACGGTCGCGATGACGGTGACGAGCATGACGCTGGTCTCGCTCCACGGCATCCGCTTGAGGGTGGAGGGGCGGATGCTGTGCCAGTCGAACGTCGCGACCGAGACCATGATCATGACGGCCACGAGGGCGGCCATGGGGATGATCGCGACGATGTCGCCGAGCACGACCACGAGGATCAGCAGGAACACGCCGGCGAGGAACGTCGAGATGCGCGTGCGCGCTCCCGACACCTTCACGTTGATCATGGTCTGGCCGATCATGGCGCAGCCGCCCATGCCGCCGAACGCACCCGACAGGACGTTCGCGACGCCCTGACCCCAGGCCTCGCGCGACTTGCGCGAGTGGGTGTCGGTGATGTCGTCGACGAGCTTCGCGGTCAGGAGCGACTCGATGAGGCCGACGAGGGCGACCCCGAGGGCGAACGGCGCGATGATGCCGAGCGTCTCGAGCGTGAACGGGATGTTCGGGATGAACAGCTCCGGCAGGCTCTCGGGGAGGGCCCCCTGGTCGCCGACCGTCGGCACCGACAGGCCGAAGACGACCGCGGCGGCGGTGACCAGCACGATCGACACCAGTGGCGCCGGGACGATCTTGGTCAGGCGCGGCAGGAAGACGATGATGACCAGACCCACGGCGACCATCGGGTACACCAGCCACGGCACGTCGATCAGCTGCGGCAGCTGCGACATGAAGATGAGGATCGCCAGAGCGTTGACGAAGCCGACCATGACGCTGCGCGGGATGAAGCGCATGAGCTTGGCGACGCCGAGCGCGGCCAGCACGATCTGCAGGATGCCGCCGAGGATCACCGTCGCGATGAGGTAGTCCATGCCGTATTCGCGTGCGACCGGCGCGACCACGAGGGCGATGGCGCCCGTGGCGGCGGTGATCATGGCGGGGCGTCCGCCGACGAACGCGATCGCCACGGCCATCACGAACGACGAGAACAGGCCCACACGCGGGTCGACGCCCGCGATGATCGAGAACGCGATCGCCTCGGGGATGAGGGCGAGCGCGACGACGAGGCCGGCGAGCACCTCGCGCGTGAGGATGCGGGGGCTCCGCAGCGCCTGGAGCACCGTGGGCTCGATGCGGTAGCGGGCGGCGGGGTCCTGGGTGGGGACGACGGCGGTCATGCAGCACTCCGGGGTCTCGGGTCCGCCCGGGATCGGGCGGGCTCCGCGCGCACCGGTGCGCACGAAGTCGGGGCTTCGGTCTGGTGTGGGGTGTGGCGGCCGAGAGGCCGTGCCGGTCAGTCTACCGGGCGCGAAAAGCCTGATCGGATGGCCGAACCACTAGGGTGGCGGCGTGAACCCCATCCGGCGCCTGCTGTGGTGGGCCGCCGACTACCTGTACGCCGGGCGGCATCAGCTGGCGGTGCTCTCCCTGCCGTGGACGGTGGGCCTGCCGCGTCCGACGCCCCCGGCGTGGCGGACCGGCGACCCCGGACTGCCCGAGATCGTGCTGCTGCCGGGCGTGTACGAGCACTGGACGTTCCTGCGCCCGCTCGGCAGCGCCATCGCCGACGCCGGGTACCGCGTGCGCGTGATCCACGGCCTCGGCATGAACCGGCGGAGCGTCCCCGACACCGCCGCGCGGCTCACGCGCGCCCTCGCGAAGGATCCGGTGCCGCCGGCGGGCCGCGTGCTCGTCGCGCACAGCAAGGGCGGTCTCATCGGCAAGCGGGCGCTCCTGGACGCGGATGCCGCGGCGGCGGCCCTGCCCGCGGAGACCGGGCGCGGGCGTCGGGGGGCCGCGCCGGCGGACCTCGGACTGCGCGGTCTCGTCGCGGTGGCGACGCCGTTCGCCGGCTCGTGGATGGCGCGCCTGCTGCCGCTGGATCCCAGCATCCGCGAGTTCCGCCCCGACGACGCCACGATCCGCACACTCGGTGTCGAGCTGGCCGTCAACGCCCGCATCGTCTCGGTGTTCGGCCCCTACGACCCGCACATCCCCGAAGGCAGCCGCCTCGAGGGCGCGATGAACATCGAGGTGCCCTCGCCGGGGCACTTCCGCCTGCTCGGGTCGGCGAGCACGCACCGCGCCGTCATCGACGGCATCCGGCATGTGTCGGACCCGGGAATAGATACCCCCTAGGGGTATGTTCGAGTCACCATGAGCACCGGACACGGTCACCACGAGCACGCGGGCCCGACCGCCCCGCACGACCACTCCTCGGAGCAGCCGGACGTGGGCGACGCCGCCACAGCCGGACACGACGCCCACGCGCACCAGGGCGGGCATGACCCCGACTCCACCCACGCGGGGCACGACGAGCACGCCGGACACGACGGGCACACGGGCGGCGGGCACGGCGGCCACGGCGGCCACGACCACATGGGCCACGTCGCCCGGTTCCGGCGCCTGTTCTGGATCATGCTCGTCATCGCGCTGCCGGTCGTGGGCTTCTCGCCGATGTTCGCGATGCTGCTGGGCTACTCCCTTCCCGATGCGGCATGGGCCTCGTGGATCGCGCCGGTCCTCGGCACCGTCATGTACGTGTGGGGCGGCAGCCCCTTCCTGACGGGCGCGGTGAGCGAGATCCGCGGCCGCAAGCCCGGCATGATGCTGCTGGTCGGACTCGCGATCACCGTCGCGTTCCTGGCGTCGTGGGGCGCGACGCTCGGCATCCTGCACGAGCAGCTCGAGTTCTGGTGGGAGCTCGCGCTCCTGATCGTCATCATGCTGCTCGGGCACTGGATCGAGATGCGGTCGCTCGCGCAGACGACGTCGGCGCTGGATTCGCTGGCCGCGCTGCTTCCCGACGAAGCCGAGCGCGTCGAGGGTGACACGACCGTCACGGTCTCCCCGACGGACCTCGGGGTCGACGATGTCGTCGTCGTGCGGCCCGGGGGTCGCGTGCCGGCCGACGGCACCGTGGTGCAGGGCTCGGCGAGCGTCGACGAGTCGATGATCACGGGCGAGTCCCGCCCCGTCCGCCGCTCCGAGGGCGACGCGGTCGTCGCCGGCACCGTCGCGACCGACTCCGGCCTGCGCGTGCGCATCACCGCGGTCGGCGACGAGACCGCCCTCGCCGGCATCCAGCGCATGGTCTCGGACGCGCAGGCGTCATCATCGCGCGCCCAGCGGCTGGCCGACCGCGCCGCCGGGTGGCTCTTCTGGTTCGCGCTGGGCAGCGCCGCGATCACGGCGGCCGCGTGGAGCGCGCTCGGCCTGCCGGACGACGCGGTCGTCCGCACGATCACGGTGCTCGTGATCGCGTGCCCCCACGCGCTGGGGCTGGCGATCCCGCTCGTCGTCTCGATCGCGACCGAGCGGGCGGCGAAGGCGGGCGTGCTCGTCAAGGACCGCCTCGCGCTCGAGAGCATGCGCACGGTCGACACCGTGCTGTTCGACAAGACCGGCACCCTCACGAAGGGTGCGCCGGCGGTCACCGGGGTCGAGCCGGCGGAGGGCCGGGATGCCGACGAGGTGCTCGCGCTCGCCGCGGCCGCCGAGTCCGACTCCGAACACCCGCTCGCGCGGGCGATCGTCGCGGCGGCCGCCGAGCGGGGTCTCGAGGTGCCGGCCTCCGCCGATTTCGCATCGTCCCCCGCCGTCGGCGTGACCGCGCGCGTGGGCGCGCGCACCGTGCGCGTGGGCGGTCCTCACCTGCTGTCCGAGGAGGACGCGGCCGAACTCCCCGTCGCCGCCGACTGGCACGACGAGGGCGCGACGGTGCTCCACGTGCTCGTCGACGGCTCGGTGGCCGGCGCGCTGCGGCTCGCCGACGAGATCCGCCCCGAGTCGCGCGAGGCCGTGGACGCACTCCACGCTCGCGGCGTGCAGGTCGTGATGATCACGGGCGACGCCGAGGCGGTCGCGGCGTCCGTCGCACGCGACCTCGGCATCGATCGCCACTTCGCCGGCGTGCGCCCCGAGGACAAGGCGACCAAGGTCACGGAGCTTCAGGACGAGGGGCGCCGCGTGGCGATGGTGGGCGACGGCGTCAACGACGCACCCGCTCTCGCGCAGGCGGACGTCGGTCTCGCGATCGGCGCCGGCACCGACGTCGCGATCGCGTCGGCGGGCGTGATCCTGGCCGGATCCGACCCGCGCGCCGTGCTGTCGGTGATCGAGCTGTCGCGCGCGTCGTACCGCAAGATGACGCAGAACCTATGGTGGGCAGCCGGCTACAACCTCATCTCGGTGCCCCTGGCCGCCGGCATCCTCGCCCCGATCGGGTTCGTCCTGCCGATGTCGGTCGGCGCGATCATGATGTCGCTGTCGACGATCGTGGTGGCCCTCAACGCCCAGCTGCTGCGCCGCCTCGATCTGTCGCCCGAGTCGATCGTCGCCGCCGACCGGACGTGACGGCGCTCGGCGCCGGTGGGGCTCCGCCGGCGCCGGAACGGGCTCAGCCCAGCATCCGCTCCACCGTCGCGACCACGCCGTTCTCGGTGTTGGCGGGCGCGCGGAAGCGCGCGCGGGCGAGCACGTCGGGGTGCGCGTTGGCCATCGCGAACGACAGCCCCGCCGCCTCGAGCAGCTCGAGATCGTTGAGGTAGTCGCCGAAGGCGGCCGTCTGGTCGCGCGTCACGCCGAGGGCGGACTGCAGCCGCTCGAGGGCGAGACCCTTGTTGACGCCCTGGTTCATGACGTCGATCCAGTGGTGGCCCGACACGACGACCTGGTGCGTGGCCTTCCAGTCCTCGAGGTCGGGGGCGGTCCGCGCGGCCTCGTCGAAGTCGAAGATCGCGAGCTTGAGGATCTGGTCGTCGACGGTCAGCAGATCGTGGGTCTCCTCGAGCGCGGCGTAGTAGCGGTCGGCCTCGGAGCGGAATGCGTCGTCGGTGCGCTCGATGTACGCCGAACGCTTGCCGCACACGACGAGCCCCAGGTCCGAGCCGTCGGCGACGAGGGTGCGCACGCGACGCACGACGGATGCCGCGAACGCCGGGTCCACGGCATCCGTGCTGATCTCCGCGTCGCCGTGGACGACGTACGCGCCGTTCTCGGCGATGAACACCATGTCGGAATCGTGCCCGTCGAAGGTCCGCCGCAGCGTGGCGAGCTGGCGGCCGCTGGAGGGCACGAACAGGATGCCGCGCCCGCTCAGGCGCTGCAGAAGCGGCCAGA
Source organism: Microbacterium thalassium (assembly GCF_014208045.1). Taxonomy (NCBI): domain Bacteria; kingdom Bacillati; phylum Actinomycetota; class Actinomycetes; order Micrococcales; family Microbacteriaceae; genus Microbacterium; species Microbacterium thalassium. The sequence continues at coordinate 3,643,567 of NZ_JACHML010000001.1, forward strand.
GCGAGGCCGGGACGTTCCCCTCGCCGTCGAGGAGTGTGCCGTCCATGTCGACGGCGATGAGCTTCAGGTCGGGCGAGGGAAAGGGCATGCGGAACCTCCTTCTCAAGCCTAGGCGGGCAGGAGATCCTGCGGATTCACGCATGGGACACCCGGTCTCCTTTGATCGAATACCCAGTGGAACAGGGGATTTCGTCCAGACGGGCGGGTGAGACTCGTGACTTCGCGTCCTTCCCGAGGGCGCACGCGTCGCGCGTCCGCGACGCCGATCCAACCGAAGGACATCCCCCGAATCGTGCCCTCCACTCAGACGCTCACGCCTGCCCGCCGTCCGCGACGCCGCGTCTCCGCCGCGCTCGTTGCCGGCGGCGCCGCCGTCGGCATCCTCCTGACCACCGGCTTCGTGTCGGCGACGCCCGCCCTCGCCGCCGCGACCAACGCACCGCAGGCGGGCTTCACGCTCACCGCCTCGCCGGTCGCCACGGCGACCCCCGAGGCCGTGGAGACCATCGCCACCGACGCGCACGACGCTCTCACGTCGGCACGCGCAGCCGTCGAGGCCGCAGCCGCGCTGGCGTCGGACATCCGCGCCGAGGGACTCGACCTCGGCGTCGAGGACACCTCGATCGACACCGAATCGCTGCGCGCGACGATCGCCGGCCTGTCGGACCTCGACATCATGCCCGCGCTGCTGCTGCCGGAGGCGACGGCCGAGGCCGAGGCCGAGACCGCCGTCGTGACGGCGCGCGTCGCCGACCTGGCCGAGCGCCTCGAGGAGGCCCGCGAGAAGAAGGCCGCCGAGGAGGAGGCCGCCCGCAAGGCCGCCGAGGCCAAGCGCAAGGCCGAGGAGGCCGCCAAGGCGCTCGCGGCCGGCAACACCGTCGAGGGCGCCAAGTCGACCGCCCGCAGCCTCGCCGCGTCGAAGTACGGCTGGGGTGCCGACCAGTTCTCGTGCCTGGACTCGCTGTGGACCAAGGAGTCCGGCTGGAACTACCAGGCCTACAACTCCTCGAGCGGCGCGACGGGCATCCCCCAGTCGCTGCCCGGCAGCAAGATGGCGACCGCCGGCGCGGACTGGCAGACCAACGCCACCACGCAGATCACGTGGGGCCTGGGCTACATCGCCGCCGCCTACGGCTCGCCGTGCGCGGCGTGGAGCCACTCGGTCGCCACCGACTGGTACTGAGCCGAGACGGGTCGGCCGGCCACTGCCCCCGCGTGCCGGCCGACCCGGAGCTCAGACCTTGGGCGCCTCCTGCTTGGCGATCACCTCGATGAGCGGCGCGCCCGGTGTGACCTTGCCCGACATCGCCGGCCGCACATCGCCGAACTGCTCGGCGTTGAGCACGATCACCGGCGTGATGAGCGGGTAGCCGGCGTCCTCGATCACCTTCCGGTCGAAGGTCACGAGCGGGGTCCCCTCCTCGATGCGGTCGCCGTTCTTGACGTGGACGGTGAAGCCCTCGCCCTTGAGGTTGACCGTGTCGATGCCGACGTGGATGAGCAGCTCCACATCCCCGTCGAGGACGAGGCCGAAAGCGTGACCGGTCGGCTGGGCGGCGGCCACGAGGCCGACTCCCGGCGCGTACACGGTGTCGCCGGTCGGCTCGATCGCGACGCCCGGCCCCATCGTGCCCGAGCCGAAGACGGGATCGGGCACGTCCGAGAGCGGGACCACGCGGCCCTCGAGCGGTGACAGCACGTGGAGCGCGACGTCGGCGGGGTTCACGGTGCGGGGAGCGGCCGCGGCGATGATCGTGTCCGAGCTCTCGCCGCCCTGACGCGAGGCGATGTCGGCGACGGTGACGCCGGCGGCGGCGACCTCCTTGGCCTCCTTGGGCTTGTAGCCCGACAGCATCACGAGGACCATCGAGGTCGCGAATGCGGCGCCGATCGCGATCGTGTAGAGCAGGATGTTGTCGAACGCGGGGATCGTCAGCAGCGACGTGAACACGAACGCCTGGGTCTTCACACCACCGCCGATGCCGATGATGATGCCGCCGACGGCGCAGCCGACCAGCATCCGTGGATAGATGCGCTTGAACCGCAGATGGATGCCGTAGAGCGACGGTTCCGAGATGCCGCCGAACAGTCCCGCGGCGAGCGCACCGGTCGCCGTCTGCCTCATCTGCTTGTCGCGCTCGCGCCAGGCGAGCACCAGGACGCCGGCGGTGGCGCCGAAGCACGCGAAGTTCCACGCGCCCATGGGGCCCTGGATGAAGTCGTACCCGAGCGTCTGGATGTTCAGCAGCATGATCGCGTTGATCGGCCAGTGCAGACCGAGCGGAACCATGAACGGGTACGCCAGCGGGATGAGGATCGCGAAGACGAACGGCGACCACGTGTTGATGGCGGCCAGCCCCTGCGCGAGCCACGCGCCGACGTACACGCCGATGGGGCCGATGAGGAACGCCGTGAGCGGGATCATCACCAGCATCGCCAGGAACGGCACGAAGATCAGCTGCAGGTTGTCGGGAATGATCTTCTTCAGGCCCTTGTAGAGGGGCCCGAGGGCGGCCGCCATCAGCAGCGGCGGGAACACCTGGGAGCCGTAGTCGAAGATCGTCAGGGGAACGCCGAAGATCGGGATGACGATGACCTCGCTGCCGAAGGCGACGATGGTGCTCGCCTCGGGGTTGCTGGCCAGAGCCGTGAACCCCGGGAGCATGACGACGGCCATGACGGCGAAGCCCACCCACGGGTCGGCGCCGACCTTCTTCGAGGCGTTGTAGGCGACCAGCAGCGGCAGGAAGAAGAACACCGACTGCCACATGAGGTTGACGAACTGCCATGACGGCGGCAGCTCGGTGCGCGGATCGGCCCAGTTCCCGATGACGCCGAGCGTCGACATCAGCGCCATGAACGTGATGAAGAACGACGCCCCGAGCAGGGCGCCCAGGATCGGGCGGAAGGAGTCCGACAGGAACTCGAACAGCCCGTCGATCCACGCGACCTTGCCGCGGGGGCCCTTGGCCCGCTCGCGCGCCTTGATGTCGGCCGCGCTCTCTTCGCCGCCGCCCCCGCCGCCCATGCCGGGCAGCGCCATGATGTCGTTGTAGACGTTCTGCACGCCGCCGCCGATGACCACCTGGTAGCGGTCGCCGGCCTGCGGCACGGCTCCCATCACGCCGGGGATCGCCTCGACGGCCCCCTTGTCGACGGCGGATCCGTCGATCAGCTGGAATCGCAGCCGGGTCGCGCAGTGCGTCAGGCTCTGGATGTTGCCGGCCCCGCCGACCTTCTCGACGATGTCGGCAGCTGGACTCTCAGCCATGGACGTCACTCCTTCGATGAGGCGTCGGCAGCGGCCCGAAGGCCGTTCCGACAGCGCCGTCGTTCCCCCTGGCCGCGAGCCTATTGCAGCCCGGCGCGCGCGTCGATAGGCCCGGCGTCGGCCGTCGTCACGTCGTCTGCACCGCCGCCCCGCGCCACGTGCGCACCGCCGCGCGGGCAGGGTCTGCGACCTCCGCGGCCGCGAACCACGCGTCCACGTCGATCCCCTCGTAGATCGATACGAAGGCGGATGCGGGCGTGTGTCCGAACCGCTCCAGCACCGCCATGCGCTCGGCGACATGGGACGATCTCCCCCGCAGCGCCTCCATCGCCTCGGCGTTCGCGAACGACTCCAGGTAGTCCGCCGTGGCCGCCTCGGTCGTGACGCCCAGCGCCCGCAGCAGCACCGCCGAGACGAACCCGGTGCGGTCCCATCCCGCACCGCAGTGGAAGAGCACCGCTCCGTCGCGCGCGCTCGCGATGGCATCCAGCACCGAACGCATCCGCTCCGGCAGCTGAGCGAGATGGTCGAGGTAGTACAGCGGCGTCCCCCAGCGCCCGTCGGCTTCGATCGGCTCCCAGAAGCGGCGGTTCATGCCGCCGTCGAGGTCCACCGTGATGCGGTCGAGGTCCGGGGGCACATCGTCGGTGCGCTCCTCGGGCCGACGCAGGTCGATCACCGTCGCCACTCCGCGAGCGCGCAGGCGGGCCCACCCGCCGTCGTCCACGTGATCGAGGGCCTCGGATCGGAAGAACACCCCGGTCGGCGTCGTCGTCCCGTCGGCCCGGTCCAGCCCGCCGAGATCGCGCGCGTTGGCGAGGCCGGCGATGTCGAGGCGCAGCGGGGTCATGCGACGAGTCTTGCATCCGGTCCGCGCGCCCGGGCACGGCTGTCGGCCCCTGACTTCGGCGCGTTCCGCCACGGCGCAGACCACCGAAACGGGCCGACACCGGGCCGTTGTCTGACCGCTTCCTATGAGCCGCAAAAGAATCACAGAAAGATAACGACAAACCCTTGCCGCCGTTATCTATCCGTTATAGAGTGCTTGCACGGTAGTTGTTTTGCTGTGGCAGCTACCGGCATGTGATTGCAGGACACTCTTGGTGCAAGGGACAAGGGCCGGTCGGGAGCCTCTCCGACCGGCCCTTACTCTTGCCCGCGCGCAGCCGGGCTCAGACCCCGCCGCCGCCTCCGCCGCCGCCTCCTCCTCCGGCCGAGCCGCCGCCGCCCGAACCGCCCGACGTCGAGGCCGACGATGACGTGCTCGCCGACAGGCTCGAGATGCCGCGCGAGAACGCGTAGGCGTTGAAGGCGCTGCGCCCCGCGTACCAGCTCGGGCCGTTGTTCGGGCCGTACAGCACCGCCAGCTGCTCGGACCACTGCTTCTCCTGCCCGAACACGACCGCGTACGGCAGCAGCGCCTCGTAGATCTTCAGCATCTGCCGCGGATCGTCGACGTCGACCGGCACCCGCTCGGCGCCCTTCGGGGACTGCAACATGCGGATGCGGTCGGCCTCGGCCCATTCGATGAAGACCTTCAGGCCCGCGAGGTGGTCGCGCGTCTCGGCGCCCTTCGCCGTCAGCGGCTGACGCGACACGAGGGTGATGACCACGAGCACGGAGATCGCCGCGCCCACGATGACGGCGAAGGGGACGAGCCCGCTCATGCCGTTCTCCATGCCGATGAAGCCGAAGAACGCCACGAGCGCACCGGTCGCGATCATCCCGAGGATCGGCCACGCCCGTGCGCCGGCCGGAACCCTGCGACGCAGCCCGCGGCGCTTGAGCTCCTTGGTGGCCGCGGCGAGGATCCGCTGGGCCGCCGACGACAGGCGCTTGTCGCTCTTGCCGAACTCGAACACCTCACCCGGCCGCCCGTAGGGGAACAGCGCCGACAGCAGCATCCGCCCGTCGCCGTCCGCCCGCGACGGGTCGATGAGCTCGGCGCTCAGGCGAGCGCTGCCGAACCAGCGAGGCGGGCCTTCGATGATGCGGATGCTGCCGACCACGGCCTGCTCGAGCACTTCGGCGGGGATCGCCTTGCTGGTCTTGCCGAGCATCACGGCGCTCTCGAGCGCGTCGATCACCGCCGGCGGCGTGTACTCGGCGATGATCGTCGGCCGACCGGGCTCGTCGCGCAGGAACCGGCGGCGCACCCAGATCGTCATCGCGAGCACGGCGACCACGCCCGCCGCGGCGATCGCCTGGAGCCACCCCCACACCGAGGCGAAGTACGACGTGTCGAACGGCGTGAACGTGCCGGCCTCGAACGCGACGGCGATCGTCAGGGTCTGGTACGGGCCGACGTCCGACACGGACGCGCGGATGGTGGTGGAACCGTCCTCGGCGGCATCAGCCGTGATGTCGCACGTGTCCGTCGAGCCGGTGTAGCCGGCGTAGCAGGCCCGGTCGCCGGTGAGCGCCGCCGCGAGGTCGGGCGGCACCACGAGCGCGACCGAGACACGGCCGAACGGCTGGCGCCATTCCTCGCCGTTGACGTCCCAGTAGAACTCGTCGACGCCGGTGTCGGAGAAGAACCGGGTGACGTTCTGGAGCGTGTACGTGAAGACGTACGTCTGCGTCCCGAGCACGTAGTCGTCGGCGCGCGAGGTCATCGAGTAGTAGCCGTCGGAGCTGTCGACCTCGGACGCCCGGGGGTTGCCCTCGCCGTCGGTGATCGACACGAGATGCGGGAACAGCGGGATGCCCAGGTACGAGTCGGGGATGCTGCGGCGCATGCCGCGGTTCTGGTCGAAATCGGGGAACTGCGCCACGAACGTCTCGACGACGGTGAGGGTGCTCGCGCCGTCCTCCGCCCGGCCGAGGGTGTACTCCACGTCCATGCTCGCGAACGTGAAGTCGTCCACCCCGGCGGTGACGATGGCGTTCGGCACCGACTCGGGGGCCGGCGCGGCAACAGCCGGCGCGGTACCGGCGAAGATCGACCCGGCCGCGACGGCGATCACGATCAGGATGCGGGCCGGTCCCGGCATCCGCTTCCCCGCCGACAAGCCCGCACGACGTGCATTCCCCACCAAGCTCCCCATGGCAAGAGCCTATGACCCGCCGGTTCGCTCTACTCTGGTGGACATGACCGACCGCCGCCTCGCCATCGACGCGTGGGAGAGCCTGTTCCGCGCCCAGCACGAGGTGTTCGCCGAGATCAGCGCCGACTTCGACGGAGCGGAGCTGTCGCAGGGCGAATACGACGTGCTGCTGACGGTGACGCGCGCCGACGAGATGACCGCGAAGCTGCGCGATGTCACCGCGCGGATGCTGATCAGCCAGCCGAGCGTGTCGCGCCTGGTCGACCGCATGGTGGCGCGGGGCCTGCTCACCAAGTGCGCCGACCCGGGCGACGGTCGGGGCTCCCTCGTCACGGCGACCGAGGAAGGCGCTGTCGCGTTCCGCAAGGTGGCGTCGCAGCACGGCCGCTCGATCGCGGCGCGCATGTCCAAGCTCAGCGACGGCGAGCTGTCGCAGCTGCACACCCTCACGGCGAAGCTGCGCGACGACGGGGACTGAGCCGGTCCGGACGGCGGGTCAGCCGCCGATCGGGGTGAGCTGGACGACGGTCCACACGACCACGAGCGCGACCGCCGCGAGCGCGGCCACGGCGAAGACCGTCGCGACCGCCCGGGACGCCGCGACGGCCGGCAGGAGGAACGCCGCGAGCAGGCCGGTCAGCGCCGCCGGGAGGATCAGCGCGAGCAGGGCGAAGGTGGCGCCGGCACCGACGTGGCCGCTGCCCAGTGCGATGAAGACGCCCGGAATGACCGCGGCGGCCGCGCCGACGACGGTGAACACGGCGGCGGCCCTGCGCGGGTACCGCGCCGATGCTGCGAGCGGCCGCGCAAGGATCAGCGCGACGGCCGGGACTCCGATCACGGCCGTCACGACCGACACGATCGCCGTCGCGACCATGGTCCCGGCGAGCACGGTCGGATGCTCGACCTCGTCCGCGGCCATCGCGGTCCAGGCCAGCGAGCCGAGCCACAGGCCGAGCGCCCCGAAGACGGTGTAGAGCGGGATGCCCACCGTCGCAGCCGTCCACCCCGATGCGGTCCTGGCCGCCACCGCCTGCTCGCTCATCGCGTCCTCCTCGGTCGCCGGGTGCCTGCTCATCATGCCCTATGGAGCTCAGCCGACGGCGCAGGCGAGCAGCGTCCAGCGGTCCAGGGGCGCGAACGCCAGCACCGCCCACAGGCCGACGACGACGACGGCGAACCACTTCGCGGCGACGAACAGGCGGATGAGCACGCTCGAGTGCTCGACCCGGCCGACGAGCGCGCCCCCCACCGCTCCCGTGAGGGCGGCCGGGAGCACGAGGCCGAGCATCGTCGCGGCGATCCCGGCAGCCGGGTGGAGGCATCCGATCACGATGAGGATGCTGGGGACGAGCGCGCCCGCGGCGCCCAGCGCGGCACCGAGCGCGACGCGGCGCACCGGCGTCGTCCCGATGCGGGGGAACACGCTCCGCGACAGCGACGACACGCCCGCGATGCCGACCACGGCGGCGACGGCACTGGCCGCCCCGATCGCGGCGGTCGGCCCGCCGAGGACCGACGGTGCCAGCACGTCGTCGCACACGACGCGGTTCCACAGGGCGGTCGCCGCCCACAGGCCGATTCCGCCGAACACCGTGTACAGCGGGATCCCGATCGTCGTCGCCAGGCGTGCACGTGCGCCGGCGTGCGCGAGAACGTCGGCGTTCACCGCTTCCTCCCCAGAACTCGTCGGCGCGGAGCGGCATCGATGCCGCATCCGTCCCATGCTCCCACGCGCCGGATGGCGCGCCCCTCACGCGAAGGGGCGCGCCATCCGGTTGCGCTGCGAGCAGCCTCTCACGGCGTCGGTGCGATCACTGGTCGACAGGCTGCGGCCCCTCGGTCGACTCGTGAGCCTTGATCACCGGCGCACCCTCTTCGGTGGACACCTCGATCTTGCGCGGCTTGGCCTTCTCGCTGACCGGGATCGTGACGCTCAGCACGCCGTTGCTGTAGGTCGCGGCGATGCGGTCGGTGTCGATGCCCTGGCCGAGGTTCAGCTGGCGGATGAAGCTCGCCGCCTCGCGCTCGCGGGTGATCCACTTGACTCCCTCGCCCGTGGTGAGCGTGCGCTCGGCCCGGATCGTCAGCAGCTGACCGTCGACGTCGATGTCGACCGAACCGGGGTCGATGCCCGGAAGGTCGGCGGTGAGGACGTAGTGGTCACCGTCGCGGTACAGGTCCATCGGCATGCGGCGCGGGCCGCGGCGGGCGTCGAAGAGTCCCGAAGCCAGTCGGTCGAGGTCGCGGAACGGGTCATAGGTTGCCATGGTCGTCTCCTTCTGTCGGTTGTTTCGGACTCTGGTCTGAAAGTTGAGCCCTCTCGACTCAACTAGAGAGAGATTAGCACTCTCCATCCCCGAGTGCTAATGACTTTCGTCCTCTCTTCGCGCACGGCGAACACCCGACGCCGACAGACGTGCGCCGGTCTCCGGCGCCGCCCGGACGGCGGCGCACCCGCAGCCTTGTCGCCGGCGCTCAGGGGCGCTGGAACGCGATCAGGCCGATCGTGTTTCCCTCGGAGTCGCGGATGAACGCCTGCCACTCGTCGTACCCCACGGGGCCGAGCGCGTCGTCGTCGTGGTGGAAGATCACGTGCGGAGGCGAGACGACCTCGGCGCCGACGCGCTCGAGCGCCTCGTGCACATTGTCGACCTGCAGGTACACGAGGGTCGACGGGGCATTGCGGTCGAGCAGGAGGCGCGTGCCCGCGAGGTCGAAGAACAGCAGCCCGGCCTCGTCGAAGCGGGCGATGGATCGCATCCCGATGAGCCGGGCGTAGAAGTCCTCCGCGCGGTCGAGATCAATCGCCCGCTGGGCGACCTGGACGAGTCTCACGCCGCCAGTCTCGCACCGTCACACGAAAGCCTGCATGCCGGTGATGGCGCGCCCGAGGATCAGGGTGTTCACCTCGCGGGTGCCCTCGAAGGAGTACTGGGCCTCCGCATCGGCGAAATGACGGATGACGTCGTAGTCGATGACGATGCCGTTGCCGCCGAGGATCTCGCGACACCAGGCCACCGCCTCGCGCGTCCGGGACGTGGCGTACAGCTTCGCCATCGCCGAGTGCTCGTCCGAGGAGACGCCGCGGTCGTTCAGGGCCGCGACGCGGACGACCATCGCCAGTGACGCGGTGATGTTGCCGAGGGACTTCACGAGCAGGTCCTGGACGAGCTGGAACGACGCGATCGGCTTGCCGAACTGCGTTCGCGCCCGCGCGTAGGCGAGAGCGTGCTCGTACGCGCCGATGGCGTTCCCGACAGCCGACCAGGCGACGTCGAGACGGGTGGCCTGCAGCACCCTGTTCGTGTCCGCGAAGCTGTTCGCCTCGGCGAGGTGCCAGGAGTCGGGGACGCGCACGTCGGTCAGCGTGATGTGCGCGTTCTGCACGATGCGCAGGCTGTATTTACCCTCGATCTTGTCGGCCCGATAGCCGGGCGTGCTCGTCGGCACGATGAAGCCCTTGACCTGGTCGTCGGCTTCGTCGCGGGCCCATACGACGACGACATCGCCCCACGTGGCGTTGCCGATCCAGCGCTTCTCGCCGTTGAGCACCCAGTGGTCGCCGTCCCGGCGCGCCGTGGTCCGCAGGCCGCGCGCGACATCCGACCCGGACTCCGGCTCGGTGAGCGCGAACGAGCCGATGACCTCCCCGGTCGCCATCCTCGGAAGCCACTCGGCCTGCTGCTCGACCGAGCCGCACAGCGCGATCGAACCGCTCGCCAGCCCGGTGTGCACGCCCGCGAACGTCGCCAGCGAGGAGTCGACCCGCGCCAGTTCGAGCGTCACGAACCCGCGGAACACGGCCGAGTTCTCGAAGGCCGCGTGGTCTCCGCCGAAGGAGTAGACGCCGAGCTCGGCCAGCGGCCCGATGATCTCGGCCGGGAACTCCGCCCGCTCCCACAGGCCGTTCACCTGCGGGCGGACCTCCGATTCCAGGTACGCGCGCAGCGCGAGCAGAGTCTGCCGCTCCGGCTCGGTGAGGTCGTCCTCGAATCCGAGCAGGTCCGCCGCGAGCATGCCGCCCGCGGTCACGAGAGCGCCCCGACCGCGTGGGCGTCGCGCAGCAGATGCTTCTGCACCTTTCCCGTCGCCGTGCGTGGAAGCTCAGCGACGAACTCGAAGAGCTTCGGGATCTTGTAGCGCGCGAGTCCGTCTGCCAATGCGGCCCGCATGCCGTCCGCGTCGAGGGCGGCGCCGGCCTCGAGCACGATCAGCGCCTTGCCGACTTCACCCCAACGCTCGTCGGGAACCCCGATGACGGCGGCTTCCACCACGCCCGGAACGTCCAGCAGCGCGCTCTCCACCTCGGACGGGTACACGTTCTCCCCTCCCGAGATGAACATGTCCTTCGACCGGTCCTTGAGGAAGTGGAAGCCGTGCTCGTCCTTCTCCGCGACGTCACCGGACTTGTACCACTCGCCGTCGAACGATTCGGCCGTCGCCCGCGGGTTGTCCCAGTACCCGAGCATGATGTTCAAGCCCCGCACGTAGATCTCGCCGGACTCGCCGACCGCGGCGTCGTGCCCGTCGGCGGCGACCACTCGCACGTCCGTGAAGAAGTGCTGTTTGCCGGCCGACCCCTCCTTGCGGATGGCTTCGGCAGGCGACAGCAGCGTCACCGCCGGCGCCGCCTCGGTGAACCCGTATCCCTGCTGCAGCTCGACGCCCTTGCTGTTCCACTGTCGCAGGACCCGACTCGGCACGGGGGCGCCGCCCACGATGAGGGTCCTCAGGTCCGGGAACGCCATCACCTCGAAGCCGTCGACGCCTGCCATCGCATCGAGCATGGCGGGCACCGCGAACATGGAGTTCACGTGCAGTTCCCGCAGTGTGCCCACGACCGCCACGGGGTCGAAGTGGCGTTGGATGAGGATGTGCCCGCCCTTCAGGAACATCGGCAGCACGAGCGCGTTCAATCCGGCGATGTGGAACAGCGGCGCGACGGCGAGCGACACGTCGCCGGTGCGGAGGTCGGTGGAGATGAGCATGTTCAGACCGCTGTAGGTCATGTTGGCGTGGCTGAGCACGGCGCCCTTGGGGCGGCCGGTCGTGCCGGACGTGTACATGATCAGACACGGGTCGTCGAGCCCGACTGCCGCCGGCGTCGACTCCTCCGAACCCGCTGCGAGCAGCGCCTCGTACTCGCGCGCCCACGTCTCGTCGTCACCGGCGTCGTAGTCGACCGAGACCATCTGCACGCCGAACGCCTCCTGCTCGAGCATTCGCGCGATGGCTCGCTGCTCCGCCCCGAACAGCAGCATCCGCGCTCCGGAGTCGTTGAGGATGTACCCCACTTCACCGTGCGAAAGGCGCGCGTTCACGAGCACCGCTATGGCGCCGATGCGTCCGAGCGCGAACAGCGTCTCGAGCAGTGCGGGGTGGTTGAACCCCATGTACGCGACGCGGTCGCCGTGGCGGACCCCGAGGTCGGCGAGTGCGCCGGCGAGCTTGCGCACCCGCCGATCGACCTCGGCATACGAGGTCGACTCTCCTTCAAAGGTCCACGCCGGCAGGTCCGGCGCAAGCAGAACCCGCCGCTCCGCCCACGTGCCGAGCCCGTAGTTCGTGGGAGGAATCTGAGAGTGAGGGGCGCCGAAAGCTCCGGTCGACGTTGACATGGGGACATTCGAACAGAGACCGTTGACCTTGTCAATGATTTATCCTTACCAGCGCATGCGATATGGTGTTCACCATTGCGTGACAGAAGGGCACACGGTGAAGGAGAACGCGAAGGAGCGGCTCAAGAGCGCCACCCTCTACGAGGACATGGGCTTCCTCCTCACACGCTCCCGCGCCGTGTGGGTCGCGCGCGACCGAGCCTTCTTCGCCGAGTTCGGCCTCAACGGCCGCCTGTACGCGGTGCTGTCCCTGGCGGCCTCGGGAGAGAATCCGACGCAGCGCGAACTCGCCGACTTCCTGCGCCTGGACGCGAGTCAGATCGTCGCGCTGATCGACGACCTCGAACAGCGCGGCTACGTCGAACGACGCAGCTCGCCCACGGACCGCCGAACGAACATCATCGTCGCGACCGACGCCGGCAGGCAGGTGCACGGCGAAGCCCGCGCAGCAGCTCGCGACGGCGAGCAGAGCATGGGGCCGAGCCTGAACGCCGAAGACCGGGCGACGCTGCTCGCCCTGCTTCAGCGCGTCGCCTTCGAGGAGTGATCGGCGAGCCCGTCCGGGCTCGGCCGTCGTGAGCTTCTCCCCCCCCCCGCGGGCGGACATCCGCCCCGGAGTTCCCGCCTGCCCGCCTACGCGACGAGGCGCGAACAGTCAACATGATTCCAGTCAGCGGGATTTGATTGACATCTTCAATGATGTCGGTTACGTTCATGGTGTCGCCAGATCGTTGACACATTCAACGTTCGGCGGCAGGAGCCCGATACGAGGTTCACAACGACGTGGATGGGATTGGCAGTGCTTGAGTTCCAGCATCTATCGGTGCGATACGGCGCCGGAGTCGAGGCCCTTCGGGACGCGACGCTGAGCCTCGCCGAGGGGCGTGTGACGGCGATCATCGGCGGAAACGGCGCCGGCAAGAGCACGATGCTGCGCGCCGCGAGCGGTCTCCTGGGCTTCCACGGGGGGACGATCACCGACGGCGACGTCCTGCTCGGGGGAGACCCCATCAGCAAGCTCAGCGCCGCGAAGATCGTGGAGCTCGGCGTGGTGCACGTACCGGAGGGTCGCCGGGTCTTCGGCGATCTCACCGTCATCGACAACCTGCGCGCGGGGGCTGCGACCGTCAAGAGCGGGCGCAAGCGCGATCAGAAGCTCGCCGAGGTGCTGGAGCTGTTCCCGATCCTCGCCGAGCGCCGGAACCAGCGCGCCGGCCTGCTCTCGGGCGGCCAGCAGCAGATGCTCGCGATCAGCCGGGGGATGATGAGCTCTCCGAAGGTCATCCTGCTCGATGAGCCGACGCTCGGCCTCGCTCCCCAGACGGTCGAGCAGGTCGCCTCGGTCATCACACAGATCAATGCGCTCGGAATCACCGTGGGGGTCGTGGAGCAGAACGCCGCCATGGCCCTGCGGATCTCCGACTACGGCTACGTCATCGAGCAGGGTCACGTCGTGCTCGAAGACGAGGCCGCGCCCCTGCGCGACTCCCCCGACGTGCAGAAGCTCTTCCTCGGCGGCGATGCCGTCGAAACGGAGTCCGAAGCCCACGAATACAAGACACTCTCGAGGTGGTCGGCATGAGCCCCCGCACCCTCAAGGTCCAGAACGTCTCGCTCTCGTTCGGCGGCATCAAGGCCCTCTCCGGCCTGTCGTTCACCGTGCAGCCGGGAACGATCCACGCGGTCATCGGCCCGAACGGGGCCGGCAAGTCGTCGTGCTTCAACGTCATCTCCGGCGTCTACAAGGCCGACGTCGGATCGGTGACGCTCGGCGACGTCGAGCTGCTCGGGATGAAGCCGCACGTGATCGCCGGGCAGGGGATCGGACGGGCCTTCCAGAACATCGCCCTCGCCCCGCACGAGACGGTCCTCGACAATCTCATGGTCGCGCGCTATCGGCTGACCAAGGCGGGGATGCTCTCGACGGGCCTCGGACTTCCCGGTGCGCGGCGCGAGGCACGCATCCATCGGGATCGCGTGCTCGAGATCGCCGACTTCGTCGGGCTGAACGACGTGCTGACCACGGATGCGGGACTGCTCTCGTACGGCTGGCGCAAGAAGGTCGAGCTGGCTCGAGCACTCGCGACCGAACCCGAGATCCTCATGCTCGACGAGCCGGTGGCCGGCATGCCTTCGGGCGAGAAGATGGAGATCGCCGGACTCATCGGGGCGATCCGCGACGCTCTGGGCATCTCGGTGATGCTCGTCGAGCACGACATGCCGATGGTCATGAGCATCGCCGACCGCGTCACGGTGCTGGACTTCGGGCGTCAGATCGCCGACGGCACCCCCGACGAGGTCCAGAACGACCCCCACGTGATCGAGGCGTACCTGGGCACCACGACGGTGGGCGAACAGACCTCGGCGATTGCGACGCGCGTCGTGCGCGGAAAGAAGGGCAAGCGATGAACGTGCTGCAGGTGTTCCTCACCGGCCTCTCGCTCAGCGCGATCTACGCGCTCCTGGCGGTCGGGTTCGTCGTCATCTACAAGGGCACCAAGGTCGTGAACCTGGCGCAGGGCGCGGTCATGATGATCGGCGTCTACGTCGTGTTCAAGCTCAACACCGGCCTCGACTTCTGGATCGTCGCGCTGATCGGCATCGCCGTGGGAGCCGCGGCAGCGGTCATCATCCAGCTGATCCTTTCCCTGTCGAAGTCGCACGATCACCTCGTCGCGACGATCATCACGATCGCCATCGACATGATCGTCACCGCGATCCTCCTGGTCGAGATGCGCGACCTGATGCTCTACATCCCCGGACCGTGGGCCGACGCGGTGATCCAGATCGGCGGCGCCGCCATGCCGGTCGCGCGAGTCGCGGCGTTCGCGACCGCGATCCTGGCCATCGGCGCGTTCTTCGTCGTCTTCCGCTACACGACCTTCGGCGTCCGGATGCGGGCGGCCGCGAGCGACCCCGAGACGGCGGCCCTGATGGGTGTCAGCGGACGAAGCGTCGCGCTGTGGTCGTGGGGGATCGGCGGCGGGCTCGCCGTGATCGCCGGCATCTTCCTCGCCGGGTTCCCGGGGGCGGGCCTTCCTGCTTTCGGAAGCGCGCTCGCGTTCGCCGTCATCCCGGCGATCATCATCGGCGGCATGGACTCGGCGGAGGGCGCCATCATCGGTGCTCTCATCGTCGGGTTCACCGAGTCGGTGTCGCGGTATCTCGTCGCCGCCTACGCACCCTGGATGGGCGAGCAGATCGCCATCGTCGTGCCGTACGTGATCATGCTGATCGTTCTGCTGGTCAGACCGAGCGGCCTCTTCGGATCGAGGGAGATCAGTCGTGTCTAAGTCATCAGCCCCTGAGCGCGGGGTGGACAAGAAGCGGATGTGGACCCGTTACATCCTGCTTCCGGTGGTCGCCATCGTGCTGCTGTCCATTCCGTTCTTCCAGCCCCGTGACGTGCAGACGGCGCTCACCAGCGCGGTGGCCTTCGCGATCGCCGCCATCGGACTCACGATCCTCGTCGGCGTCGGCGGGCAGCTCAGCCTCGCCCACGGTGTCTTCGTCGCGGTCGGAGCCTACGGCTACATCGTGCTCGCCGGCGAGCCGGGTGTGGAGGATCGCTGGGGGCTCGGTCTGCCCCCGGTGCTCGCCGCGATCGGCGGCGTCGCCCTCGCCGCGCTGCTGGGCTTGATCTTCAGCCCGGTCGCCGCGCGACTCAAGGGGCTCTACCTCGGTATGGCCTCCCTGGCCCTGATCTTCATCTCGGAGTACGTCTTCACCTACGTCACCCCGCTCACCGGCGGGCTCCAGGGCCGCTCGGTCCAGCAGTTCGACCTCTTCGGCATCCCGCTGTCGGGATCGACGCCGAAGCTCGAGATCCTCGGCGCGAACATCGACGGCATCGCCCGCCTGTGGTTCATCGCCGTGATCGCCCTCTTCCTGGCGGTCTGGATCGGTCTGCGCATCGTGCGCGGCCGCCCCGGTCAGGCGCTCCAGCTCGTCCGAGACAACCCCACCGCCGCGGCGGCGATCGGGGTGAACGTGCAGCACGCCAAGGCGGAGGCGTTCGTCGTCTCGTCGGCCTACGCCGGTGTCGGCGGGGTGTTCGTGGCCCTGTACTCCCAGGTGCTCACTCCCGAGACCTTCAACATCGTCTTCTCGATCAACTTCCTCGCGATGATCATCATCGGCGGTCTCGGGTCGATCGGCGGCGCCGTGTTCGGCGGGGCGTTCGTCGCCCTGCTCGCCTTCACGATGAACAAGCTCGGCGGCACCCCGCTCCTGCCGTTCATCGACCAGACCGGCCTCAACGGGATCCCGGGCGGGACGTTCTCGACCATCGTCTTCGGCGTCATCGTCGTCCTCATCCTCGTGTTCGAGCCCACGGGCGGCGCCGGCATCGTCCGCCGCATCCGGTCTCGTCGCGCCAAGCCTTCCCCAGTGGCACCGCCACAGCAATCACACGACACGGACAGTCGGGGAGCTGTCCCCGAAAAAACGAGGTAACACGCATGAACAAGCGCATCATCGCAGGCGTGGCAGCCGCAGCAGCAGCGTCGCTGCTCCTGGCTGGCTGCTCGTCGGACAACGGCGGCGGCGACAATGGCGGCGGCGGCGACGGCGTCGCGACCGACTACGGCGTCACCGACACCACCATCACCCTCGGCGTCCTGACCGACGTCTCCAACATCTACACCGCGACCGCCGTTCCCATGGTCTCGGGCACGCAGATCTACGCCGACGAGGTGAACGCGGCCGGCGGCCTGTGCGGCCGGGATCTGGAGATCGACGTCCAGGACCACGGCTCGGACAGCGCGACCGCGACCCAGCTCTTCCAGGGAATGCAGGATGAGGTCCTGGGCTTCGGCATGATCCTCGGCTCCCCGCAGCAGGACGCGCTGAAGGACTTCATCGCGAACGCCGAGATCACCGCCGTGGTCGCCGGGTGGTCGACGACGGCCCTCGAGAACCCGTACTACGTGCTCGCAGGCACCACGTACCCGACCGAGGTCATCAACGGACTCAGCTGGCTCGAGGAGCAGGGGATGATCGCCCCGGGCGACACCATCGGCTACATCAACGTCCCCGGTCCGTTCGGCGGCGACGCGCGCGCCGGCGGTGAGTACTTCGCCGACGAGAACGGCTACACCCTGACGGGCGTCGAGATCACCGGCAAGGAGACCGACCTCGCCGCGCAGGTCGACCAGCTGAAGGCCGCCGGAGTCACCGCCGTCTTCATGTCGACCGGCCCGGGCAGCTACAACCAGGCCGCGACCGCCATGAAGGCGGCCGGGCTGGACGTTCCGCTCATGACCAACACGCCCGGCTACGCTCCGTTCCAGATCGCCCCCGGCGCGCCCGCAGGCGACTTCATCCTGGAGAACGGCTACGTCACGACCAGCATGATGCCCTTCGGCAACCCCGACAGCGCGAAGGCCGTCGAGGTCGCCGCGGCGTTCGACGCGGACTACGCGGCCGACAACAACAACGCGGACGCCAACGTCAACTTCGGCTATGGCGCGATGGCGATCTTCGGTGCAGCCATCGAGGCCGCGTGCGACGCGGGCGACCTGACCCGCGCGGGCATCCAGGCGGCGCTCGCCACGCTGACCTCGGTCGACACGGGCGTGCTCGTGCCGCTGGACTACAGCGACCCGGAGAAGACCCCGTCGATGGAGACCTACATCCTCCGTCCGTCCGACACGGAGGCCGGCTCCTCGGTGCTCGAGGCGACCTTCGGCCCCTCGGCCACCGCTGAGGCGTTCAACGAGTGATCCACAGGCGCGGGGGCGCCGGCTGCGACCGGCGCCCCCGCGCCCTCTTCCACCCTTCCTGATCCACCGCTCCCCCAGATTCCTCAGAGGAGAATGATGTCCATTTCACTGGCTTCGAAGGTCGCCATCGTCACCGGCAGCGGCAGCGGGCTGGGCGCCGCGTACGCGAAGGCCCTCGCCGCAGCCGGCGCCGCCGTCGTGATCAACGACGTGTCGGCCGACGCCGCGCAGTCCACTGTCGAGGAGATCCTGGCCGCCGGCGGGAAGGCGACCGCCGTCGTCGCTCCGGTCGGCACGAGCGATGCGGCCAAGCAGCTCGTCGATGCCGCCGTGAGTGAATTCGGCGGCCTCGACATCGTGGTCACCAACGCCGGCATTCTGCGCGACAAGTCGCTGCTGAAGATGACCGACGACGACTTCGACGCGGTCATCGCCGTCCACCTGCGGGGGACGTTCACCGTCGTCCGCGAGGCCTTCGCCTACTTCAAGGAGAACGGCAAGCCGGGCCGCATCATCACCATCGGCTCGCCGACCGGTCAGCGCGGGAACTTCGGGCAGACCAACTATGCCGCCGCCAAGGCCGGCATCGTCGGCATGGTCCGCACCTGGGCGATGGAGATGAAGCGGGCGGGTGTCACCGTCAACGCCGTCATCCCCGTCGCCGCGACCGCGATGACGCGCACCATGCCCTTCTTCGCCTCCGCCATCGAGGCGATGGACGCCGGACGCCCGATGCACGACTACTTCCGCAAGGAGCTCGGATTCGGTCTGCCCGATGACGTCTCCGGCCTGATCGTCTACCTCTCCTCCGATGAGGCGGCGGGAATCAGCGGCCAGGCGATCGGCGTCGGCGGCGACCGCCTGCAGGTGTGGTCGCACCCCGAGCCCGTCGCCAGCTACTTCCACGACGGCGGCTGGTCGGCCGACGAGATCGACGCCGAACTCGGCGGCACCCTCGTCGAGAACCTCCAGTCGATCGGCGAGACGTTCCCGCCCATGCCCGACGAGCTCGCGCCGAAGGCCTAGTCGTGTATCGCCCCGAGATCGACCTCGACAAGCTCGTCGCGCTCGATATCCATGTGCACATCGAGTCCGGTGAGAACGGCGAGAACTCCCTCCCCGAAGACCTCGTCGCCGCCGCGGCGAAGTACTTCAAGACGTCGGATGTCGGGACCGATCTCGCCTCGGTCGCGCAGCACTTCCGCGAGCGTGACATGGCCGCAGTCGTGTTCACCGTCGACGCGTCGACCGCGCTCGGGCACACCCCGATCTCGTCGAAGCGCATCGCGGAGCAGGCGTCCGATCACGCCGACGCGCTGATCCCGTTCGGCTCGGTCGACCCGCTGAAGGGCACGGCCGCGATCGACGAGGCCATCGAGCTCGTCGAGGACTACGGCGTGCGCGGGTTCAAGCTCCACCCGACCGTGCAGGGCTTCGACCCGTCGGACGAGTCGGTCCGTCCCCTGTGGGAGGCCATCGACAAGCTCGGCGTACCCGTCATCATCCACACCGGCCAGACGGGCATCGGCGCCGGCACCCCCGGCGGCCGCGGCCTCAAGCTCGGCTACTCGAACCCGATCCTGCTCGATGCGGTGTACGCGGACTTCCCGTCGCTGCAGATCATCATGGCCCACCCGTCGGCGCCGTGGGTCGATGAGCAGATCTCGGTCGCCACGCACAAGGCCAACGCGTGGATCGACCTGTCGGGGTGGAGCCCGAAGTACTTCCCGCCGCAGATCGTCCGCGCGGCGAACTCGTACCTCCAGGACAAGGTGATGTTCGGCTCGGACTTCCCGATGATCATGCCCGATCGCTGGATGACCGACTTCGATCAGCTGGACATCAAGGAGACGGTCCGGCCGAAGATCCTCAAGGACAACGCGATCCGCCTCCTCGGGCTGTCGTAGGCCAACAAGAACAGGAAACAGAACACCATGGCAAATGTCACCGTCACCGTCGCCGAGCTGCCCTCGCTCGAAGGCAAGGACCTCGGCTCGTCGAGCTGGCTGGAGGTCTCGCAGGAGCGCATCAACACCTTCGCCGACGCGACCGACGATCACCAGTACATCCACGTCGACCCGGTCCGCGCGAAGGACTCGCCCTTCGGCACGACCATCGCGCACGGGTTCCTGACCCTGTCGCTGTTCATCCCGATGTGGACCGAGATCCTCGAGGTCTCGGACGCATCGACGCTGGTCAACTACGGCCTCGACAAGGTCCGGTTCACCTCGCCCGTTCCCGCCGGGTCGAAGATCCGTCTGAACGCCACCCTCACGACGGTCACCGAGGTCAAGGGCGGCTACCAGCTGCACGTCGCCGCAACCGTCGAGATCGAGGGCCAGGAGCGCCCGGCCGTCGTCATCGAGAGCATCTCGAGGGTCTACGCCTGACCCGCCGGGCGGGGCGCTCTCGCGAAGGCGACGAACGTCCCGCCCGATCCGCCGCAGCGGGCGGCCTCGGTGCCCTGCCCTCGCCTCGCCCGCGACCGCGCGCTAGCATCGCGACGGGGGGCGATCGATGACGATGCTCGACACGGATGCCGCGGCCGACGCCGCCCGCATCCTCGCAGACCTCGAAGCCGCGCACGGGGTGGACGCCGACCTGCGCCGCCGCGTCGAGGCGCACCTCCCCCGGCTCCACGGGCTCTTCCGGAGCCTCTACGGCGACCGCCCGGACGCTCTCGAACAGCTCGCCGCCGTCGTCGCCGAAGCGGCGGCATCGTGGCGTTCCCGCCCGATCGAGCTGCGGGCGCGTGATCGGCAGCGCGAGGAGGAGCCGGACTGGTTCGAGTCGGAGCGGATGCTGGGCGGCGTCTGCTACGTCGACCGCTACGCCGGAACGCTCGCCGGCATCCGCGAGCAGATCCCGTACTTCCGCGAACTGGGCCTGACCTACCTGCACCTGATGCCGCTGTTCGAATGCCCCAAGGGAAACAGCGACGGCGGCTACGCCGTCTCGAGCTACCGCAGCGTGGATCCGGCGCTCGGCTCGATGGAGGACCTCACCGCGCTCGCCGCCGAGCTGCGCGTGGCCGGCATCTCGCTGGTCGTGGACTTCATCTTCAACCACACGAGCGACGAGCACGAATGGGCGCGCAAGGCGATCGCCGGCGAGCCGGGGTACGAGGACTTCTATCTGATCTTCCCCGACCGCACGATGCCCGACGAGTACGAGAAGACCACGCGCGAGATCTTCCCCGACGATCACCCGGGGTCGTTCGTCCAGCTCCCGGACGGACGGTGGATCTGGGCGACCTTCCACTCGTTCCAGTGGGATCTGAACTACGCGAATCCGGCCGTGTTCCGGGCGATGGCCGGCGAGATGCTGTTCCTGGCGAACCAGGGCGTCGAGATCCTCCGCATGGACGCCGTCGCGTTCATCTGGAAGCGCCTGGGCACACCGTGCGAGTCACTCCCCGAGGCCCACCTCCTGCTGCAGGCGTTCAACGCCGTGCTGCGCATCGGGGCACCGTCGGTGCTGTTCAAGTCGGAGGCGATCGTCCACCCCGACGAGGTGATCCAGTACGTCTCTCCGGACGAGTGCCAGCTGTCGTACAACCCGCTGCAGATGGCGCTCACCTGGGAGAGCCTGGCCACCCGCGACACCGGCCTGCTGCAGCAGGCGCTCGACACGCGCCATGCGCTGCCCGAGGGCACGGCATGGGTGAACTACGTCCGCAGCCACGACGACATCGGCTGGACGTTCTCGGACGAGGACGCCGCCGACCTCGGCATCGACGGCTTCGCGCACCGCCGCTTCCTCAACGCGTTCTACGTCAAGGGCCTGCAGGGCTCCTTCGCGCGCGGAGTGGCGTTCCAGGAGAATCTGAAGACCGGCGATGCGCGGGTGACGGGCACGACCGCCTCGCTCGCGGGTGTCGAGGCGGGCGACCGCGGCGGCGAGGACCGCGTCGTCCTGGCCCACGCGATCGCGCTGTCGACGGGCGGCATCCCGCTGCTGTACCTCGGCGACGAGGTCGGCCAGCTCAACGATCACGGCTATCTCGACGATCCGTCCGAAGCCGGCGACAGCCGATGGGTCAATCGGCCGCGGCGGCCGACGGCCCTGTACGACCAGCGACACGACGGCTCGACGGTGGCGGGGCGCCTGTACGCGCGGCTGACGACGCTGATCACGACGAGGAAGGCGACGCCGGAGTTCGGCGGCAACGCCCTCATCCCCTTCCACGTGCCGCACGCATCCGTCATCGGCTATCAGCGCCCGGCCGCGGGCGAGCCGCTGAAGCGGGTGCTCGTCCTCGCCAACGTCGGCGACGAGCCCGCGATCGTCCACGCGGACACGCTCTCGGGCTTCGAGCGGCACGCCGCGGATGCGATCACGGGCGCGGACATCGACCTCGACGACGGCATCCTGCTCGGCGCCCACAAGTTCGCGTGGGTGCGGGTCTCGGCGCTGTGGTGAAGCGCCCCCGGAAAAGCAGAACGGCCCGCGATCGCGGGCCGTTCGTTTACTGTCTCAACACAGTGCGCGCCTCGAGGGACTCGAACCCCCAACCTTCTGATCCGTAGTCAGATGCTCTATCCATTGAGCTAGAGGCGCCCGTGCGCTCTCATGCGCACAAGAGACCAGAATAGCCCATGCCGGCGATCTTCGCGAATCGAGGGCGGCCGCCGCGTGTGCCGCTCAGGAGTCGAGTTCGCTCAGGTCGATCCCCCCCGCGCGGCGTGCCGGTGCGGCATCCGTCACCCCTGCCCGCGCGGCACGGGCCGGGCTCTGCGTCTGCCGCTTGTGGGCCGCGAGCTTGGGCAGATCGACGAGCCGGAGCGACTGCATGCGCGCCGATCGCATCCGCTCGTAGTCGGGGTCGAGATCCGGCCGCATCGCCTCGACCTTCAGCCGCCGCTGGAGGTTCGCCTCGACGTCGCCCCACGCGGACTCGCGCGCCTGCTCGATGAGGACGCGCAGCGCCTCGAGGTCGTCGGCGAGCCGGCGCAGCTCGCGGGCGACGCCGCGGTACTGACGCTGTCGCCGCCGCAGGTTGCGGGTGTCGCGGTCCCGGTAGTCGTGCGTCCCGTCGGGGTCGCTGAACTTGCCCCACGCCCGGCGGCGCTGCTTCCCCACCATCTCGGCCGCGGCGTCCTGCTCATCGGCGAGGGCGACGATCGTCTGGTGCGCCAGCCCGACGAAGGTGTCGGCGTCGAACGGCGCATCGTGAGCGATGACCTCGACCAGGATCTGGTTGCGCAGCGTCAGCCGAGCCGCCGCGGACGCGATCGAGACGCCTTCGGCGATGGCATCCGACGTCCTCCCCATGCGCGCCTCCTTCGGTCAAAGGCTACCGGCAAGGGGCACTCGCGGACTGGGTGAGAATGGTTTGGAGACCTGCAGAGAACGACGAAGGGCAGCATCCTGTGGCGAAGGCGCGACTGGACATCCACGACAAGACGACGGTGATCACCGGAGCCGCGAGCGGCATGGGAGCGGAGGTCGCCCGTCAGCTCGCGCGACGCGGCGCCCGTCTGGCGCTGATCGACCGCAACGCGGAAGGCCTCGACGCGCTCGTCGCCGGGCTCGAAGGGCGCGACCACACGACCCACGTCGTCGACCTCACCGACGACGCCGCCGTCGCGTCGGCCGCCGACGACATCACGGCGCGGCACCCGCACGTCCAGGCCCTCATCACGTGCGCGGGCTCGTCGATGCTCGGCGGCATCGACCAGCTGACGATGGACGAGATGCGCTGGCTGATGGACGTGAACCTGTGGGGCACCGTCAACATCACGCAGGCGCTGCTGCCCGCGATGCGACGCGAGCCGGCCGCGCACATCACGCATCTGGTGAGCATCTACGGCCTCGCCGCGCCCGCCGGTCGCATCCCGTACGCGATGAGCAAGTTCGCCGTACGCGGCTTCACCGAGGCGCTGCGGCACGAACTGGAGGACACCGGCGTGACCGTCGGCGCGGTCTACCCCGCGGGGGTCAAGACCGGCATCATCCTGCACGGGCGCTATGCCGCGGCGCTGGATCCCGCGATCGCGCAGCGTGCGGCGGCCGCCCAGGCGGCGATGTACCACACCGAGCCCGTCGACGCCGCTCGCCGGATCGTCGAGGCCACCGTGCGCCGCCGCCCGCGGGTCATGATCGGGCGCGAGGCGCGCCTGGTCGACGTTCTCTCGCGCATCACGCCGACCCGCTACTGGGTTGCCATGCGGCGCCCGCTGCGCGAGGCGATCGACACGACGACGCCCGTCGGCTGACGCGCGACGCCGGCGGACGCTAGCAACGCGACCCGTCCCGCGCAACCCCCTGGGGCGGTCATCCGGTGCGACGTAGCGTCGGAGGACCATCATTCGCGAAGGAGGACGGCATGGGATTCCTGGACGACGCCAAGAAGACGGCTGCTGCGGTCGGCGAGAAGGTCAAGGACACGTGGGACGACACGACGGACCGCATCAGCGACAAGGCCGATGAGGTCGGCGCCGAGGCCGAGGTGAAGAAGGCCGAGGCGGAGCGCGACTCGGTGAAGGCGCGCAACGACATCAAGGAGAACCTGCGCGACAGCTGACGGGTGCGCGGCCTCTCCGCCGCAGACACGGAGGGCCCCGGAGAATACTCCGGGGCCCTCTGTCGCGTCGGACGTGTCGCGGGCGTCAGCCGATCGCGGCGATGCGCCACGATGCGGACGTCGTCTCACCCGGCTCGATCACGATGAGCCCGGCGTCGTAGTCGTACTCCGGTGCGTTGAACGCATCGGGCGCGCACGTCATGGGCTCGACGGCGAGGCCCAGACGCGACTGGGCGGGATCCGGCTTGTCGGCGGTGTGCACCTGGACCCACGGGCACGCGGCATCCCACGACATCTCGACACCGGCGCCGGTGTCATCGGTCACCCGGACCGTCGCGATGCCGTCCGCATCGCGCTGGAGGCCGGTGTAGGCGTGGTCGATCTCGGCGGAGCCGATGCGGCGCGCGGCGCGGAAGTCGAAGCGCTCGGGGTCCTCGGCGTCGACGGCGCGCAGCCCGATCGGGATGAGGCGCTCGTCGGTGACGGCGAGGACCTCGGATGCCGGCAGCTCGAGCGTCCAGGCGTCGACGAGTCCGTCGCCCGCGACGAGGTACGGGTGCGGCCCGGTGCCCCACGGCGCGGGCGCGGGGGACGTGTTGGTCGCGGTGACCGTCTGCGTGAGCCCGTCGGCGGTGAGCGAGAAGGTCGTCTCGATGTCGATCCGCCAGGGGTAGGCCGTCTGCGCCGGGATCGTCGCGGCGAGCGTCACGTGGCTCGGGCCCTTGTCGATCGCCTCGTAGTCGAGCCACACGGCCAGTCCGTGGAGGGCGTGGTGGCGCGCCGGCTCGGTGAGGGCGAGCTGCCGCTCGACGCCGTCGAAGGTGTACGTGCCGTCGACGACCCGGTTCGGCCACGGTGCGAGCGTCACGCCGCGATGGGAGGGCCGCACCTGATCGGCGTCGAAGGGGACGACGAGGTCGCGGCCGTCGTAGGTGAGCGTGCGCAGGGTGGCGCCGACGCTGGCGATGATCGCCTCGTAGTGCCCGGCGCGCAGGGCGTGCTGTGTGCCGGACGTCGTGAACGGCATGTCGGTCTCCTCCCGCACGGCGCCCGCGCGGGAGGCGGCGGCCGGTGCATCGTGTGTACCCAGGACGGACGCCCTGCGACCTGACAACTGTACTGACCGCACGCCGACACGACCGGTTTGACCCGTTTATACCCCCAGGGGTATCATGATCCCATGACCTTGACTGCGACCCCCACGGCGGACGCCGTGCTCGCGCGCGTGCTGGACGCCCAGCGCGCCGCGCTCGAGTCGCTGCAGTCCGCCGCGGGCGACCAGTCGCTGTGCACCCTCAGCCACGAGCGGGTCAACGCCGCCAAGTACTTCGAGGGCGCCGTGACCGCGCTCGGCGACGCCGCCCGCGCCCTCCGCGGCGGCGGGAGCGTGCCCGCTCCCGAGGAGTGGGGCGGCATCGCGCAGGTGCGCGCCGAGACCGACGCCCGGTGGCGCTCGTATCTCGTGGGCGGCCGCGACGCGCTCGCGTCCGTGCGCTGAGCCGGCGCACCGCCGCTGGAGCGCCCGGCATGCCTCCCGCTCATCCGGCGATGACACGCGTCGATCCGTGCGATCGGAGCCGGCGCCGCGATCTGTCGGCAGAATGGCAGAGCCCGTCTTCCCCTCAGCTAGGACTCCCATGACTTCCGCCGACGACTCCCCGCTGCCGATCCCCGACCCCACGCGACCCCGCGCGGGCGCGCTCGCGTGGATCTCGCGCCTGGTCGCCGTGGCCGCGCTCGGCGTGGTCGCGTGGGCCCTCGTCTCCGCGTGGGGCGGCGTCGTCAGCGGTCACCCCGCGTACCTCGTCCTGCTCGGCGTGACCGCCATCGGCGCGATCGCGACGCTGACCGTCAGCTTCGTGCGCCCGGCGCGTCCGGGCCGCTGGCGCGTCGCCGGACGCATCGCGCTGGTCGTCGCGGGAGCCGCCTGGATCGCGATCACGGCCTGGCTGCGCCCGTACGCGGCCGTGGAGCCGGCACTCGACGCCATGATCTCGGACGCCCAGGTCACGGTCGCCGAGTCCGCGACCGACATCGTCCTCACGCCCACAGCCGAGCCGGGCACGACCGGCGTGTTCTTCCAGCCCGGGGCGCTCGTCGACCCGCGGGCGTACGCCGCCGTGCTGCGTCCCCTCGTCGAGGACGGCCACACCGTCGTGATCGCCAAGCAGCCGCTCGGGATCGCCTTCTTCGCCCTCGGCGCCTTCGACGCGGCCCGGGGGGCGCACCCCGAGCTCGACGCGTGGGTCGTCGGCGGCCATTCGCTCGGCGGGACCGTCGCGGCGATCCAGGCCGACGCCGCCGACTCCGACGCGACAGCGCCCGCCACCGGCCTGATGTTCTTCGCGTCGTACCCCGCCGGCGACATCAGCACGTCGCTGACCGTCCCGGTCACCTCGATCTCGGGGTCCGAGGACGGGCTGTCGACGCCCGAGAACATCGACGCGTCGCGCGCCGATCTCCCGCCCGACACCGTGTTCACGGTCATCGAGGGTGCGTCGCACGCGCAGTTCGGCGACTACGGGCCGCAGGCGGGCGACGGCACGCCCACGATCACGAACGTGCAGGCGCGCTCGCAGATCTCGGACGCCGCCGTCGCGTTCGTCGACGCGATCTCGGGCTGACCGTCCGCCCGGGGCGCGCCCTCGCCCCCCGCGGGCATCCGCTCTCAGGACTCGTTGATCCGGGTGCGGTAACGTCGTCCTGATCTCTGTGCATCACCTGGCGCTCGGGCGCGAAGGCGGCACGGCACGCCGTCCCGACCCCCTTCCCTCACCTCATGCACAGCACCACCAGTTCTCTCACCCAGCGTCCTGCGAGCCTCATCCGCTCGGCCGGATGGTCCTATTTCCCCGTCGCCCTCGTGGCGCGTCTTCCGTTCGCGATGATGGTGGTGGGCCTGCTCACCCTCGTCGTCTCGGCGCGCGGATCGATCGCCGTCGCCGGCATGACCTCGGCGATGACGGGCCTGGGCACCGCCGTCTTCGGCCCGCTCCTGGGTGCCGCGTCCGACCGCTTCGGGCAGCGCCGCGTGCTGCTGGTCGCCGGCATCGTCAACAGCGCCCTGCTCATCGCGATCGCCTGGCTCGCCTTCGCGCCGGTCAAGGACGCCGTGCTGCTCGCGATCGCCTTTGCCATCGGCGCGAGCATGCCGCAGGTCGCGCCGCTCTCGCGCAGCCGCCTCGTCGCGATCATCGGTCGCACGTTCTCGCGCGAGCGCCGATCGCGCGTGCTCAACGGCACGATGGCGTACGAATCCGCCGCCGACGAGGTCGTGTTCGTCTTCGGCCCGGTCGTTGTGGGCCTGCTGGCGACGAGCCAGGGCCCCGCCGCCCCCGTCATCGGCGCGGCGGTCCTCGCCCTCGTGTTCGTGACCTCCTTCGCCCTGCATCCGACCGCCCGGGCGACGAGCCCGGCGACGGATGCCGACGAGTCGGCGCCCGGCCAGGCGCCCGCCGTCGAACTGCTGAGCGCCCGCGTCGTGATCCCCGTGATCGGCGCCCTCGGCATGGGACTTTTCTTCGGCTCGATGCTCACGGCGCTGACGGCGTTCATGGCCGACCGCGGCGCCGCCGAGCAGGCGGGCCTGGTGTACGGGGCGATGGGCATCGGCTCGGCCGCGCTCGCTCTGAGCGTCGCGGCGCTGCCCGATCGCTTCACCCTCTCGGCACGATGGCTGGTCTTCGGCGGCGTGCTCGTCGCGGGCGCCGCCGCGACGCCGCTCGCGTACAACATCCCCGGCATGGCCGCGTGCCTGCTGATCGTCGGGATGGGCATCGGCCCCACGCTCGTGACGCAGTACAGTCTCGCCGCCGAGGCGAGCCCGCGCGGCCGCTCGGGCACCGTCATGACGATGCTCAGCTCGGGCGTCGTCGTCGGCCAGTCGGCGGCGACCGCCCTCGTCGGCCTCGTCGCCGAGGAGGCCGGGACCGCCGCGGCGATGCTCGCGCCCGCGATCGCCGCGGGGGTCGTCCTCGCCGCCGCGGTCGCGCAGGCCGCGGTCGTGCGCCGCACCCGGGCCGCGCAGGTCTGAGCCTCTCGGCGGCCCGCCGCGCGAACCCGCCGGCCGCGCCACGGGACCCGCCGCGTGGCAGGCTGGAACCATGCGCATCGCCCTGACAGGTTCCACCGGAAAGCTCGGAGCCGTCGTGCTCCGCGAGCTGCGCGACCACGGGCACGACGTCGTCGCGTTCGACGTCGTCGGGGCCCGCGCGCCCGGCTTCGTCCAGATCGATCTGACCGACTACGGCCAGGTCGCCGACGCCCTCGCCGGTGTCGACCGCTCGGCGCCGTTCGACGCGGTCGTGCATCTGGCGGCGGTCCCGGCCCCGGGTCTGCGCACCGACGTCGCGACGTTCCACAACAACATGGCGGCGACGTTCAACGTGTTCTGGGCGGCCGTGCGGCTGGGCATCCGCCGCGTCGTGTACGCGTCGAGCGAGACGGTGCTGGGACTGCCCTTCGACGTGCCGCCGCCCTACATCCCGGTCGACGAGGAGTACGCGCCGCGTCCCGAGTCGGTGTACTCGATCGTGAAGACCCTCGAGGAGCAGCTCGCGCGCGAGCTCGTCCGGTGGCATCCCGACCTGTCGATCACGGGCCTGCGGTTCTCGAACGTCATGGTCCCCGAGGACTACGCCGAGTTCCCGTCGTTCGACGGCGACGCGCTGATGCGCAAGTGGAACCTGTGGGGCTACATCGACGCGCGCGACGGCGCGCAGGCGATCGAGAAGGCGCTCGAGAACGCGCCGGCCGGGTTCGAGCCGTACATCATCGCCGCCGCCGACACCGTCATGTCGCGGCCCAACGGCGAGCTGATCGCCGAGGTCTTCCCCGACACGCCCGTCACGCGCGAGGTCTCGGCGCACGAGACGCTGCTGGGCATCGACAAGGCCCGGCGCCTGCTCGGCTACGACCCGCAGCACTCCTGGCGCGATCACGTGGAGTGACACGGATGTCCGAGGATCCTCGCGTCGCCGCGGCCCGCTACCGGGTCGAACGGCTCGAGGCCGAGGCTGCGCGGACGACCGCGGCCTCCGATCCGGAGGACACCGCCGCGGCCGCACGCGACGCGGATGCCACCGCACCGGAGTCCGCCGACGCCCCGGTACCGGACCCCGCGCGACAGCCCACCGCCACCGACCGCGCCGCCTACGTCGAGGTCGCGGTCCAGCAGGCGATCCGCCGCGGCGAGTTCGAGGATCTGCCGGGCTCGGGCAAGCCCATCCCCCACCTCGGCGACCACCACGACCCGGACTGGTGGATCCGCCGCAAGATCGAGTCCGAGCAGCTGACCGGGCTCGGCCCGCCCGCCCTCACGCTGCGCGTGGAGTCCGCGCACCTGGACGAGCGGCTCGACGAGCTCTCACGCGAGGAGGACGTCCGCGAAGCGCTGGAGGACTTCAACCGGCGGGTGCGTGTCGCGCGCATGCAGCTGCTGGGCGGGCCACCGGTCGTCACCCCGCTGCGCGAGGTCGACGACGAGGTCGTCGCCTGGCGTGAGCGACGCGACGCCGCCCGCCGCGAAGCATCCGAACCGGAACAGCCCGCCCCACGCCGGCGGCGCGGCCGGCGCGCACGACGCGAGGACGAGTGACCGCCCGGCGTCAGGGCCGGACGAGAACCTTCAGGGCCTCGCGCGAGTCCATGCGCCGGTAGCCGTCGGCGATGTCCTCGAGCGCGACCTCGGCGTCGAACACCCGCCCCGGGTCGACCGTGCCGTCGAGCACCCACGGCAGCAGCTCGTCGATGTAGGCGCGCACCGGCGCGATGCCGCCGGTGATGGTGATGTTCCGCGTGAACTGCCCGCGCCCGATCGGCCCGTCGGAGTACTGCGGAACGCCGACGCGGCTGATGACGCCGCCCGGGCGCACGATGCCCAGTGCCTGCTCATAGGCGTCGAGATAGCCGACCGCCTCGAGCACGGCGTGCACGCCGTCGCCGCCGGTGAGCTCCTTCACGCGCTCGATGCCCTCCTCGCCGCGTTCGGCCACGACCTCGGTCGCGCCGAATGCGACGCCGAGATCCGTACGCACGGCGTGCCGGCCCATCAGGATGATGCGCTCGGCGCCCAGCTGCGCGGCCGACAGCACCGCCATGAGACCCACGGCCCCGTCCCCGACGACCGCGACGGTCTGACCCTTGCCCACGCGCGCCGTGTATGCCGCGTGGTACCCGGTGCCGTACACGTCCGACAGCGTCAGCATCGACGGCGTCAGCGACTCGTCGATGCCGCCCGGCACATGGACGAGCGTCGCGTCGGCGAAGGGCACGCGGACGAGCTCGCCCTGCCCGCCCCCGGTGGCGGCGTCCCAGCCGCCGCCGTGCCGGCACGAGGTCTGCAGGCCCTCCTGGCAGAAGTCGCATGTCCCGTCGGACCAGACGAACGGGGCGATGACGTGGTGGCCGGGCCGCAGCGACGCGACATCGTCGCCGACGGCCTCGACGACGCCGACGAACTCGTGGCCCATGGGCCGGCCGTCGGGAAGCGGCTTCATCTTGCGGTACGGATGCAGGTCGCTGCCGCACACGCACGCCGCCGTCACGCGCACGAGCGCATCGGTGGGCAGCTGGATGCTCGGATCCGGTGCGTCGACCACCCGCACGTCCCCGGCGCCGAACATGTACGCCGCTCTCATCGGCACTCCTTCACGGATCGGATGCCGCGGAACGCCCGCGACCGGCGGCGCGGTTCAGCCGCGGAAGTCCTCGGGGTCGACGTGCTCGATGAAGTCCTTGAACTCCTCGAGCCGCTCCTCTTCGTCCTCGTCGGCCAGCATGTCGGGCGTCCCCGCCTCTTCGAGGACCGCGTCGGCGACGAAGATCGGAGACCCCGTGCGCGACGCCAGTGCGACGGCATCCGACGGCCGGGCGTCGACGGTGTGGACGGTGCCGCCGGCGTTGAGGGTGACGTCGGCGTAGAAGGTGCCGTCGTCGATGCGGGTCACCTCGACCTGCGTGACCTCGGCGCCGAGCGTCTCGAGCATCGTGCGCATGAGGTCGTGCGCGAGCGGTCGCGGAGTCGCGGCGTTCTCGACGGCGACGAGGATCGAGGTCGCCTCCTGCGCGCCGATCCAGATGGGCAGGATGTTCCCGGCGCCGGGGAGCTCGGTGATCGGCTTCAGCAGGATCACATGCTGTCCGCTCGAATCGAGCGCAACTCCGGCCACGCGCACCTGGACCATGGCGGGCCTCCCTTCGCGAGCTCGGGTCGGTCCTGCCATCGTATGACCGCGGAGGGCCGCGCGGGGCCGACGGGCTGTCACGGATGGACCGGCGCGGCGCCGAAGGCGCGCACGACGCCCGGGTCCGGGCCGTCGATCGCGAAGCGCGCGGGCGCCTCCCACGGGGCCGCGCGCTCCCATACGAAGAGCGCGAGCTCCCCCGCCGTGGCCCTCACGCGCGCCGCGGCGTCGGCCTGCGGCTCGCCCGAGACCGCCCAGTCCGGCGAGATGACCCATGACCGGTCGAGGTCGGATGCCGCCAGCACGAGCGTCCCCGGCAGCGGCTCGAGCGTCGGCCGCGAGCGCGGCAGGAACTCGGCGAAGAGCTCGTCGATCCCGTCGGCGTAGTCGACGGGGGCGAGCTCGGGCGCGACCGCCCACTCGCCGCCGCCCGCGGCGCGCAGGTCGATCAGGTGCTTGGTCGTCTCGTAGACCATGCGCCGGGCCCAGAACGCGGCGGTGCCGCCGTCGCGCCCGCCGACGACCCAGCAGGGACGCTCGAACGGCGTCTCGTCGAGCGCGGCGATCAGCTCCGCCCGGCACCCCTCGTACCATGCGCGCGGATCGTCGGCCGAGACGCGCGGCAGCGTCTTGCGGTCGACCGGTCCGCCGCTGCGCACGATGCCCGCCGCCCACAGGTGGTTGCGGCCGAGGTGGTCGACGAGCGTCGCGACGTCGGGCCACAGCGGCCACGGGATCGCAGCGTCCGGCGGATGCCGATCGATCTCGGCGGCGAAGGCGGCGCCGGCACGCGCCACCATCGAGATGCGGATGTCGTCGACGTCACCGAGCATGCGCCCGAGGCTACCGTGCACCGCCGGCCGCCCGGCGGCCGCCACCGGCGCTGTGGAATCCGGTCCGTGCGGATGCCCCTCGTCGCGGATCTTCCGCGATGATCGACGCATGTCGCGTCACTGGAGTCCGCTCGCGTTCGTCTACCTCGCGCTGTCGGTCGCGGGGCTCATCGGGACCTGGTGGTTCAACGCGCTGGCGATCATCCAGCTGCGTGACTTCCTCGGAGACCTCGTCACGAGCGGACCCGCGGTGTCGTCCATCACGGTCGACCTGCTCGTCGTCGCCACCGCCGGGAGCGTGTTCCTCATCGTCGAGGCGCGACGGCTCGGCATGCGCTTCGGCTGGCTGTACGTCGTCGGGTCGGGTCTCACGGCGTTCGCCTTCACGTTCCCGCTGTTCCTCGCGATGCGGCAGCGCCGCCTGAACCAGCTCGCGTCGGAGGACGCATCCGCTCCGGCGTGACGCCCGATCAGACCTCGGCCGGGATCGCCGCCTCCGGTTCGCGCACCGGGTACAGCATTCGCACCGCCAGCCACGCGATCGCCGCCCCGACCAGCTGCGCGGCGATGAACGGCAGGACGGATGCCGGGGCGATGCCGGCGAAGGTGTCGCTGATCGCGCGGCCGACCGTGATCGCGGGGTTGGCGAAGCTCGTCGACGACGTGAAGAAGTACGCCGCGCCGATGTAGGCGCCCACCGCAGGGGCGGCGAGGTTCCCCCGGCCGGTGCGCACGAGCGCGAAGATCACCAGCACCAGCCCGAAGGTCGCGACGACCTCGGCCAGCAGGTGCGGCCACGTCGCCCGGTCGGTCGTGCTGAAGGCGGTGGGAACGCCGAACATGGCGTTGGCCAGCGCCGCGCCGCCGAGGCATCCGATGATCTGCACCGGGATGTAGACGGCGACGCTCCGCCACGATCGCCCGCCGGTGGCGGCGTCGACGAGCGACACGGCGGGATTGAAGTGGGCGCCCGACACCGACGCGAACACGGCGATCAGCACGCCGAGGCCGAGGGCGGTCGCGAAGGCGTTCTCGAAGAGGGCGAGGCCGACGTCGGTCGGCGACAGGGTCTGGGCGGCGATGCCCGAGCCGACGACGACGGCCGCCAGCCCGGCGCTTCCGAGGAACTCGGCGACGTAGGCGCGCGAGTTCACGAGGCTGCCAGCAGCTGAGCGATGCGGTCGAGGGCGCCCGGCACGAGCCGGAAGTACGCCCACGTGCCGCGCTTGCTGCGGGAGAGGAAGCCCGCCTCGGTCAGCACCTTCAGGTGGTGCGACACCGTCGGCTGACTGAGCCCGACCGGCTCGATGAGGTCGCACACGCACGCCTCGGCACCCTCGGAGGCCGCCACGATCGACAGCAGGCGCAGGCGCGCCGGGTCGGCGAGGGCCTTCATCGTGTGGGCCAGGTCGTCGGCCTCGGCGGCGCTCAACGGCTCGCGCACGAGCGGAGAGCAGCACACCGGCGCGTCGGTCGCATCGGTCAGTTCCACGGGAAGCATGCATCGATGCTAGTCGATATTGACAGGAATCAATACGTCGCCCACACTGTTATATCGACGAACATCGATATACCGGGAGATCCTTGTGACACTCATCGACCTCGCCCCCTCGGCGCCCCGCACCGACCGCCTCGCGACCCTGCCGATCGTCGTCATCGGCGCCGGACCCGTCGGCCTCGCCGCCGCCGCGCACCTCATCGAGCGCGGTCTCGACGTCACGATCCTCGAGGCCGGCGCGGACGCCGGAGCGAGCGTACGCGAGTGGGGCCACACGCGATTCTTCTCGCCGTGGCGGTACCTCGTCGATCCGGCCGCGCGGCGCCTGCTCGAAGCCGCAGGCTGGCGGCATCCGTCCCCCGAGCGGATGCCGACCGGCGCCGAGTTCGTCGAGCGCTACCTCACGCCCCTCGCGGCGCTCCCCGCGATCGCCGAGCGACTGCGGACCGGCGTGCGCGTGACGGCGGTGTCGCGCGAGGGAATGGATCGCACACGCACGCGCGGCCGCGCCGCAGCGCCCTTCGTCGTCCGCACCCGCACCGCCGACGGCGCGATCGAGCGCCTCACGGCCCGCGCCGTGATCGACGCCTCGGGCACCTGGTCGACCCCCAACCCGCTCGCCAGCGACGGGCTCGAGCTCGAGGGCATCGACGAGATCCGGGATGCCGTCACCCATGCCCTGCCCGACGTCCTCGGCCGCGACCGCGACCGGTTCGCCGGCCGTCGCACGACGGTCGTCGGTGCGGGCCACTCGGCGGCGAACACGCTGCTCGACCTGGTCGAGCTCGCCCGCCGCGAACCCGGGACGCGCGTGACGTGGCTGATCCGCAACGCCCGGGCCGCCCGCGTGGCCGCATCCGCCGACGATGACCTCGCCGGCCGGGCCGCGCTCGGCGATCGCGTCCACGCCGCCGTCGCCGAGGGACTCATCGAGCTCGTGGACGGATTCGAGATCCTGTCCGCACGGCGGGACGCCGGGCCGGTGGTCCTCGTCGGGCACCGCCGCGGGGAGCTCGCCGAGCACGAGACCGACGTGGTGGTGAACGCGACCGGGTTCCGCCCCGACCTCGCGCCCCTGCGCGAACTGCGCCTCGAGCTCGACGACATCGTCGAGGCCCCGCGCCGCCTCGCGCCGCTCATCGACCCGAACGTGCACTCGTGCGGCACCGTCGAGCCGCATGGCTTCCGCGAGCTCGCGCACCCCGAGCAGGGATTCTTCATCGTCGGCATGAAGTCGTACGGTCGCGCGCCGACCTTCCTGCTCGCCACGGGCTACGAGCAGGTGCGCTCGGTCACCGCCTGGCTGGCAGGGGATACGGAGTCGGCGTCCACCGTGAGCCTCGAGCTGCCCGCGACCGGCGTGTGCTCGACCGACATCGGCGGGTCGGGGTGCTGCTGACGCACGTGCGGAGCATGACCGCCGCCGACTGGCCCGCGGTCGCCGAGATCTACCGCGAAGGCATCGAGGACGGCGAAGCGACCTTCGAGTCCTCGGTGCCCTCGTGGGAGGCGTTCGACGCGGGGAAGCTCGCCGCGCCGCGGCTGGTGGCGATCGACGAAGCGGATGCGGTCGCCGGCTGGGCCGCGGCATCGCCCGTGTCGGCGCGGGCGGTGTACCGCGGCGTCGTCGAGCACTCGGTGTACGTCGCGCGCAGCGCCCGCGGACTCGGAGTCGGGCGCGCGCTGCTCGACGCGTTCGTCGCCGCCGCCGACGAGGCGGGCATCTGGACCATCCAGTCGAGCGTCTTCCCCGAGAACGCCGCGAGCATCCGGCTGCACGAGAGCGCCGGCTTCCGCATCGTCGGGCGCCGCGAGCGCATCGCACGGTCGACGGTCGGCCCGCGCGCCGGCGCGTGGCGCGACACCGTGCTCATCGAGCGCCGCAGCACCCGCAACGGCCTCGCCTGACCCGGTCGCCCCCCCGCCGAGACGTGGCATTCCCGCCGAGACAGCGTTCCACGGGCGAGTGTCTCAGCGCGATTGGTGCGTCTCGGCAAGGCGCGGGCCGAACGGGCGCAGGAGGAGGGTGCGCGGGCGGGTTGGATAGACTTGCGTCTATGGGTTCGGGGGACGCGGACGGCGACGCGGGCGCGCGCGGGCTGAGCGTTCTCGCGGAGCCGACACGGGCGCGCATTCTGCGCGAGATCCGCGACGCGCCGGACGGGCGCGCGATGGTCAGCCGGCTCGCGGAACTCCTCGACCTGCGCCAGCCCACCATCAGCCACCACATGAAGGCACTCCTCGACGAGGGCTTCGTCACACGCGAGCCGGACGGGCGTCGCGCGTGGTACCGGATCGCGCCGGCGCAGGCGGACCGCGTCGCCGCGCTCCTCGAGGCGGATGCCGAGCCGGCCGGCGAGCCCGATCTCGACCGGATCGCCGACGATCTGACGGCGAGGTTCCGCGGCGTCGTGTCGCCCGAGACGGTCGCGCGCTGCGTGCGCGAATCGCACGACATGCTGGTCGCCTCGGGCGGGCCGCTCGTCGCCTCGCGCACGAGCGCGTTCGCCGCGAGCCGCCTGGACGCCATCGTCAGCGCGGCGAGTCCGCACGGTCGCGGTCGCCCCGAGGTGCTCTTCGTGTGCGTCAAGAACGCCGGGCGATCCCAGATGGCCGCCGGCATCCTCCG
This sequence comes from Microbacterium thalassium, assembly GCF_014208045.1. Taxonomy (NCBI): domain Bacteria; kingdom Bacillati; phylum Actinomycetota; class Actinomycetes; order Micrococcales; family Microbacteriaceae; genus Microbacterium; species Microbacterium thalassium. Next base: position 3,679,899 of record NZ_JACHML010000001.1, read on the forward strand.
CCACCTCGCGGGCGACCACGTCGTCGTGCGCACGGCAGGGTCTGCGCCGGCGTCGGCGATGGCCCCCGCGATCGTGGTCGCGCTCGACGAGATCGGGGTGCCCGTCGGCGGCGAGTTCCCCAAGCCCCTCACCGATGAAGCGGTGCGCGCGGCCGACGTCGTGGTGACGATGGGGTGCGGCGACGCGTGCCCCGTGTACTCCGGGCGCCGATACCTCGATTGGGAACTCGACGACCCGGCCGGACTCCCCCTCGCCGCGGTGCGCGGCATCCGCGACGACATCGAAGCACGCGTGCGCGCTCTGCTCCGGGAGCTGCTCGGAACACTCTGACGACGAGTGGACTTAACCATAGACGGCGATCTATGCTTTTCTCACCGACAGAAGGAGCCCTCCCATGGCCGACAAGCCCACCGTCCTGTTCGTCTGCGTCCACAACGCCGGACGCTCCCAGATGGCCGCCGGTTTCCTGCGCGAGCTCGGCGCGGGCCGCATCGAGGTGCTGTCGGCCGGCTCCGCCCCCAAGGACCAGATCAACCCCGTCGCCGTCGAGGCCATGGCGGAGCAGGGCATCGACATCGCCGGCAACACGCCCAAGGTGCTCACCGTCGAGGCGGTCAAGGAGTCCGACGTCGTGATCACGATGGGCTGCGGCGACGCGTGCCCGATCTTCCCCGGCAAGCGCTACGAGGACTGGGTCCTCGACGACCCGGCCGGCCAGGGCATCGAGGCCGTGCGCCCGATCCGCGACGAGATCCGCACCCGCGTCGAGGAGCTGATCACCGAGCTTGTGCCCGAGGCGGCGGCGTCGTGAGCGCCGAGAGCCCGTTCCACAACGTCGGTCAGGGCGGGCTGCTGTCGGCCGAGGCCGTGCTGCGCCGCGCGGCCGGCCGTCTCGCCCAGCACTTCACCGGCATCGTGAGCCCCGAGACGACCGAGCGGATCGTGTTCGAGTCGTACGCCGCGCTCAAGCGCACGGCCCACGTCGAGACGCACCTGGCCACGGTCGCCGAGCGGTTCGCCGCCGACCGGCTGACCGCGCTCGCGCAGTCCAAGGGACTGGTCGCCAAGCCCGTGCCCGAAGTGCTGTACGTGTGCGTCGGCAACTCGGGGCGCTCGCAGATGGCGGCGGCGCTCACGCGCCACCTCGCCGGGGACCGCGTGCACGTCCGCTCCGCCGGCTCGCAGCCGGCCGAGCAGATCCTGCCGACGGTGCTCACGGCGCTCGACGAGCTCGGCATCCCGATGGACCAGGAGTTCCCCAAGCCGCTCACCGACGACGTCGTGCGCGCGGCCGACGCGGTCATCACGATGGGCTGCGGCGACGCGTGCCCCGTCTACCCCGGCAAGCGGTACCTCGACTGGCAGCTCGCCGACCCGGCCGATCTCGACCTCGCCGGTGTGCGCGACGTGCGCGACGAGATCCGCGGCCGCGTCGAGGACCTGGTCGCCGAGCTCGTTCCGGCTCAGCCGGTCCTCTAGCACCTGTCTCGCCTCACGAACGTCGGGGAATCAACGCTCCGTCGGAGGCTCCGGCCCGGATTCCTCCTCGCTGTCAAGTGGTCGATGCATCAGGCGGCGGTGGCGAGGTATTCGTTGAGGGCTTGGGCTGGGGTCTTCATGCCCAGGGTGGGGCGGGGTCGGCTGTTGAGCTTGTCGGCGACTGCTCGTAGACCGTTCGCGTCCCAGGTGGAGAGGTCGCTGCCCTTGGTGAACCAGTGGCGCAGGAGCCGGTTGGTGTTCTCGTTCGTGCCGCGCTGCCAGGGCGAGTGCGGGTCGCAGAAGTACACCGGTGCCTGCAGCTTGAGCTGGATGTCGGCGTAGTCGGCCAGTTCGGTGCCGCGGTCCCAGGTGATCGAGCGCCGCAGGTGCCAGGGCAGCTGGTTCATCTCGCGGATCATCGCGCCCGCGACCTCGTCCGCGGTATGCCGTCCGGGCAGGTGCAGCAGCACCGCGAACCGGGTGGTGCGCTCGACCAGCGTTCCGATCGCGGACCGGCCGCCGGCGCCGAGGATCAGGTCCCCTTCCCAATGGCCGGGCACGGCACGGTCCTCGACCTGCGCGGGACGGTCGCTGATCGTGAGCGCGTTCTTGAACGGGCTGACCCAACGGACGCCGTCGCGGGGTTTGCGCGCCTCGCGGCCGGTCGAGAGCTGACGCGCGAGATCCTGCCGCAACTGTCCCCGCCCCTGCACATACAGCGCCTGGTAGATCGTCTCGTGACTCACCCGCCAAGTCTTGTCGTCCGGATGGTCGCGTTCGAGCACATCGGCGATCAGCTTCGGGCTCCACCCGTCATCGATCCACTCCTCGACCCGCACCGCCAGACCGGCATTGGCGATCAGCTTGAACGGTTTCGGGCGCCGCCGGGCACGCTGCGCCTCCAGCTCCGCGACCGCGGCCCGGTACTGACCATCACGGCCCCGATGACGGGCGAGCTCACGGGAGATGACCGACTGGTCACGTCCGATCCGACGCGCGATCTCACGCTGCGACAGCCCCGCCCGCCGCCCGGCCTGGATCTCGATCCGCTCTTCCAGACTCAACCCGCGACCGGGTCGCACGTCCGGCCGCAAAGGATCGAGCACAGGGATGTGACTGCGACGTGTCGGCATGCCGACAGTGTTCCGCCACCAGATCCCCACCGCGTCACCAGACGCGCCGATCAACGCCCCCGCCCGCACGAACGACAACCCCTGACACACCGCCAGGAACGCCGCGTCCTTCGCCGCCACAGTGAATCGCATCGCCGCCTCCGCTCAGTGATGCAACGACCGTATGAATCCACCCTCCGACGAAGACGCGATTCTCCGACGGTGGAGGCGGAGGCGGCTACGCCAGGGTGTCGAGGATGCTCGTGAGCAGCTCGAACGTCGTCAGCGGGCTCACGATCGCGAAGCGCAGCACCGGCTCGCCGCGGTGCGAGCTCGGCACCACGAAGCCGAGCTGCTCCTCGAGGAGCTGATCCGACCACGCCGCGTAGTCGGCGAGGCTCCAGCCCTCGCGCCGGAACACCACGACCGACAGCTGCGGATCGCGCACGAGTGAGAGACCGGGCCGGCGCTCGATCTCGTCGGCGATCTCGCGGGCCAGGTCGATGCCGTGCTCGATCGCCGAACGGTACTCGTCCGTGCCGTGGGTCGCGAGCGAGAACCACAGCGGCAGTCCGCGGGCGCGGCGCGTGAGCTGGATGCCGAGGTCGGACGGGTTCCAGTCTGCGCCGCCGGTCAGGGTGTCGAGGTACTCGGCCTTCTGCGTGTGCGCCAGCAGCGCCTGATCGGGGTCGCGGTAGATGAGCGCGCACGCGTCGAACGGCGCGAACAGCCACTTGTGCGGGTCGACGATGAGCGAGTCCGCCTTCTCGACGCCCGCGAACACCGGACGCATCCGGTCGACCAGCATCGCCGCGAGACCGTACGCCCCGTCGATGTGGAGCCACACGCCGCGCTCCTTCACGGCGTCCGCGACCGAGGCGATGTCGTCGACGATTCCGAAGTTGGTCGTGCCGCCGGTCGCGACCACCGCGAAGACGGCGTCGCCGTGCTCGTCCAGGGCGCGCGCGACGGCGTCGCCGTGCAGGCGCCCGTCGTCGCCGGTCGGCACGTCCACGACGTCGACGTCCATCACCGCGGCCGCGGACGCGATCGACGAGTGCGCCTCCGCGCTGCCGACGACCGCCCAGCGACCCGGGTCGGGACGCCCGAGGTCGCGGTTGCGGCGCCGGGCGACGTCCCGCGCCGTCACGAGCGCCGACAGGTTGCCGATCGTGCCGCCCTGCATGAACACGCCGCCGGCGCCCTGCGGCAGGCCGAACTCGGCCGCCAGCCAGTGCAGCACCTCGTTCTCGGCGAACACGGCCCCCGACCCCTCCATCCACGAGCCGCCGTACACCGACGACGCCGACACGACGAGATCGAACGCGATGGCGGCCTTCGTCGGGGCGGACGGGATGAACGACAGGTACGCGGGGTGGTCGGTGGTGACGCACGCGGGCGCGAGGACGTTCTCGAACAGCGCGATGGCGCGCCGCGCCCCGATCCCGTCGGCGCTGATCGAGCCGGACGCGAGACGCGACAGATCGCGCGGCGTCAGCGGCTTGTCCAGCGGCACGTTCTCGTACACCGCGCGCCGGCGCGCGTAGTCGAGCACCTCGTCGACGATCGAGCGGGTGTCGTGCGAGATGGCGTGCATCTTCTCGGGCGGGACGGATGCGGTCACAGCTGCTCCTTCGAGTCACCTCACAGTAGGGAGGGCAGGATGGGAGAATCAACACGCACGTGTGCGCCGACCCGAAGGAGCCCGGATGAGCCGCTTCCCCCGTTCCGTGTTCGGCCACGGCGCGGAGCCGGACATCCGGTTCACCCTCGCCAACGAGCGCACCTTCCTCGCCTGGATCCGCACCGCTCTGGCGCTGCTCGCCGGCGGTGTCGCCCTCGAGGTCCTCGGGCTCGAGCTGCAGCCCGAGCTGCGCCTGACGGCATCCCTCACGCTGGTGATCTCGGGGGTGCTCACCCCGGGTCTCGCGTGGGTCAACTGGATGCGCACCGAGAAGGCCCTGCGCCTGGAGCAGCCGCTGCCCGGCTCCCTGCTCGGGCCGGTCCTCACCGTCACCGTCACCGTCTCGGCCGTCCTCGTGCTGCTGGCCGTCGTGGTCTGATGGCGCTGTTCGATCCGGGGCTCCAGCCCGAGCGCACCGAGCTGGCGTGGCGCCGCACGACGCTCGCGGTCGCCGTCGGGTCGCTCGTCGCCCTGCGTCTGCTGCCGGATGTCTTCGGGCACGTGCTGTGGGTGCTCCCCGGCGCGCTCGGGCTGGTGGCGTCCGGCCTGATCTGGCTCGCCGCCCGGCGGCGCTACAGCGCCGTGACGGCGTCGGCGATCGAGCACGGCGATCGAGCCCCGCACCCGGACGGCCGCCTGCCGCTCGCGCTGGCGGGGTTCGCCACGGCGGTCGGCCTCCTCGGTCTCGCGATCGTGGCGGTCATCGCCGCCGCGCGCTGAGGCGGCGGCGCGGCGCGCCGGGAGCGCCCCGGGCGGGTAGCCTTTCCCGAGTGACTGACGACCGGCCGTACATCGTGGCAACCGACGGAGCATGCAAGGGCAATCCGGGACCGGCCGGCTGGGCCTGGGTCGGCGAGGACGGCCACTGGGCGGCGGGGTCGATCCCGAAGGGCACGAACAACATCGGCGAGCTCCTGGGCCTGCTCCGCGCGATCGACGACCACCGGGACGTGCGCAACCTCGTCGTGCAGGCCGACTCGAAGTACGCGATCGACACCTACTCGTCGTGGATGGACGGCCACCGGCGGCGCGGCTGGAAGACCTCGAGCGGGTCGCCCACGAAGAATCGCGAGCTGCTCGAGCAGCTCATCGCCGCGCGCGACGCGCGGCGGGCGGCGGGGATGCCGGACGTCGTGCTGGAGCACGTGCGCGGCCACTCCGGCCACGTGCTCAACGAGTGGGCGGACGAGCGCGCCGTGCGCGCGTCGACCCACGCCGCCAAGGGCGTCGAGAGCGCGTGGTCGTCACTGTCGGGCCAGGACCGGCTCGACGTGTCGTCCGCGCCCTGAGCCGTCCGTATGCCGGGCGCGGCATCCGGTCTACGTCTTGAGCGAGAGCAGTCGCTCGGTGTCGCCGAACACCTCGAGCCCGGCGACCTCGGCCACCCCCTCGAGCAGGGTCCGGCCGTCCGGGTCGCGGTGCCGGAACACGACGGTGGTGTCGAGGGTCTCCTCCACGCGCTGATGCATCGCGGTGCGCAGCGGGGCGTGCAGCAGTCCTCCCCGCGTGCGCTCGGCGTCGAGGTCGAGGGTGCCGTCGGGCCCCTCGACGGTCCAGCGCACGTGCGTGTCGGTGATCTGCAGTCGCCGCTCGCGCGAGCGGTTGTACGTCGTCCACTTGTGGAGCCGTCCGCTGTGGCGGAAGCCGATGATCGAGCCGCGGAACGACGACCCGAGCCACGGGATGATGGCCACGGACGCGATGAGCGACGCGTCGGTGCCGTCGCCGACCGCCGCGTCGATGTGGTTGCTCGCGAGCCACACATACCCGGATGGGAATGCCTCGCCCCAGTCCTTCTCGATGTAGCCGCGACCGTCGTCGAACGAGGTCGGCGTTCCTTCGATCTCGACCGCGCCGCTCAGCCCGTGGCCGAACGACACGATGCCGTGGAAGCACTCCATGAACGGCACCAGTCCGTACCAGCCCATGATGCCGGGCTCGCGCAGCGTCACGGGCCACGGCTCGAACGGCGTCGTGACCTCGACCCGCCCTCGCAGCTGCGGGACGTCGAGCGTGAAGCCGGACGCGTCGAAGGTGTTCGGCCCGATTGAGACCTCGAACCGGTCGTCGCGGGCACGGAAGTCGTCAGCGGGGAACCGGTGGTACCAGGATCGCCCCGTCAGGCCGTCGAGCACCTGCACGAACGCCTCGTCGTCGAGCGTGCCGGCCGCGTCCAGGCCCTTGAAGATCCCCGGGATCACGGCCCAGCGCTGGGAGCGGTCGGCGCTGATGAGCTTGACGTACCAGCCCTCGAAGAATCCCTTGCGGATGCCGTGCCCGTGGAAGGCCTCCGGGTGCCGGACGCCGCGCAGCCATGCCGCCGGGGATCGCATGGTGCCCACTGTAGGGGGTTCGCGGCGGCGCGGTGCCGCGTGGTCCGCACCGCCGCGAGCCGGCCGGGTGCCGCGGCTGTCGCGGCTCCCGGCCGGTGACTCACATCATGTTGCGGTCGGCGAGGAACTCCTGCGGGGGAACGCTCACGAACGCCGAACCGCTCTCATCGAGCGACGCGGCGAGCTTGTTGAGCTTCGGCACCGAGCTGCTCGCGCCGCTCCAGTGGCCGGTGACCACACGCTCTTCGAGCACGACGATGCCCGCGGCGATCTCGGCGGGCGTGAAGGCGCAGTGGCCGTCGCGCTCGACGAACATCTGGCGCAGCAGAGCCGCGTCTCCCTGACCGCGCACGTCTTCGGCGTACTCCTCCTCGACCTGGACGGGCGCGAGGATGTCGATCGTGGTGTGCAGGCTCAGCACGGGCATCTGAAGGTCGCCGGTCAGCCCGGAGTGACCGAACAGCGTCTCGACCGATCCCGGGTCCGCCTCGATGTCGGCCGTCTCGGTGAGCAGCTCGAGGTCGGCCTTCAGGTCGAGGCCCGCCTGCTTGTAGAGCTTCTCGACGAGCTTGCGGTCTTCGGAGGACTGGAACAGCTTGGCGTAGTCCACGCCGGTATTCCAGGTGCCGTTGCCGCCCGCGGCGGTCTCGATGTCGTACCGCCCGGCGGTGACGAAACCGATCGTCGTCTGGAGGAGCCCGTACATCGACTCCTGCCACTCCTGCAGGCTCCCGGAGTCGTCGCCCGGCAGGTGGAACAGGGCCGCGGCGAGCGCGTTGCGCGCCTGTCCCTCGGGGGTCGCCTGTGCCGCGCCCACCGCACCGAGCAGAGCGCCGGTCGCTGCGAACGCCGAGCCGAGGCCGGTCACGCCGTATCCCTCGATCTGGATGTCGTGCTCCGGGTCGAGCAGCTGGTTGATGGCGTGCGCCGCGTCGAGCTGGTAGTTGTTCAGGTCGACGCCGCCCTCCATGAGTCCGCACGTCGGGAGCGCGCCCTCGATGACGTCTCCGGCGGTCTCGGCGATCCGCCCGGTCACGAGCCCGCCCATCGAGGTGCCGTAGGCGAGGATGTGCTCCGGCTCGACGCCGCTGACATCGAGTGCCGCGTCGAGCGAGCCGAGCTGGTCGTCGACCGCCGTCGGCAGAGCCCAGCCTCGCCCTGCGTAGCCCGAACCGACGAGCGCGTAGCCCATGTCGAGGAGCAGATCCCCGGTGCCGTCGTTCGGCGCGATCTGCGCGGGGTTGGCACTGCCCGCGAACGACGGCCGGTAGCCGTGGCTGTACAGCAGCACCGTTCCGTTCCAGTCGTCCGGGACGACGAAGCTCCACTCGGCGCCGCTGGCCAGGGTTCCGGTGTACTCGGTCTCTGCGGCTGCCGCCGGCGACGCGGGAAGCGCCACCGCCAGAAGCGCTCCCGCCGCGATGGCGGCCCCTGCGGCCTTCAGTCGTGTGCGCCCTCGTGCGGGCGCGGTGGTGTCGGGCATGCGAACTCCTTCGTTCGAACGGACCATCTGGTTAATTAATTATCAACTAACTTGATGATTGATCAAGAGTCCGTGCCCAATTCGCTGAGCGCTCGCCGTCCTTCCGTCAGCCATACCGCCAGCCCCGCCCGCTCGTCCGGAGACAGCTGCCCGAACGCCGCCTCCTCGATGCGCGAGACGTCCGCGCGGCATTCGCCCAGGAACGCATGCGCCCGCTCGGTGACCGAGATGACCAGCCGCCGCCGATTGGCCGGGTCGCGGTGACGCTCGATGAAGCCCGCCTCCTCGAGAGCGCGTACGACTCCCTCCATCGCCTGAGGCGTGACGAAGGAGAGGCGCGCGAGCTGCGCCGCGCTGAGCTCCGGATGCTGCTCCAGCACCGTGAGCGCGGTGTATTGCGGCACCGTGATGCTGTGCTGCCTCAGCACACCGTCCAGCCGCGCGCGGATCCCCATCTCGAGCTGCTTGACGAGGTAGATCAGGCGCGGGCCGTCGGCATCCGCGCGATCGGATTCATCCCCCATGGCGACACCCTATGGCGCGGGTGGCGCCGGGCGCACACCGGCAGCCGGGGGGTCAGCCGTGGTGCTGCGTCGCGTGCTCGTGGGACGAGTGGTTCTGGCCGGCGTGGTCGTGATCGCATTCGCACCCGTCGTGCGCCAGGGCCAGGTGGTGATGATCCGTCGCGGGCGTATCGGCGTGCGTCGTGTCGAGACGGCAGAAGCACGACGCTTCGATGGGCACGTCCGCGAGAGCCTTCGCCATGGTCAGCTGCCCGCCGATGATCCGGGCCTCGCCATGACGCCCCAGCCGGCGCAGGCACTCGTGGTACCCGTGCAGGCTCCACACGTTGGCGGGATGCTGGCGGGCTCGGGGGATGGTCCCGTCGACGCCGAGATCCGCCTCGTACACGCTGCACGCCTCTTCGACGCGTCCCTGCTCCAGCAGCAGAGCACCGTACGCGTGGCGTGTCGGCTGCATCCAGCCCCACGGCTCGTCGTACAGCAGAGTGTCGTCGAGGTCGATCGACCGGCGCAGATGCTCGAACGCCTCCTCCACGTCGCCGCGGCGATACGCCAGTTCGCCGGCGAGCATGGCGCCTGCGACCTTCAGCACATCGCTGCACGAGTTGTTGAAGAGCATGTGCTCCTCGGGCACGTCCGCCGACGCCGCCTCGAACAGGCGCTGCTCCGCTTCGGCGCGCGCGATATCGCCCGTCGCCGCCGCCGCGACCCCGCGGCCGTAGTAGGTGAGGGCGGTGGTCATGCTGTACAGCGCAGTGTCCGTCGGCACCGCCAGTGCCAGCAGCTCGTCCCACAGGCCGAAGCGCACCAGCACGTGCACGCGCATCCCCACGAATGCCTCGAGCCACTCCGCCATGGGCGGCGACGGCACGCGCAGCAGGTCCTCGGGGATCGACTCCTCGAGCCGCGCGACCGTCTCGAGCGCGATGCGCGACTGCCCGAGGAAGAGGGCCCCGTAGACCGCGAAGTGGTAGTTGTGCGCGCGATAGAGCGTGTAGAACTCCATCATCCCGCGCTCGGCGACGTACTTCTCGTCGGCGCGGATCGCATCCAGGTTTCCGGCCACCACGCGCCGGTAGTCGCCGCACAGCACGTCCAGGTGCGTCGGCATGTGCTCGAGGTGACCCGAGTCGGGTACGAGTCCGCGCAGGCGGTCGGCGATCGGCACGGCCTGCTCGGGCGTGGTCGACATCTCCATCAGGTGGATGTAGAGGTGCAGCACGCCGGGATGGTCCTCGCCCCCGAGGTCCGCGAGTGCGTGGTCGAGGACGGCGCGCGCCTCGATCGCGCGCGAGCCGGGCGCCGGATCTCCGGTGACGATGTCCCACAGCTGCCACGGAGTGAGATTCATGAGCGCATCCGCATAGAGCGTCGCCACATCGACGTCGTCCGGGTGTGCGTGGTAGACCGCGCTCATCGCGTCGGCGTACAGAGGGTCCCAGATCGAGCAGTCCTCGGCCGGCACACCGTCGGGATAACGGGCACGGAGCGCGGCGGCGAGGGCCTGCTCGACCGGCGTCGCGTTCGCGGCGAGCTCGACGGCGCGTTCCACGGCGTCGTGGGTCCGCCGCACGCTCGACCGCAGGTCGTCCTCGTCGAACGCCTCCCACGGCTTGTTGTAGTTCGGCCCGAGCGCATAGGCGATCCCCCACCACGCCATGGCGCATTCGGGATCGAGTTCGGCGCACCTCTCGAAGCAGCGCACGGCCTCCTCGTGGTTGAACCCGTAGGTCCAGTTCAGGCCGCGGTCGAACCACACCTGGGCCTCGGGCGACGCGGTCGTCACCGCCCGTGAATATCTCCCCAGGTCGAAGGGGTAATCCTCATCCGGCGTCGTCACGCTCCCTGGCCTACCAGCCGCGCGCAGGCCGATCAAGGGTCCGCGTCCGCTCGAGCCGGATGCGGGGAAGAATGGGAGACGTGACGCGTGACGCCGACGGCTCGAACCACCCCGCCCTCCTGTATGTCGAGGACGACGCCGAGATCGCCGAGATGACGATCGAGGTGCTGTCGGACGTCTACCGGGTCGACCACGCCGTCGACGGGCGTGCCGCCCTCGACCTCGCGCTGCACAACCGCTACGACGCGATGGTCGTCGACCGCCGGCTTCCCGGCATGGACGGTGCGGAGTTCATCGAGAAGGTCCGCACGGCGCGCATCACGACACCCGTGCTCATGCTCACCGCCCTCGGCTCCGTCGCAGATCGCGTGAGCGGGCTGGATGCCGGCGCGAACGACTACCTCGTCAAGCCGTTCGACTACGACGAGCTGCTGGCGCGGCTGCGTGCGCTGCGACGCGGGTTCGCGGCCACCGGGCGCCGCCGGGTCCTCGGCGCGTGGGTCTTCACGCCCGACTCGCTGGCGCTGTACAGCCCGTCCGAGGCGCGCGTGGCGCTGACGGCGACCGAGGCGGCCCTGCTCGAACTCCTCTCGGCCAGTCCCGAGCACGTGTTCGGCCGCGACGAGATCCTGAGCGCGGTGTTCGCCGCGGGCGACGCACCGGGATCGGTCGACACCTACGTCCACTACATCCGGCGCAAGTCCACACCCGAGATCATCGAGACGGTGCGCGGCCGCGGCTACCGCGTGGGAGCGCCGACATGAGCGACATCGACGACCGGCGCCGCGTGCGCGCGGCGGCGCTCCGGGTCGGCCTGTGGGTGGGCGCGGCATCCGCGCTCATCATCGCGGCGGGCGTCGGCATCCTCGTCGCGGTGATCCTGGTGCGCGCGCGACCCGAGCGCGAGTACGAGTACGAGTCGGATGACCACCACGGAGGCGGCGTCAGCGGCGGCGAGATCGTCGTGGACGTCGATCGCATCCTGCCCTGGGTCATCGTCCTGGGCGTCCTCGGCGTCCTGCTGCTGACCGTTGTCGCGTGGCTCGCGGCGCGGCGGTCGGTGCATCCGCTCGCCGAGGCCCTGCGCAGCCAGCGGGCGTTCGTGTCGGACGCCAGCCACGAGCTGCGCACGCCGCTGACGGCTCTCAACAGCCGCATCCAGATCGTGCAGCGACGCTACGAGCGGGGCGATCCGATCGACGACGCGCTCGGCGACCTGCGCCGCAACGCGAACGCGATGGACGACGTGCTCACCGATCTGCTGCTGACGGCCGAATCGGATGCCGCCGGCGACGGGGCGACGGCGGATGCCGCGGCCTGCGCCCGCGATGCGGCGGAGTCGCTGGCGCCCGTCGCGGCCGAGCATGCGGTCTCGATCGTGGTCGACGCCCCGCACGCCGCGCGTGCCGCGATGGCCGCTGTCACCCTCACCCGGCTGTGCATCGCCCTCGTCGACAACGCCGTGCAGCATTCGCCCGAGGGCGCGACGGTGCGCGTGCGCGTCGACGCGTCCGAGACGGATGTCGGCGTGCGGGTGATCGACCAGGGCCCCGGCATCGCGGATGCCGACCGTGAGCGGATCTTCGAGCGGTTCGCCCGGTCGGGCGAGACGGGGCGCCGTCGCGGGTTCGGGCTGGGACTGGCCCTGGTCCGCGACGTGGCTGCCCGGCACGGCGGGGCCGTGAGCGTCGAGGACACGTCTCCGTCGGGTTCGACGTTCCTGCTCGAGGTCCCTGCGGCGTCTGCTACGCGGGGACGCCGACGCTCGCGGGCTGGACGCTGACCGGAGTCGCACCGGTCCACCGGCGCACGCGCCCGGCGCCGTCCAGGAGGATGCCCATGCGCGTGTCGGCGCCGGCGAGCCACGACAGGTCGTCGAACCCGGCGACCGCGGCCGCGGTCGCCCACACGTCGGCGGCGGCGAGGCCGTCGCCGACGACCGTCGCCGACACCACGTGGTCGACCGGTTCTCCTGTGCGCGGATCGATGATGTGCCGGCCGCGCTCGGCGGAGCCGCTCGTCGCGACGGCCCCGTTGCGCACGTCGACGGTGGCGACGACCTCGCCCGGCCGGCCGGGATCGGCGATGCCGACATGCCACACCCAGTCGGAGTCGTCGGCGGTGAACAGCTGTATGTCCCCGCCGGCGTTGATCCCGGCGGCGATCACTCCCGGCTGGAGCACGAGCGGCGCGAGGTGCCGGACCGCGGCCCTCTCCACCGCCCATCCCTTGACGTAGCCGGTCGGGTCGAAGCCTCCGCGCCAGCGGGCGGAGAACCGTCCCTGCGTCGACTCCTCCCACTGCGAGCACGCCGCCGCCACCTCGGCGACGTCCGGCGCGGCCTGTTCGATCGTGAGCTCGCCGCGGCGGATCCGCGAGATGTCGGAGTCCTCGCGGTAGGGCGAGAACACGCGGTCGGCTTCCCGGAGCTCGGCGAAGCAGGCCTCCATCGCAGGCCGCGCGTCGACGTCGGCGCCGGGAGCGGTCAGCGCATGGATGCTGACGGCGGTGCCCATGATGTGGCGGACCTCGACCTGCCGCCCGGGTGCGGCGCCCATCACTGCTGCGCCTGGTCGATCGCGCTCTGCAGCGACTGGATGTATCCCTGGCTGGTGTAGGTGGCGCCCGAGACCATGCTGATCGACGACGACTGAGCGCTGATGGTCTCGTCGACCAGGATCGGCAGCGCGTACGAGTTGATCTGGACGTCGTGGTGATCGTGCGACGGGTACTGCGGCACGTCGACCGATGTGATCTCTCCGCCCGAGACCGTGATCGCCACCTGGACGGCGCCGTACCGGGTGTTCGCGGCGTCGCCGGTGTAGGTCCCGTCCGCGAGGCTCGACGAGCTCGTGGACGAGGACGACGATGACGACGACGAGCTCGAGCCGGAAGAGGTGGAGCCCGAGCTCGCCGACGAGTCGTCCTCGTCGTCTTCGCCGTCCTCGTCGTCCTCGTATTCGTCCTCGTCGTCGTCGCTCGACGAGTCGGACGCGCTGGAATCGGTGTCCGAGGTCGTGCTGTCGGCGCTCGTCGTGTCACTGCTGATCGTCGCCGCGGAGGTGTCGACGACCGACTCGTTCCACGACGTCTTGTAGCTGAACAGCAGGACGAGACCGCTGAGGGTCGCCAGCACGCTGTAGATGATCTTCTTCATGATGACTCCTGGGGCTAGACGGCGAACGCTTCGCTGTGGATGCGGGTGGAGGAGACGCCGGCGGCGCGCAGGTCGCGCTTGACCTCGTCCATCCAGGGGACCGGCCCGCACAGGTAGACGTCGTAGGCGCTGAGGTCGGGAGCGAGACTGCGGATCACATCACGCCCGTTCGCGCTGACCCCGGCGGGAAGCCACGCGGATCCGGTACGCGAGCGCGGGCCGTTGAGCGTGAAGTGGCGCACGCCGCGCTGGGAGACGAGACGGGCGATGGCATCGAGGCGGAGCGCCTCGGCATCCGAGTGATCACGCGTCAGCAGCGTGGCGGCGCCGGGCGCGAACGCGGCGCCCTCGAGGATCGACACGAGCGGCGCGACGCCCGCTCCCGCACCGATCATGAGGAGCTTGGTGCCGCTGCGCGCGGACTCGGTCATGTGCCCGTAGGGCCCCTCGAACATCACGCGTGTGCCGGGCTTGAGCGTCGTCATGCGGCGGGTGCCGTCGCCGACGATGCGTGCCGAGATCGTGAGTTCGCTCGCCGTCGGCGCCGCGGCGAGGGAGAGCGGGTGGCCGCGTGTCCAGCCGGCTCCGTCGAGGAAGCGCCACACGAAGAACTGTCCGGCCTCGGCCCGCAGCCGCGACACATCGCGGCCGGTCATGCGGACCTCGACGCCGTTGCTGCCGTCACGGCGGACGCTTGAGACGCGGAGGCCCTGACGCCACGACCGCCATGCGGGGATGCCCAGCCGCCAGATGAGGACGGCGGCGGCGGTGACCGCCCACAGCGACCACCAGTACGCGGTTGCGACCGGGGATGTCAGGAAGTCCGCGCCCGTCCACAGCATGTGCGGGATCGCGAGGCCGACACCCAGGTAGCCGTAGAGGTGCAGCAGGTGCCACGACTCGTAGCGGAGCTTGCGTCGGGACTTGCGGATGGAGGTGACGACCACCATGACGAGCAGGATCGTCCCCGCGGTGGCCAGCAGCATGCCGGGGTACTCCCAGATGAACTGCCACAGCTGAACGAAGGGATTGATCGCCGCTTGCGCCGCATACCCCGCCACCAGCAGCGCGATGTGCGCGACCAGCAGCCAGAACGACCAGAACCCGACCAGGCGGTGCATTCGCGTGATGCCGTCGCGCCCGAAGCCGCGCTCGAAGAGCGGAATCCGCGCCATCAGCAGCACCTGGTACAGCAGCAGGTTCGCCGAGACCAGTCCCGTGATCCGGCCCAGCGTGTTGAGCATCGCCGCGCCGCCCGCGAAGAGGTCCTGCACGGCGCCGCCGCTGACCCAGAGGGCCACGACGACGAGGCTCGTGAGCCAGATCACGGTGACCGCGACGGCGTTCCACACGGCGCGGGACCGCGACGAGCGCCGCCCGACGGGGAAGGGAGGGGCGGCCGGCGCGGTCCGCGGCGCGGGGGCCGCGATGCGAGGGGAGGTCAGGGTTGCCATGTCCCTCATGCTGGAGCGGGCGTTCTGAGACTGCGCCAAGAATCGGCCGTTCTGGGGAAGCTCATAGGTTCCGCATAGCGGGGGCATGCTCGGGGCCCACCCCGGATTCCCCTGGCCAGTGCACAGCGGGCGATGCGATGCTGACAGCATGCCGTTGCGCGCCCGTCTGCTCACCGCCCTCTCCGGCGACCCGGAGGGGGCACCGGCGTGGGTGCTCCGGCTCGCCGAGGGCGACGACGACGGATGCTTCGCCGAGGACGGGCCCGCGTGGACGGTGCACGCCGGCATGGGCACGCTGGTGGCCGGCATCCGCGCTCTGCTCGTCCAGGCGCTCCACCCGGGCGCGCTCGCCGGCGTTCAGGACTGGTCGCGGTATCGCGAGGATCCGCTCGGGCGGCTGGCCGGTACGGTGCGCTGGGTGATGTGCGTGACGTACGGCTCGCGTGAGCAGGCGGATGCCGAGACCCGGCGGGTCGCGAGGCTGCACGAGCGGGTTCGGGGCGCGTACACCGCAGGTGACGGTTCGACCCATTCGTACACCGCCGCCGATCGCGACCTCGTCGAGTGGGTGCATCTGGCGTTCACGGATGCCTTCCTGACATGCCACGAGTCGCTCGAGGGCCCGGTCCCCGGGGGCGCCGATGCCTACGTCGCGGACTGGGCCACGGCCGGCTCGCTCATGCACGTCCCCGATCCTCCGCGCACGGCCGAAGATCTCCGCGCACGCATGCACGGCTTCCTCGAGCGCGGCGAGCTCGCCGGCGGAGCGCACGTCGACGAGGTGGTGCGGTTCCTGCGACGGCCGAAGACCCCGGGGGTGATGATGGGCGTCGGCTATCGCGTGCTCTTCGCCGCCGCTGTCGCGACGATTCCGCGGGAGTATCGCACGCTGCTCGGCGTCCGCCGATCGCCGCTGCCGGTCCTCACGCTCGCGAGGATGCTGCTGCCGATCGTCCGCCGCTCGCTGGAGAGCGGGGGCCCACGCGCGAACGATCGTGCGCGCGAGCGCCTCGCGCGGCTGCGCCACGCGCAGACGGAGCGAACTGC